>JAZQCX010000042.1:0-11501 GCA_045546495.1 Acetatifactor sp. | reverse complement strand
CTTACCTATCATCCCCATGCGATAGAAAGGCGGATTAACAGACCCAGTAATTGCATTTATGTGGGAAGAGAGGCGGCTTCATGGAATAGTCGAATCAAGGGCTATGGCATTTTTCCCAAAGCAAGTCGGAATTTAATTTTGACAAAGGATGGCATGAGCCGAAGCCGCTGGGAACTGCCATCAGAGTTTAAAGGAATTCCGCTTACCTATCACAGTGAAAAATCTTGGAAGGACGGATATTTTCAATCGGCCTGTCGAGGGCAGGAGTTTGTGTTTGGAGAGAATGAGCTGGTTGAGAGTTGGGCAAAGCAGCTGATTGAGGACAACTGCTGACTGCGCCAAAAATAATTCGTATCCCGTTGAAAGAAAGATTGCGAAATCACGGGTTTTGTGGTAACATCAGGATAATTCAAAGAAAGGCACCGTGCTGTGTAGGGTGAAAAGATGAGTAGCAGATAGTTTGATTTGACGAAGCAAACAAGGAATTAGCGTGACCTGTGGGACAGGCTTGTTTGCGTATGCCGAATTGGATTATCGTATTCATCAGAAAACCGTAGCAGCTGTGCAGTATCCCCTGATTGAGGGATTAATTGTATAGGGTTTATTTGAGTATGAGTCTGTTTTGCATATGCAAGCGGACTTTTTTTATTGTAGGAAAGACCTTGGCGCACCAGCGTGTGAAAGGCATTCTTATAAATGCAGAAAGCGTTCCCGGAGGATGCGTCTGTGACGCAGAAACTTTAGGTCACAGAAAGGTAGGGAAGGATTATGTTACAGGTAAAGAAAATAAATATTACACATAAAAAGGATTTAAGGACAATGGTACAGGATTTCTCCTGTGTGCTGAATTACGGTGATAAAGCGGTTGTTATCGGAGAGGAGGGAAACGGTAAATCTACTTTGATGAAATGGATTTATGACCCGCAGATGATAGAAGACTATGCAGTAGGGAGCGGAGAGCGGGTGATGAACAATGAGCGGTTTGGCTATCTTCCGCAGGAACTGCCGGATAGAGATAAGGAGAAGACCATATGCGAATTTTTCATGGAGGAGCCGCTGTTTTTTGAAAAGACACCTAAGGAGTTGGGGCGGCTTGCGCATGATTTTCATGTTCCCATGGATTTCTTTTACGAGGACAGGAGGATGCAAAGCTTGTCCGGCGGAGAAAAGGTAAAGGCACAGATGATGCGACTGCTGCTTACGGAACCTACAGTGCTTTTGTTGGATGAGCCATCCAATGATATCGATATGGAGACCTTGGAGTGGCTGGAGGAAATGATTTTGCAGTGGCCCTATATTGTACTATATATATCCCATGACGAAGCGCTCATTGAGAAAACAGCGAATGTTGTAATTCATTTGGAGCAGCTGCGCCGTAAAACCCAGAGCCGCTACACCGTGGCGCATATACCCTATTTACAGTATGTGGAGGAGCGGCAGCTTCATTTTGCGAGGCAGGAGATGCGTGCGGAAAGTGAGAGGCGGGAACAGAGAGTGAAAGAGGAGAAGCTGAAACGGCTGGAACAGAAGGTTTCTAATCGGCTGGATAACATATCGAAGGCAGAGCGGGACGGAGTGGGACGACTGCTGAAAAAGAAAATGAAGTCAGTTAAGAGTATGGAGAAACGCTTTGACAGAGAAGCGGAAAACATGACACAGATGCCCGAGGAGGAAACGGCAATTTTCTTTAAGCTGGGAGAGAATACTGAAAAACTGCCCTCGGGGAAAACGGTGTTGGATATTTCCTTGCCGTCGCTTCTTACCGCAGACGGCAGCAGAGAACTGTCGAAGGAGGTGCACCTGCAGGTGCGGGGGAACGAAAAGATTTGTATTGTGGGGAAAAACGGTGTAGGGAAGACAACTTTACTTCGCCGGATTGCAAAGCAGCTTCTGCAAAGGGATGATATTCATGCGGAATATATGCCGCAAAATTATGAAGAACTGCTGGAGATGGATGTAACGCCGGTAGAATACCTGAGTATTTCGGGAGATAAGGAAGAGCAAACCCGCATCAGAACGTATCTGGGCTCCCTAAAATATACCCCGGAAGAAATGGGGCATCCCATAGCCCGGCTGTCCGGAGGGCAGAAGGCGAAGGTGCTGTTGCTTAAAATGAGCCTGTCGGGCGCAAATGTGCTGATACTGGATGAACCAACCCGCAACTTTTCGCCCTTGTCGGGGCCTGTGATTCGCCGGATGCTGGCAGAGTTTCCGGGTGCGATTATCAGCATTTCCCATGACAGAAAGTACATTGCAGAGGTGTGTGACAAAGTTTATGAATTAACGTCCCAAGGGGTCTTCTCAAAAACGGTCAATGGATTATAATGAATATTAACCGATACGGTTAGCGGGAGGATGGGTATGAATGAAAAGTTTTTTGCACTGCCGGAGAAAAAGCAACAGGCGATTATCAACGCGGGATACAGAGTATTTTCAAGAAACTCTTATAAAAACAGTCCCATGAGCGAAATTGCGGATGCAGCCGGAATCAGTAAATCATTGCTGTTTCACTACTTTCATAATAAGAAAGAGCTTTATCTGTTTCTGTGGGAAAAGAGTGCGGAGACAACGATAGAATTTATGACAAAGTATGATTGCTATGCGCAAAAGGAGCTTTTTGCGAGCATGGAGCGCGGTATGCGCGCTAAGATGGACATAATGCGTCTTTACCCTGATATGGGCAATTTCACCATTAAGGCCTTTTATGAGGAGAACCCGGAGGTGTGCGCAGACATCAGAAAGAGTTATGAGCGCCATCGACAGGAAAATGCAGTCAAAAAGAGAATTGAATTTAAACCGGAGCAGTTTAAACAGGACCTTGATATTGATATGATGTATAAAGAAATGTACTGGGCATCGGAAGGGTATCTGCTGGAAGCATTAAATCATGGAAAGCTCGACATCGATAAGTTGGAGATTGATTTCAAAAGACTGATTGATTTTTGGAAAAGTATTTATCTTCGGAGGGAGTAGAAAAATGGAAGTAATAAGAACCAAAAACCTGACAAAATATTATGGCAAGGCGCGAGGTATTGTTGAACTGAATCTGACAGTGGAGAAGGGAGAATGCTTTGGATTTATAGGACCGAACGGAGCGGGTAAATCGACCACAATCCGTACGCTTCTGGGGCTGATTTCCCCCACAGACGGCAATGCGTGGATTTTCGGAAAGGATATTCAGAAAGAAAAGGAAAAAATTTTACAGAACGTGGGATATCTGCCTTCCGAGGCGGTGTTTTATCCGAGAATGCAGGTAAAAGACGTGTTAAAGTTTTCTGCGGATTTACGGAAAAAAGACTGTACAGAGGAAGCAAAAAAGCTGTGCGACAGACTGCAGTTGGACAGGAATCGTAAGGTGGATGAGCTATCTTTTGGTAATCGCAAAAAGGTTGCCATTGTGTGTGCATTGCAGAGTAATCCTGAGTTATTGATACTGGATGAGCCCACCGGAGGCCTGGACCCTCTGATGCAACGGGAATTCTTTGAAATCATCAGAGAGAAAAACCGACAGGGAACCACAGTGTTTCTTTCCAGTCATATTCTGTCCGAGATACAACGGAATTGCACAAGGGCAGCGATTATCCGGGAGGGAAAAATTATCGCCTGTGACAGCGTGGAAGCACTTTCTAAAACCAATGCAAAACGCGTATCGTTACAGGGGGCGATAGATGTTTCCGGTTTAGACGGAATCCGTGATATGCGAAAAGAGGGTGACTCCGTAAGCTTTCTTTATAGTGGTGGTATTCAGGAACTGTTACAGAAGCTGACAGAAGGAAACATTACGGACTTATCCGTGTCGGAGCCGGATTTGGAAGAAATATTTATGCACTATTATGAGAAGAGGAGAGAGCAGATATGACGATGATAAAGCATGAATTGAGACAGGGGGGACGTACTTTCCTGATTTGGACGATTGCAATCGGCTTCCTGTTGGCTGTTTGCGTGTTCCTGTTCCCGGAGATGAAGGGGGAAATGGAAGGGATTAGCGAGATGTTTTCTTCTATGGGAATTTTTACGGCAGCGTTCGGGATGGACCAACTGAATTTTGGAACGTTGACAGGGTTTTATGCCATTGAATGCGGTAATGTATTGGGCCTTGGCGGAGCCTTCTTTTCCGCCCTTTGCGGAGCAGACGTATTGAGCAAGGAGGAGAGTGCAAGAACCGCTGAATTTCTGCTGGTGCATCCGGTAAGCAGAGCACGGGTTATTACAGAAAAACTGCTGGCGGTATTTTTACAGATTACGGCTATGAACCTAGTGATATATGTACTTTCCGTAGCATCTATCGGGATGATTGGCGAAGAAATACCGTGGAAGGAAATATCACTTCTGCATCTGGCGTATTATTTGCTGCAAATTGAACTTGCCGGTATCTGCTTTGGCATATCAGCCTTTTTGCGCAAGAGCAGCGTAGGCATCGGGCTGGGCATTGCGGTTATAATGTATTTTTTAAATCTGATTTCCAATATATCAAAAAGTGCAGAATTTTTGAAATACATAACGCCCTTTGGATATTGTGAGGGCGCTGAAATTGTGAATCAGGTACGGCTTGATGGTGCAAAGCTTATTATCGGTATGGTGATATGTGTGGCGGGGATTATCGCGGCGTATATGAAGTATACAAGGAAGGATATTCATTAACATTATTCTTCGGAAAGAAAGCGGGAAAACTCTATTCGGCAGAGTTCTCCCGCTTTTGCGTGTTATCGGTTTATCAGTCGGCAAATCTCTCGTATGTCCGCTTTGGAGCCGCAGCTTTGTACTACGGAGCAGATTTTAGAGATAAGGTCGATATCCTCTTCCAGCATATCGGCAATTTCTGCGGGGGACATTCCTTTTTCCAGTTTCTTGCATACCTGCCGAATTAATTTGTGCATGGCACCATCCTCAAAGCCTTCTTCGTAGTTGACTTCCAGAGCGTCTTCCATGTTGAATTGGGTAAATAACATATTCACAGCCTCCGATCCGTGCCTTTGCACAAAGTTCGACAGAATACCTTCCTTTCGGCAATCCTTGATTGCCAGTGTGATGGCATTGTCGCGTTCCAGACCTGCCGACAGGTACTCTTTGATTCTCTGAATAAACCACGAATATTCATACAAGGGGCGACATTGTTCCAAAAGTGCATGCCCTTCCGGCAGGTTAATGTTAATTATCCTTACGTACAATTCTAGCATAGGGGTTGCGGTTTTTTCAAGATATAGATCGGACAGCTTCAGGATTTCCTCGGGCGGACAGTGTTCATCCCCATTGTAGAAGACATAAAACTCAGGTGTTGGAATAGGAATCTCTTTTCGGCGGTAAAGTGCCTTGGGGTCGATTAGTTTTTCCATGGTTCGCCCGTAATAAATAGCACTCCTCAGGGGCATGTTTCGGTTTAAGGTGGATTGGTGTTCGCTGATAACCAGAACTCTGTTACGGGCAGTGAAGGAAAGGTCATTTTTGCTCGCTACGAAAAGGACGCCTTCCAGTGTGCGAAATTCGATGTCGTCAGGGGAGACCGATTCACCGGATAATGCAGCGTATAACTGTGCGGCATTATTTGGGTCGCTAAAAAGAACCGTAAATGCACTGGATTTAATTTCCCGGTTTAGAATCCGTTGACGAAGTGAAGGGGGAGTTATAGAATGGAATAAATATGCGGCAGCAGGACTATTACAGGAGACTATGAGATGACACAGGAAAGACAGCAGAAGCTGTTTGGTGATAAACAATTTTACAAAAAACTGATTCGAATTATGATTCCGATTGCCTTGCAGAGCTTCATGCTGTCAGCGGTGGCGGCGGGAGATGCGGTGATGCTGGGGCGCATAGAGCAGGATTCTATGGCGGCGGTATCGCTGGCAACGCAGGTGCAGTTTGTGCAGAATATGATAATCAGCGCCATTGTCTCCGCTGCAGCGATTCTGGGAGCACAGTATTGGGGAAAGGGAGATAAAAAGACAATCAATGATGTCTTTTGTATGAGCTTACGATGGAGCGGATTAGTTTCAGCGTTGTTCTTTGCGGCATGTGTGCTGTTTCCGAGGCAGCTTATGATGATTTTTACGGATGAGCCCGCTCTGATGGAAATCGGTATAAAGTATTTAAAAATAGCGGGCTGGTCCTATCTGTTGACAGGTATTTCCCAGTGTTATCTGGGATTGATGAAGGTGACAGAGCAGGTGGCAAGAAGTGCTTGGATCAGCTCCGGTGCAGTGGTTTTAAATATCGGGTTGAATGCAGTGTTTATTTTCGGACTGTTGGGCTTTCCGGCAATGGGTGCCGAGGGTGCGGCGTTGGCTACACTGGCGGCAAGAGTGATTGAGCTGATATGGGCGGTTGGCTCCACTTTTCAAAGGGGCTTTGTCCGCTTGGAGCTGAGCGGACTGTTTCATCGGAATAAGCTGCTTGCAAAGGATTTTGGGAAATGTGCCTTCCCGCTTCTGGGCGGGTCCCTTTTCTGGGGCATCGGTTTTACTTCCTATACGGCAATTATGGGACACATGGGCAGCGATGCGGCAGCGGCAAATTCCGTGGCGGCAGTGGTGAGAGATATGATGTGCTGTCTGTGCAACGGCATTGCCAGCGCAGGCGGTATCGTTGTGGGAAACGAGCTGGGTGCGGGAAAGCTGGAGCGCGGAAAGGTTTACGGTGACCGTCTGGCGAAAATTTCTTTTTTGTGCGGCTTTTTGTCTACGGCGGCAATTCTTGCGGTAACTCCGTTTGTGGTTCGTTTTATGGTGCTGACGGAAACCGCGGAGCAGTATTTTATCGGAATGCAGGTGATTATGTCGGTATACATGATCGGACGTTGCGTAAATACCATTATTATCAACGGCGTTTTTGCGGCAGGCGGAGATACCATGTTTGATGTTTACAGTCTGGCGGTTACCATGTGGGGGATAGCAATTCCGCTGGCACTTCTCGGTGCGTTTGTGTTTCACTGGCCGGTGCTTTTTGTGTATGCCTGCACCTGTCTGGACGAGGTGGGGAAAATTCCTTGGGTAATGTTACATTACAGAAAATATAAGTGGGTGAAAGACTTGACGCGCGGAAGCGATTTGGCATGAAACAGTGCAGGGAATCTTTTTGCGGATTCCCTGTTTTATTTTCGGAAGATATGGTAAAATAAAAGAAGAAGGTATTGTCGGGTATATAATTCAAACAGAAACAGGGAGATGGGGATATGGAGTATAACTGGAAGAAGATGTTGGAAATCGACCCGTATTTGGCACCGTACGAGAAGGATTTGGAATTGCGTACGGAGCTGTTTTTATCCAAAAAACAGCAGCTTGTGGGAGAAAAGGGAAAGCTTACGGACTTTGCCAACGGGTATAAATATTTCGGAATCCATCCTACAGAGAACGGCTGGGTATACCGGGAGTGGGCGCCTGCTGCCGAAGCTATGTTTTTTACGGGAGATTTTAACGGGTGGGATACCTTTGCCTGTCCCATGAACCGACTGGAAAATGGTGTGTTTGAGGTGCAGCTTACGGGGAAAGATGCACTTAAAGCCGGGCAGAAAGTGCAGGCGATTGTGATGCATGGGGGACAGATGCTGCGCAGAGTTCCCGCGTGGGCGACCCGGGTGGTGCAGGATCCGCAAACCTACCTTTGGTGCGCGGAGGTAGAGGAGAATACGGAGAACTTCCCCTGGACGGACAAGGGCTTTGTGCCGGAGAGAACGCCTTTTATTTATGAGTGCCACATCGGTATGGCGCAGGAAAAGGGCGCTGTGGGAAGCTACCGGGAGTTTCGGGAGAATATCCTGCCCAGAATTAAGGAACTGGGCTATAACACCATTCAGATTATGGCAATTATGGAGCATCCTTACTACGGCTCCTTCGGATATCAGGTATCTAATTTCTTTGCGGCTTCCTCCCGTTACGGATATGGTCGCGAGCTAAAGGAACTGATTAACGCTGCCCATGAAATGGGTATCGCGGTACTGCTGGATGTGGTGCATTCCCATGCTGTGAAGAATACAAATGAGGGACTGAATGAGTTTGACGGTACGGTGTATCAGTTTTTCCATGAGGGGCCTAAGGGAGAGCACAGTGCGTGGGATACGAAGCTGTTTAACTACGGTAAAAACGAGGTGCTTCATTTCCTGCTGTCTAATTTAAAGTACTGGATGGAAACTTATCATTTCGATGGCTTCCGGTTTGACGGAGTTACCTCCATGCTTTACAACGACCACGGTCTGGGCAGTGCTTTCAGTAATTACGATATGTATTTCTCCATGAATACGGATGTGGAGGCTGTGACCTATCTGCAGCTGGCGAACGAGTTGATTCATCAGGTGAATCCTCATGCGCTGACTGTTGCAGAGGATATGTCCGGTATGCCGGGAATGTGTATTCCCGTAGAGGACGGCGGAATTGGCTTTGATTTCCGGCTTTCCATGGGCGTGCCCGATATGTGGATTAAGATGATTAAGGAATGTGACGATTATCATTGGGATATGTACAAGCTCTGGTATGAGCTTACCGGTCGCAGACCAAAGGAGAAGAATATCGGCTACTGCGAGTCTCATGACCAGGCGCTGGTTGGCGATAAGACAATTATGTTCCGGTTGTGTGATGCGGAGATGTATACCCATATGAATAAATTCGGCGGCAGCATTATCATCGACAGGGGGATCGCCCTGCATAAGATGATTCGTCTGCTGACGGCATCCCTGGCAGGTGAGGGTTATCTGAACTTTATGGGAAATGAATTCGGACATCCCGAGTGGATTGATTTTCCCAGAGAGGGTAACGGCTGGAGCTATCATTATTGCCGCAGACAATGGAGCCTTGTGGATAACGAGGACTTACGCTTCTGCGAGCTGAACCGCTTCGACAAGGCTATGGTGAAGCTGCTGAAGGATGAAAATTTGCTAAACAAGACAGCGGAAAACAGATGGATTCATCAGGATGATAAAATCCTGATTTATAATAAGGATGATGTGGTGTTTGCCTTTAATTTCCACCCGGAGAAGTCCTTTGAGGGCTATTTTGTACCGGTGGGAGAACCGGGAACCTACGAGACGATTCTTACTACGGATGACGGCGTATACGGTGGCTTTAACAGAGTGGATACGGCGTATGCGTACGATACCGGACTGAATGCAGAGAAGAAGTTCGGATTTCAATGTTATCTGCCTTCAAGATGTGCTATTGTATTCAAGAAGAAGTGATAATCGGGACAACGAAGAGAAAATCGGTCTCGTGTTTTATTCAAGTAACGCTTGAGTTGCGCCGGGGCGCGTCTCAAGCGTTACTTGCTGTACATTTGTTTGTGAAACAGGTATGCTGGCAATGTAAACACCGGTGGAACAAAATTTTAAATGAAAAGAGGTAGCAAAATGTTTGATACAAATGAGGTAGCAGGTAATATTAAGAATGCAAGGATGAAAATGAATATGACACAGATGAATCTGGCGGATGAAATGGGCGTCAGTTATCAGGCGGTTTCGAATTGGGAGAGAGGAAACTCCATGCCGGATATTTCTAAATTACCGGAGCTTTGTAAGATTTTAAATATCAGTTTTGAGGAATTAGTTGGGGAACGGACGGTAGAAACAGATATTGCAGAAAAACTGATGCAGGACGGGGACGCGGATGTCACACTGGAAGAAATGGCGCAGGTGGGTCAGCTGGTTGAGCCGGATAAAATTGAGAGCAAAGTAAATGAGGTAATGAATAAGGGCGGGAAAATACCTTTTTCTGTGCTGGTAAGCTTGGCACCATTTATTGACAAGGAAACCTTGAGCAATATAGTGGAGGAAATGGCAGATGTGAACTTGAAGAAGCTTTGTGCAATCGCCCCGTTCATAAAAAAAGAGGCTTTGGACAGGATTGTGGATAACAGTATTCGGGATGAGTGTCTGGATGTGAATAATATTGCTGCAATTGCTCCGTTTTTACCGAAATCAACTATACATAAAGTGTCGGAATATCTGATTGAACATGATCAGGCAAAGAAGCTTGCTTTAATTGCACCTTTTATGGGAAAAGAGATGTTTCCAAAGTTGCTGGGGAACATTCGGCTTGACGCGGATGAAGTAGGAGAAAATCCACATTTTGAAAGCATCGAATTGGATGACTTAGACGAGGATGAGGTGGCAAATATTGCCTTCCGTGCATTGGAGCAGGGGAGAGATGTTGCGGAATATCTTGACTATATGGATGACAGAGATGTTGTAAAACTGTCGTTTAGGGCTTTGGAGTTGGATAAAAAGACGGAGTTGTTTTTGGATTACATGGATGAGAAGGATGTGGAGAAATTAGCGTTCAAAGCGTTGAAAGCAGGAAAGCCAATAGAGTGTTATCTGGATTATGTGGATGAGGATGTCCTCAGAAGATTGCTGCTGGAGTCAGCAAAGAAATAGAGTCTCGGCAGTGAACATGCAAGCGGTGCTGACGAAGTGGGGTAAGCACCGCTTGTATGCCTTGACAATGGAAACGGTTGTATATATAATAATCTAGATAAATTCATACAAAATATGTGCTGTCGGCACATGAGAAAGAGGAATGAAAATGGACGATTTACTGCAGATTTTATCAGATTTACATCCCGATATTGATTTTGAGACTGAGGAAAACCTGATTGACAACATGATTTTGGATTCCTTTGACATCGTTACCCTGATTTCCGAAATCAGCGAGAACTTCGATGTGACGATTCCGGCTGAGCACATTATTCCCGAGAACTTCAATTCCGCGAAGGCTCTGTATGAGTTGATTCAGAAGTTGGAAGACGAGGAGTAAGGCTGCTTTCGGATGAAAGGTATGCTGAAGTAAGGTAATGCTGTTTACATCATATGAATTTATAGGGTTCGTTGCGTTGCTGCTGGCGGTGTACTATATCGTTCCGCAGAAGCTGCAGTGGATGCTTCTTTTGGCGTTCAGCTGTGCGTTTTATTACATTGCGAACCCTGTTTATTTACTCTATATCGGTACCACCATAATTACTACATATCTGGTGACGTGTCAGATGGAAAAGCACTCGGACAAGAGCAATGCGGCCATCCTGCGCGAGATGCCAAAGGAAGAAAAGAAGGCATATAAAAAGCAGCAAAAGGCGATTCGTTTGCGTTGGCTGTTAGGATGCCTCTTTCTTAATGTGGGAATTTTGGTAGTAGTAAAGTATTCTAATTTCATTATTGGCAATATCAATGCTGTTTTTGGAGAAGCTGGGAAAACAACGAACCAGCTTTCTTTTGTTTCCCTGATTGTGCCGATGGGAATCTCTTTTTATACCTTTCAGGCAATCGGGTATATGGTGGATGTGTATCGGGGAACCGTGCAGGCGGAAAAGAATCCGTTTAAGCTTGCGCTGTTCATTTCCTTTTTCCCGCTTCTGGTACAGGGTCCCATCAGCCGCTTCGGTGATTTAGCAAAGACCCTGTATGCAAAGCATCCCTTTGACGGGAAGGCAGTAGCCTTTGGTTTACAGAGAGTTCTATGGGGCTTCTTTAAGAAGCTTGTGGTGGCAGACCGTCTGATGCCTTCCGTGACTATAAGTCGGAGGCC
>JAZQCX010000041.1:0-8273 GCA_045546495.1 Acetatifactor sp. | reverse complement strand
TGTAAAGCATCCTCATCAAAATTCTTACGGGGCTGTTTCCGGTTGGGCTCTACCATAGTAATCTTAACAACTGTACCTTTTTCGCCCTTCTCATCCTTTACTTCTTTTACTGCTTCCTTCTTTGCCTTTGTTTCCCCCATTGCATTCGGAATCAAAGAGTCAAGTCCCTTTCCTAATCCTCTTGCTGCCATACTTTTCACCTTTCTCCTTATATGTTTCCCTTATCCTACGAATTCTTAATAACTTCCTCTGCCAGCTGCATATATGCTTCCGCTCCGGCTGACTTAGGGTCATATTTATTGATGGGCATTCCAAAACTCGGAGCCTCTGCTAACCGGATATTTCTTGGAATTAGTGTATTATACACTCTCTGCTTCAGATTCTGTTTCACGTTTTCAACTACCTGCATGGAAAGATTCGTACGGGCATCATACATGGTAAATACTACACCTTCGATATCTAAATCCGGATTCAATCTCTCCTTTACCAGATTCACGGTATGTATTAACTGGCTCAGACCCTCCAATGCATAATACTCACACTGAATCGGAACAAGAACACTATCAGCTGTTGTCATAGAGTTGATTGTCAGCATATTTAACGAAGGAGGACAATCGATAATAATGTAATCATACTCCTCTTTTACATAATCAACTTCATTTTTCAGAATAAATTCTTTTTTATCCACTCCGATTAGTTCAATTTCTGCTGCCGCCAGATTTACATTGGAAGGAATTAAAGATACATTCTCCGCAACATTTTTAATAATACAATCGCTGATAGAGCATTCTCCAAGAATCAACTCATATATAGTATTATCCAAATCATTTTTATCAACACCAAATCCACTGGTACTGTTTCCCTGAGGATCTGTATCAATCAATAAAACCTTCTTCCCTTTTTCCGCCAGGCTGGCAGAAAGATTGATAGAAGTGGTGGTTTTTCCTACACCGCCCTTTTGATTCGCAATCGCAATTGTTTTTCCCATAACATTCGCCTTTCGTTAAATTTGCTTCTCAATTATATCACTAATTGCTTGACATATCTATATGAAAGTTTTCCTATTTACTTTTTATTTTTTCTTCTTGCATTTTAAATATTTATCATATTTCTTTTAGTATGACTTTTATGTACATGTTTAAGAAGTTTCCTCAAATATCCGATGCCTATGCGCACTCATAATCACACTAATCCGCATAAAAATTTCTCTGTGGGCAACTTAACCACAATATCTAGTTTCTAAGATTTATTGAAACCACGTACTTTTTAATGTTTCACGATATCTTAGTAAAAATGTTTCACACTTTTTGCTACAATATCTTGGGTTTAAATGTTTCACGTGAAACATTATCTTGTGCCCGTCTTTATATAAAAAGAGGAATGTTTCACGTGAAACATTCCTCACACAACTCATTTTCGAACCACAACATTTAGAATAGCTTGATAATATCGTTTTTAATAGCAAAAACAGCTGCCTGCGTTCTATCGGATACATCAATTTTCTTAAAGATATTAGAAATGTGATTCTTTACCGTTCTCTCGCTGATATTCAATGACGTAGCAATTTCTTTATTAAACATTCCACTTGCTACTTGGATAAGAACTTCTCTTTCTCTGCTCGTTAAAGAATCTATCTTTTCCTTATCAACATCCCGAGTAACCAGTCGTTTATTCAATGCAGGAATCAGTTTCGGTTGAATATAACTTTCTCCGTTTACAACAACACTAATTGCCTTTTTCAGTTCAGAAGATTCGGAGTCTTTTAAAATATATCCTTCTGCACCGATATCGATTGCTTTGAGAAGATATTCTACTTCATCATGTACAGTCAAAATCAAAACCTTGACATTTATATTTCTTCTCCTTAACTCTTCAAGAACTTCAATACCATTCTTTTTAGGCATATTAATATCCAAGAGAAGAACCTGCGGCTTCGCTACCCCAATCTTACTCAAACATTCCTCTCCATCACTGGCCTCTGCAATTACTTCAACACTTCCGTCAAATTCCAGAAGCTGTCGAATTCCTTCTCTCATTAAGATGTGATCGTCTACTAACATTACTTTAATGCTCATATTCTTTTCCCCTTGTACTTATCTAAAGGAATCTTGATATTGATCTTCGTACCTTCTCCCGGATGGGAGTCAATCTGCATCTTTCCCTTTAAAAGTTCTGCACGTTCCTTCATAAGAGACATGCCGAAATGCTTACCCTCTATCTTTTCAATCTCAAATCCTTTTCCATTATCTGCAATATCTATAATACAAATATCACTAACCATTCTGCAAGAAAAATCGATTGCAGTACATTCCGCATGCTTTTTTATATTATTCAAGCTTTCCTGCACAATCCGATAAATGGACACTAACACCAAATTGTTTTCACATGGAACATCTTCAATATGTGTTGTAATCTGAAACTGATTGTCACTATTGATATTTTCCAGTAGTCGCTCAAAAGCAGCTTTTAATCCTAAATCATCGAAGGTCATAGGACGCAAGTTGAAAATTGTGTTTCTGATTTCCTCTATTGTTTCCCTGAGAGCCTTACTCACCAGTGAAAGTTCAAGCTTTGCATTCACAGGGTCTTTATCAATATAAAGTGTACTCAGTTCGATTTTATGAATCAGGTGAGTCAGATTCTGTAAAGAGGTATCATGCAAATCCCTGGCAATTCGTTGCCGGTCTTCTTCCTGCATATTTAAAACAGTCAGGTCATAATCCTCATGCTGAAGAACTTCCTCGATTCCATTGATTCTTTCCAAAAGAATCTTTCTTTCCGCCTCCAGAGATTGACACATATTTTCATATTCTGCTTTTTCCAAATTTGTTCTTTGGATTTTCTCTTCATGAACATGCTCAGCACTACGAGGTGAAAAAAGTCGATACGATTCCGGATCCATATCAATAAAAGACTTAGCGTAAATTTCCGCTTCCTTAACACACCGCCTGTTATACTGAAGCTGAATATCCAGTTCATTTAATTCCGAATAAAAGCTCTTGAGCATATCATTCAGTGTATTATAATCCTGAATCGTCATAAAATCCTCGTCTCCTGAGAAAAAAATTCACAGAATATACCATGCAGAAGAAACACACTTGTATTATATAGAACATATGTTCTTGTATCAATAGTACTTTCTTCTTACATATTATAATAAAGTAGTAAAAATGTAAAACTAAATCGGAAAAATTTAGTAATTGATTTTTAGATCGGTTCCTTTGCAGGAAGCCCTGCTTTTCTTGGATATTTTTTTGGCGTACTCTTTACTTTCTTTATTACAAAAAGATTCCGGTAAATATCCGAATCCGGTAATTGAAATTCAACCTGCTTTTCAACTTTACCGCCGAGAATGCTTATTGCTTTTCCGGCTGCCTCCATCTCCTCTGCAATCTTTTCGGATTTATAAGAAATAAAACAGCCGCCTTTCTTTACGAAAGGCAAACAATATTCCGACAAGGTAGAAAGATTCGCTACTGCTCTGGAAACACATAAATCAAATTTTTCCCTCAGCTTGTCCGGCTTTGCAAAGTCCTCTGCTCTGCCATGAACGGTCTCCACTCCTTCCAAACCCAGTTTTTCAATTACTGCATTTAGGAATTGAATTCTCTTATTTAAGGAATCCAAAAGAGTAATCTGTAAATTAGGATATGCAATCTTCAACGCCAATCCGGGAAAACCTGCTCCGGTTCCCACATCAATTACAAAAGCCCGCTTATTTACATCATACGCCTTAATTAAAGAAACACTGTCTACAAAATGCTTCTTCATTACATCATCATACTCCGTAATAGCAGTCAGATTCATAAACCCGTTCCACTCAACCAGCATTTCGTAATAGGTTAAAAACTGCTCTGTTTGATGCTCCGTCAACTCTATACCAAGCTGCTTTAAATCACTAAAAAATTGTGTTGTATCGTATTTATTCACTACAACTATCCTTTCTGTCATAATGCTCCAAATAAACAAGTAATACCGAAACATCCGCAGGAGAAACTCCGGAAATTCTGGAAGCCTGTCCGATAGATACAGGTAAAAACTGTTTCAGCTTTTGTCTTGCTTCAAGGCGCAGGGAAGGAATCTCATCATAATCAATATCGGAAGGAATCATTTTCTTTTCCAATTTCTTATATTGCTCTACCTGCTTTTTCTGTCGGATAATGTATCCTTCGTATTTAATTTCGATTTCTGTCTGCTCAATTACATCAGCAGGAAGAGACTGCCTTTCCTTATCAATTTCTCCCAGCATTTCATAAGAAAGCTCAGGTCTGCAAATCAATTCCGCCATGGTTGCAGCTGTCTTCAAGGTCGCACTGTCATGATTTATCAAAAATTCCTGAATTTCTTTATTGGCACCCACAGAGGTGTTTTTTAATCTATGGATTTCTTCTTCAATCAGCTTTTCCTTTTTTAATAATGCCTGATATTCCTCTTCAGAAATTAATCCTACTGCATAACCCTTTTTCCGTAAACGTAAATCTGCATTATCCTGGCGAAGCAATAATCGGTATTCCGCCCGGGAGGTCATCATCCGGTAAGGCTCTCTGTTATCCTTTGTTACTAAATCATCAATTAACACACCGATATAGCTTTCGGAACGATCCAGCACCAAAGGCTCTTTTCCAAATATTTTCATAGCAGCATTGATTCCGGCAATCAGACCCTGGCAGGCCGCCTCCTCATAACCGCTGCTTCCGTTCATCTGACCGGCACTGAATAAACCGCTGACAGTTTTAAACTCCAAGGAAGGATAAAGCTGTCTCGCATTAATGCAATCATATTCAATGGCATATGCATTTCTTACGATTTTACAATTCTCTAATCCCGGAACTGTTCTGTACATAGCAAGCTGAACATCCTCCGGTAGAGAAGATGACATACCCCCTACATACATTTCATTCGTATAAAGTCCCTCCGGCTCAATAAAAACCTGATGTCTTTCCTTTTCTGCAAATTTTACTACTTTATCTTCAATGGAAGGACAATACCTGGGACCGGTTCCCTCAATAATACCGGCATAAATGGGAGACCTGTCTAAATTGTTTCTTATAATTTCATGTGTCTTTTCATTTGTATAAGTCAGCCAGCAGGAAGCCTGTTCTTTTTGTATGGTTTCCGGATCTGTTGAAAAAGAAAACGGAACAACCCTTTCATCTCCAAACTGCTCTTCCATCTTAGAAAAATCAATACTTCTCTTATCCATTCTGGCAGGTGTTCCGGTTTTAAATCTTCTCACCTCAATTCCCATCTCCTTTAGGGAATCTGTCAGATAGTTTGCCGCTTGTAAACCATTAGGACCGGTATAAGTAATTGCCTCTCCGCAAAGACATCTGGCTTTTAAATATGTACCGGTACAAAGAATCGCTGCTTTACATTCATAAACCGTTCCGGTAAAAGTTTTTACACCGATTAACTTTTTTGTTGCTACAGAGGTTTCACTTTCCGTATTTTCCCAAAGAAGCTCACACACCTCCGCCTGCTTAATTGTCAGGTGTTCCTGATTTTCCAAAATTCTTCTCATTTCCCGGGTATAATCGGATTTATCGGCCTGCGCACGAAGAGAATGTACCGCAGGACCCTTAGACACATTCAACATCTTAGATTGAATAAACGTCTTATCAATATTTTTACCCATCTCGCCGCCTAAAGCATCCAGCTCCCGCACCAGATGTCCCTTGGAGGAACCTCCGATATTCGGGTTACAGGGCATCAAGGCAATACTGTCTACACTTACCGTAAAAATTACAGTTTCCAGACCCAGTCTCGCACATGCAAGAGCTGCCTCACATCCGGCATGTCCCGCACCGATTACACATACATCTACTTTTTCTCTGATACAATTCTTCTTTTCCGACATTGCTTAACCGGACCTACCTTTCCGCATCCGAATTTATAAATCTGTTTCTAAAAAAACTTTCTTATTTACCCATACAGAATTTACTAAAAATCTCTTCTACTAAATCATCATCCACTTCTTCTCCGATGATTCTTCCCAAGGATGCATAAGCACTCATTAAATCAATGGAATAGAAATCCTCCGGCATTTCATCCTCCAGACTTCTTTTTACCAATTTTAAGGAATCCAACGCTTCCTGCAGTGCTTCTTTATGGCGCATATTCATAATCACAGTTTCCGCACTGCTCTTTATCTCTCCTCCAAAGAACATTTCTTTCACGGTTTTTTCAAATTCATCCAATCCGGCGCCGTCCTGCATGGAAGTTCTGATAATTACTCTGTTCCCATTGGGATAATCTATAACATCCTTCTCATTTACGAATACATTACTCCAGAACTCATTTACATTTTCTTCCGTAACAGTGCTGCTCAAATCACTTTTATTTAGTAAGACAATTACATTTTTATCTGCAATGATAGAAATAATTTCTTTGTCATTATCATCTAAATCCGCGGAAGAATCAACTACATAAACGATTAAATCTGCATCCTTTGCAAATTTTTTTGCACGTTCCACACCGATTTTTTCAACGGTATCTTCTGTTTCGCGGATTCCAGCCGTATCTACAATATGAAAACTGATTCCTCCGAAATTGATAGTTTCCTCCAATACATCTCTGGTGGTACCTGCAATTTCCGTTACAATCGCTTTTTCTTCTCCCACCAACTGATTCAACAAGGAAGATTTCCCTGCATTGGGCTTTCCTACAATAACGGTTTTAATTCCTTCCTTTAATAGCTTACCGTTATCGGCAGTTGCTAAAAGCTTTTCAATTTTTTCCATCAGTTTTTTATTTTTTTCACCCAGTCTTTCAGTATATCCATCCAGACTGATATGCTCCGGGTCATCCAACGCAGATTCTATAAAAGCAATTTCATAAATTAAATCTGCGCGCAATTCTTTTATTTCCTCAGAAAGTTTTCCCTTTAGCTGATTTACGGAAGCCGAAAGAGCGTACTCATTCTGGGAATGAATCACATCAATCACTGCTTCTGCTCTTGATAAATCCATTCTTCCGTTTAAAAAAGCACGCTTCGTAAATTCTCCGGGCTCTGCCATCCGGGCACCGCTCTTTATTACCAATTCTAAAATTTTCTGCATCACAAGCACGCCGCCATGACACTGAATTTCTACCGTATCTTCACCGGTAAAGCTTCTGGGTGCTTTCATAACGACTGCCATAACTTCATCTACGATATCATTTTTCATATCCGAGATGAAACCGTAGTACATCCTGTGACTCTCTGCATTTTTTAAAATCTGTTTTCCCGAAGGCGAACGAAATATTTTATCAGCAATTAAAACAGCATCTTTTCCGCTGATTCGTATAATACCGATACCCGAATCTGTAAGACCTGTTGCAATCGCCGCTATGGTTTCTTTTCCATATATACTCATAAAAAGCTCCTTACTTTTCAGTAAAATACGAAACACTCTCCCATGATAAATCTATTTTATAATTTCTTTCCGATAAATGAAATACCATAATTAGTTTTTTTTCATTTTTATATTATAAGAAACCTTTTCAAATATTAATCTAAAAGTGTATATTCTATAATATAAAACAGACCTGCATATCAGAATAAAATCTGATTTACAGGTCTGCTTTCATAATCTTACAAAATTACTTCTTCAAAGTAACTACTACTTTTCTGAAAGGCTCTTCACCCTCGCTGTGAGTAGTAACATATTTATCATTCTGCAGTGCAGAGTGGATAATTCTTCTCTCATAAGGATTCATAGGCTCTAAAGAAACAGGTCTTCTGGTTCTCTTTACCTTGTAAGAAATATTCTTTGCAAGGTTCTCCAGAGTTTCCTTACGTCTTTCACGATAATTTTCAGTATCTACCTTAACTCTGATGTAATCATCTACATTCTTGTTTACTACCAAAGATACAAGATACTGAAGAGAATCAAGAGTTTGTCCTCTCTTACCGATAAGAACGCCCATCTCCTCTCCGCTCAGGTCAATGTTCATCTCATTTTCAGTCTCATTGTAATCAACCTGAACCATAACCTCCATATTCATGGAAGCAAAAACATCATTTAAGAACTTCTTTGCACTGTCTTCTACAGAAAGCTCTTCTTCCTTTACTGCAGCCTTGATAACTGCAGGCTTGGAACCGATTCCCAAGAATCCGGAAGAACCTTCATCTACTACTTCATAAATAAGCTTATCACTGGTAACGCCAAGCTTCTGACAAGCTTCAGTAATTGCTTCACTGACTGTCTTTGCAGATACTTCAATATATTCCATGTTCTTTTCCCCCTACTCGTTATCCTTATTGTTTCTCTCATTATACTGCTTAACCATAT
>JAZQCX010000040.1:0-20933 GCA_045546495.1 Acetatifactor sp. | reverse complement strand
ACAACGAACAATAAGGCGAGCATCGGAGTAACATCCGATGCTCACTTTTTTCACGCTTTCAGGAGGATACAAAAGCATGAGTTTACTTACTCTGTTTATCACCGCCGTCGGGCTTTCCATGGATGCCTTTGCCGTAGCCATCTGTAAGGGACTTGCCATGAAAAAGCTTTCTATGAAGAAGACATTGATTGTTGCACTTTGGTTCGGCGGTTTTCAGGCTTTGATGCCCACTATCGGGTATCTGCTGGGAACTAAATTTGAAGGTTACGTGGTTGCAGTTGACCATTGGATTGCCTTCGTGCTTCTGGGACTCATCGGAATCAATATGATTCGGGAAGCTCTCTCAAAGGACGAGGAAGATGCATGCGATGCGGTAGATGTAAAAACCATGTTTCCCTTAGCTCTCGCCACCAGTATCGACGCTTTAGCGGTAGGCGTAACCTACGCTTTTCTAAAAGTGCAGATAGTGCCTGCCGTTTCCTTTATCGGCGTCATCACCTTTTCTCTTGCCCTTGTGGGCGTTAAACTGGGAAATGTATTCGGTCTGAAGTATAAGTCAAAGGCCGAGCTGGCAGGTGGGGTTATCCTGGTTCTTATGGGAACGAAAATCCTGATTGAACATCTTGGACTTGTTGAAATGGTTTTCAATACATAATTGTGATATGACACATACTTTCTATGAATTCAAAAAGTGCAGAACATGATACCGTTCTGCACTTTCTTGTTCTACTTCATTTTTCAATCAAACGGCCTACGCCTGTTTCATCGGTATATATCGTCACCGGTGAGACTTAATCAGCCAGTCTTCTAAGCTCGGTATAAGCCAAAAGCAGAGGTCCTACACCCTTTGCATCGTTCTCTACGATAGGCTCGGACATATAATACTCAAAGCTGCCGTCACGTCTCTTATTGTTCTCCGGTCCTACACCGCCTACCAGACAGATACCGCCCAGATTCAACTCTCCATCCGTCTCCTTCAGATACTTATCGCAAATACCGTTGAACGCCTTCAGCGCCGGCTCACGATAGCTCTCCGGCAGAAAGCCAAGGCGAACACCCTTTAAAAGGGAGTAAGACATAATCGCACTTCCGCTTGTCTCAAGGTAATTCGGGTCCTTGCCGCCAAGTGCAGGAAGCTGATACCACATACCGCTTTCGTCCTGGAACTTCAGCATATCATCCATCAGCTTTATAAACACCTGCTTCAGGTTCTCGTATTCTTCCTTGTACTCTTCTCCGGGCTCACACTTGTCCATGGTGTCCAGAAGCGCCATTGCATACCAGCCGATAGCTCTCAGCCAGAAATGCTGGGAAAGACCCGTTTCCTTATCGCACCAGAAAGCAACCTTAGAGGAATCATAAGCATGATAGTAAAGACCGGTCTCCTCATCTCTCATGTATTTTACTACATTTGCGAACTGTGAAAAAATGTCATCGTAATGCTTTCTGTCGTTGAACTTTGTCTCATATTCCATATAGAAGGGCTGCCCCATATACAGTCCGTCCAGCCATACCTGATTAGGATAAATCTGCTTATGCCAGAAATTATTCTCTGCAGTTCTGGGATGGGTCTGAATCTGGCTGTAAATCAGGTCAATCGCCTTACGGTATTTTTCCTTGCCGTTCATTTCATACAGCGCAAATAAGGTCTTTCCGGCGTTTACACTGTCAATATTGTATTCCTCCACACGATAGCCGGTAATGGTTCCATCCTCGGCAACGCGGTAATCAATAAAGGCGTCCGCAAACTCATAATATTTCTTCTCACCGGTAGCCCGATAAATCTCCAGCATGGCAAGAATCATACAGCCGTCTACGTAATTCCAACCCGTAGCCTTACTCTTGCCGTTTCCTCTCGCTTTCTCAATATTCCAAGAAGGAACCTCGATAGTACTTCTCTCAATCAGCCCCTCGATATACTTCTCAAAAATCGGTAATTTCATAGTTCGCAACCCCCTGTAAGTGTTTCGTTGTCTATGTATTTGCGCCCCTTTTCAAATGTAAGCGCTTACATCCATTGTAACCGAAAAAAAACAATTCGTCAACGGCGATTCACGGTTAAGGATTGAATTTCTTTTTAGAAAGTGTTAAACTTTTACTCAAATAACGAAAAACATAGGAGGCAAGAAAGTGGCAAAATATATACTTAGCTGTTGCTCCACCGCTGATTTAACAAAGGAGCATTTCGAAAAGAGAAACATCCCCTACATTTGTTTCCATTACGAGTTAGATGGTGTTTCTTATCCCGATGACTTAGGTCAGACCATTGCATTCCCGGATTTTTATGAGCGCATGGCAAACGGTTCCGATACAAAGACGTCCCAGATTAACGCCGATGAATTTGAGGCCTATTTTCAGCCTTTTCTGGAGCAGGGCTACGACATTTTACACATTACCCTTTCCTCCGGCTTGTCCGGTGTTGTAAATTCCGCCAACATTGCAAAAGAGATTCTTTTGGAAAAGTTCCCCGAGCGTAAAATTTATATTGTAGATTCTCTGGGTGCTGCTTCCGGCTACGGTTTATTCATGGATAAACTGGCTGACCTGCGCGACGCAGGCATGAGTTTGGAGGACTTAGCTAAATTTGCGGAAGAAAACAAAACAAAGCTGCATCACTGGTTCTTCTCATCCGACCTGACCTTCTTCGTAAAGGGCGGTCGTATCTCCAAAACCTCCGGTGCAATCGGAACTGTTTTGGGAATTTGCCCTCTTCTTAACGTAGATTATCAGGGAAAGCTGATTCCCCGTTATAAAATCAGAACCAAAAAGAAGGTTATATCCGCGATTGTCGAAAAAATGAAGGAGCATGCCGAGAATGGGCTTGATTACTCCGGCAAGTGCTATATTTCCCATTCCAACTGCCGCGAAGATGCAGAAGCAGTTGCCAAACTGGTTGAAGAAGCTTTTCCCAAGCTGAATGGCAAGGTGGAAATCTTTTACATCGGCACTACCATCGGTAGCCACACAGGTCCCGGAACCGTAGCGCTGTTCTTCTGGGGTGACCCCCGCGTAGATTAGCTGCACCGATTTAAGTTAACCCTTTTTCCGGCGATTTGTCCGCCTCGGGGTACACCGTAATGTAGGGTCAACAAATGTGGTATTTCTAATGTGCTTACTTTTGAATTTACGATAGTTCGAGCTTTTTATGAACTGTGGCAAAAATAAGAGTCGAGTCCGCCACCTGCGGACTCGACTCAATTTATGCCGTTTCTAATTTCTCAAAATTCAAGGATGCCAGTATCATAAAACTGATTGTGATGACCAACAGACTAAAGTCCATCATCAGGTAGGCCGCTGTCACTCCACCCAGGAAGTAACCGAGCACCGCTCCCAAAATGGCAAAGGTAATGGTGATTCCCTGAATAAACAGCTGGAAAAACTGTTTTCCTACCGTTCCCAAAACACTTCCCACTGCAATCTCAGCTACCGCTAAAGCATACAGCTTATTCGCAGAAAGCAAAACATAAAACAGAACACACAATACTACCAGTACCGGCGACATCTTTGTCAAAACCGCTAACGGCAACGTAATCAAGGCACCGTTAATGATGCTCTGGATATGCTGTATTACCGTAGAATACCACAGTTTCTTCCATGCGGAGTCAGGAATCATATAGGTATAGGGTGACTTCAGCTCCTTACCCCACTTTCCCGTCAGGGTAGTAAAAATGAAAATCATATAAGCGGATAATGCGGGGATAATAAACTCCGCGATTGCTTCAAAATCTCCGAAACCTTCCTCACTCACATACAGGTACGCCATAACCGCTCCTGCAATCAATGCCGCTACCGTATTGGCATCAAAGATGAAGTACTTACTCTTCTTATACTCCAACATCTGTCTGTAGTATAATGCCTTTGCCCCGGCGCCCTTCCAAACTGCCTTCGCCTTGTTGTACTTCGTCTTTTTACCCAGCCTCTTATCCGTACCACCTTGTCTGCGGTTTTCCAGAACCTCCTCATAGTCCTCCGCAAACCGGATAGCATCTTCATAATAAGCACCGGTACACTTCATACGAATCGCAATTACCACCACAACAATAAAGAAAACTGCATACAATACGGTTCCTATCACATTCGCCGTAGTCGCTCCCATAAACAAAAGATGAACTACCGCAATGTACCAGCCGATTATGGGAACCATCTGGACAGCATCCGAATGCAGGAAATCAGATACACTTGTCATGCTAAGACCGTCCTGCAGGTAAGCATAAAATCCAATCACAACCAAAACTGCCAACAATGCATACGCAGCCTTTACCACAAGCTTACGCCCGGATTCGGTCAGCCGCTCTCCGCCGTAAAGAATTAACATAATGCAGCCTTCCAGCACGTTGTGAATGCACATGGAGAACAGGAAGTAAAGCAACAGGCGCAGTCCATCCACCCGAAACATAACGCCACCGCAGATAATCAATACAAGGTTCATAATCAGGCTGGTTAAAATGCCCTTAATATGGCTGTACAGCAATACCTTCTTAGGCGACATCGGGGACGGAAACAGAAAATGAATATCGCTGTTGCGGAAAATCAATCCCTTACGCTTTGCATAAGCAATCAGATTTCCCGGAATCAGCCAGAAGGCAAATACCGTCAACACCGCTGCCATGCCGGCGGGATTATCCCCTCCCATCTCCTGTGCCAGAAGCTTAAAGGAGGTAGGAATCATAAACGCATAAAGCGCAATCACTGCCAAATACACGTACGTTACCGGTTTACGGAACGCAACCTTAATTCGATTTTTTAACTGGTGAAGATAAAGGAATTTTATTACATTCATATTTTTCCTACGCCTCTTCACTTTCCGATTCGTTCTGCGCAGACTGCCCTGTCACCTGGAAGAACAGTGCTTCCAGATCCTCGCTTCCCACGCTTTCCTTTGCATAGGTTCCGAGGATATGTCCCTTATCCATAACAAAGGTAATATCCCACAAATCCTTTACCATCTCCAACATATGGGTACTAATCAAAACCGTACAGCCCTGATCACGAAGCTCCGAAATAATCACCTTCAGCTCCTTAATCGCCGCCGGATCCAGACCTACCATAGGCTCATCCAGCAAAATCACCTTGGGCTCCGTTACCAGAGCACAGCAAATGCTCACCTTCTGCATCATACCCTTGGAAAGCTCATTTCCCAGCTTTTCCTGTTTATCTGCCAGTTCAAAACGCTCCAACAGCTTCATTATCTTTTCTTCCGATACCTGCACACCGTAGGCACGGGTCATAAAATCAATATGCTCACGAACAGTCAGCGCCTCATACATATAGGGCAGTTCCGGAACGTACGCAAAGCACTTCTTCGCCTCTGTTTTCTTGGAATCAATGCCGCTGATGCGAACTTCCCCCTTGTATCGCAAAAGTCCCGCAATACTCTTAATTACCGTGGACTTTCCGGCACCGTTGGGTCCCAGCAGGATTCCCACCTTTCCCTCCGGCACAGTGAAGGTAACTTCATCCGCTGCCAGTGTTTTCCCGTACTTCTTAGATAAATTAATAACCTCTAACATATTCTCCCTCCTAAATCGCCGGCACCCAGCCTAAGCCCATCGCCAGCGCAATTAACCAGATAATCAGTAAATGCGCAGGATAAAACGCGTAGAAGAAATATTTCATCTTCAGTCCCCTTTTGCCGTTGTAAAGCGCAACAGGAATCAGTGTAAAGAAGGATGTAAACTCTATCAAGCTCATCACAGTCAGCACAACACAGCCCGACAGCATGGATATTACCTTCCTTTTACGGAACATGTACATTGCCACAATGGTAAGCACACCAAGTCCCGAATAATCCGTGCGTAGCAAATCTGCCAGAATCATGGCTGCCACCGCAACCGTTGCGGAAGCACAACATTTTTGCATTGCTGCCATGTTTCTTTTCGCAACTGCGAATACCTGTATGCAAACAGTAACAATCACCGCAACTGCACAGAACGCCCAGGTTATTACCGTAACATTATTCCTGCACATCCAGAGAAGATATCCCGCGGGCGCAAAAACACCGGTAACGGTAAGCAACATCTCCAACCCTTTCGGAAGTCTGTTTTTCTCAAACCATGCCATCCCCCAGAGGGCAAGCAATCCGATTGCCAGGGTAAAATACACGTTCTGGTACTGGAACTCCAGCACCTTTGCACTCAGTGCCAGGTCAAAGGGAATCTCAGAAATCAGCGCAAACAGTCCCAGACGGAACACATACTTCCCCACATTGCGGGTCTTCAAAAAGCCTTCTACAAGCAAAAAGGCGAAAATCGGAAAACCAAGTCGACCCACAAGGCGCATCAGCATCATACCGTAATACAGCCCGGCGTTCTCCGTCAACCATGCCATGATTTCATTGAAATCCTGAGACATGTTAATTTCCATAAGTCCTCTTTCCATCAGCACCCTTGTAATCAGTGCCGCCGCAACATGGTCAATCAGCATGGCAACAATCGCGATTATTTTAATTGTACTGCCGCTGATGCCTCCCTTTTTCTCTTGCTTACAAGTCCCCCCCTGTGCATTACTTCCCTGCGTTACATTTTCCTGTACTCCGCTTCCTTGCACAGGCATCGCCAATTCCTTACACTCCATCTTCAATTCGACCCCTTTTATAATTTTTCTTGTCTTATTGTATTGTTCATCTAATACAATACATCATGTGCCATATTTTGTCAACGTATTTTTTAAGACCTGCGTTTTTTACTATAAAGAGGGCGGAAAATCGAAAGGGGGCAAATGCGCTATATCTGTTCGATACTCTCATTTGTTACCTTCGTTCTTCCGCCTATGTTCCTCATGTGTATTATCAGGTCCTACTTTTCGGTCTTCTTTTTCTTCCGTCTATCGCGCTTTTGGCTCTTTATAGCTTCCTTTTCCTGAATTATCTGCTCTCTGCGAAGTTCTACTTCCTTTGCCGTCTCCTGACTGCGCATGGACATTTCCTCCACCTCGAACATATCCTCCTTACCCACTCTTCGGAATCGATTGATTCCTGCCACCAGAATCAGCACACTGTTTTTCGTAGTCTCGAAAGCTCCCTGTGTATACAGACTATACACCAGAATTCCCAGCGGCACTGCAAAAATCATACCGAACACGCCGCCTACCTTGTAACCGATAAAAAGTAAAAACAATGTGGGCAAAGGCTCCACGCCCATGGAATCTCCCACGATTTTAGGCTGAATCAGCTGTCTTGCCAGCTGTCCGCCGCCCCATATAATCAAAAGGCCGATGGCCATCTTATAATCTGCCGTTAACAGCTTAATAACTGCCCAGGGCAGCAATACGGTACCGGTTCCGAGAAAAGGCAGTAAATCCAGAATCGCCACACCGAGAGCAATCAACGCAAAATACTCTACCTTTAACACGCCCAGACCGATTAACAGCAGAAGATACATCCATACTTCAATCTTAAACTGTGCTTTAAAGTAGCCGCCCACGGACTTCACAAGACTGTCCTTAATCTGCTGGTAACGGAGCTGTACGGTCGGCGGCACATACTTGCTGCACCATTCGTTGAGCTGTTCCCTGTCTGCCACAAAGAAGTAAGCCGAAAGAAGCGCCATAATCAATCCGATAAACAACGCCGGAAGCTGCTTTGCCAAATTTCCGGCAGCCTCAATGGTCGGTGTTCCGATTTTACCGATAAACTCTCCCATATAGCTTCCAACGGCATCCATAATTCCGTTTAAGCTGAATTTAATGTTTCCGGGCAGTTTGTTCAAAATCACACTCATATTAGCGGCTACGTCATTCAGATCCGATTCCATTCCCGACCACATATCGGGAAGCGCTCCTATGAGTCCGATCGCCTGTTCCAGAAGCTTGGAACCCGCAAAATAAATTACAAAGACAACCAACGCAATAACGGAAACAATTACGAATACACTTCCGATTTTACGCTTAATCTTTATCTTCTCTTCCAGAAAACGAACCGGCGCACCCGCAATCAATGCGATTACCCATCCTACAACAAAGGGAGAAAAGAATACAAGTGTCTTGGGAAGAAGCCAGATAACCCCTATCAGGATTAGAACTGCTACCACAATATTCACTACTGCTTTACAGTATTTTCTCATGCCTCCACCTCCAGAATCCCGTCCAGAATTTCGTATATCTCATCTCTTCCCTGCTTCGTTTCCGCGGAAAAAGGAATTATCGTCGTACCCTCCTGCGTATGTAAAGTAGTGCGAATCAGCTTCAGCTGCTTCTGTATCTGACTGCGGTTAATCTTGTCCAGCTTCGTCGCAATAATTACCGGCTCATAACCGTTTCGCGTAATCCAATCGTACATGATGCGGTCGTTTTCCGAGGGTGCATGTCGAATATCAATCAGCAGGAAAACCGTTTTCAGCTGCTTGGATTTGTGCAGATAGTCCTCAATCATCTTGCCCCACTGCGCCTTTACATTCTCATTTGCTTTCGCGTAACCGTATCCCGGTAAATCCACAAAGTAGATGGCATCATTTACATTATAGTAGTTGATTGTCTGGGTTTTTCCCGGCTGTGCACTGGTACGGGCCAGGGATTTTCTGTTCATCAGTGCGTTAATCAATGAGGATTTTCCCACATTACTTTTCCCGGCAAAGGCCACCTCCGGCTTATCATTCACCGGCAGCTTACTTGTAATGCCGCACACCGTTTCCAGACCTACTTTTTTTATCACCATAGTCCGGTTTCCTCCTGTTGCTTCTGTTTCAAAATAAAGCTACACATAAGGCACCGTCCTTTGAGACGGTGCCTCCATCATCAAATCGCTGTCTCGAGTCTGCGCTTATCATCGCCTTTACGAACCACAACGGGCTCTCCGGTTCCCTCCACAGCCTCCTTTGTAATAATACATTCCTCGATGGTATCATCAGAGGGAATGCGATACATTACATCCATCATTACACTTTCCATAATGGAACGAAGACCTCTTGCACCGGTCTTTCTCTCAAAAGCCTTATCCGCGATAGCCTCCACAGCCTCGTCTTCAAAGGAAAGCTCCACATCATCCATCTGGAACAGCTTACGATACTGCTTTACAAGCGCATTCTTGGGTTCTTTCATAATGCGGACAAGGGCATCCCTGTCCAGACCTTTCAGCGCTACACATACGGGAACACGTCCCACAAACTCAGGAATCAGACCGAACTTCACCAAATCCTGAGGCGTTACCTCCTGAAGCAGGTCGTCCATCTCCTCCGTAGCCTTCTTGGAAACCTCAGTATTAAAACCGATTGCTTTTCTGTCCAGACGCGCTTCCACAATCTTTTCCAGACCATCGAAGGCTCCGCCGCAAATAAACAGAATGTTAGAGGTGTCGATGTTAATCAGCTCCTGATGGGGATGCTTTCTTCCTCCCTGAGGCGGTACACTGGCAACCGTACCCTCCACAATTTTCAAAAGTGCCTGCTGAACACCCTCACCGGAAACATCACGGGTAATGGATACATTCTCACTCTTCTTCGTAATCTTATCAATCTCGTCAATGTAGATGATACCGTACTGGGCACGCTCCACATCATAGTCCGCTGCCTGAATCAGCTTTAACAGGATGTTCTCCACATCCTCGCCCACGTAGCCTGCCTCGGTCAACGTAGTCGCATCCGCAATGGCAAAGGGCACGTTGATAATCTTCGCAAGGGTCTGGGCCAGATAGGTCTTACCGGAACCGGTGGGACCCACCATAATAATATTGCTCTTCTGCAACTCGATATCATCCAGATCCTTAGGTGCAGTCACACGCTTATAGTGATTGTAAACGGACACGGCAAGCACCTTCTTCGCTTCCTCCTGCCCTACAACGTATTCATCCAGAAAATTCTTAATCTGGATAGGCTTTAAAAGATTCAGTTCGGGACGCTCCGCTACCTCAACCTCGTCCTCTTCCAGCTCCTCCTCCAGAATATCCGCACAAATATCAATACACTCGTCGCAGATATAAACTCCCGCAGGTCCCGCAATCAGCTTACGAACCTGTCCCTGAGTCTTATTACAAAAAGAACATCTTATGTCATTTCCGTTCATTTTTGATGCCATTCTTTTTTACTTTACTCCTGTTTATTTTTTTCAGAGCACTACTCTCTCAGACTGGTTCTTACTTCGCACTCTGCATGTCATGGGAAGAGATTACCTTATCAATCAGACCATATTCGCAGGCTTCCTCCGCGCTCTTCCAGTTATCGCGCTCTGTATCCGCACATACGGTTTCATAATCCTTACCGGTATTCTCAGCCAGCATACGGTTCAGCTTTTCCTTGGTTCTCAGGATATGCTTTGCAGCGATTTCAATTTCTGTAGCCTGACCCTGTGTACCACCCAAGGGCTGATGAATCATAATTTCCGCATTGGGAAGCGCAAATCTCTTACCCTTTGCACCACCTGCCAAAAGGAACGCACCCATGCTTGCCGCCATACCGATACAAACGGTGGAAACATCACACTTAATATACTGCATGGTATCATAAATTGCCATACCTGCGGTCACACTACCGCCGGGGCTGTTGATATACAGGTGGATATCCTTCTCCGGGTCCTCAGCCTCCAAAAACAAAAGCTGTGCTACCACTACACTGGCAGAAACATCATTCACTTCTTCTCCCAGAAAAATAATCCTATCCTTCAAAAGGCGGGAATAGATATCATAAGATCTCTCGCCCTTGCTTGTCTGCTCAATGACATACGGTATTAAACTCATTATAAATCCTCCAATCAAAAGGTTTTTCCACATGTATCATACCCTACTCAGATATGAAATTCAACTCGAAATCCATTATTTAATAAAAAATTAAAGGTTGTACTTCCTATCCTCGGGAGTACAACCTTTATCCTTCTAAACAGTCTTACAGAGCTTATGCCTCTTCCTTTGCTTCAGCAGCCTTCTTGGTTGTCTTCTTAGCAGCGGGCTTCTTCTCTGCGGTCTCATCAGCTGCCTTCTCAGCAGTCTTCTTCGCAGTTGTCTTCTTAGCAGCGGGCTTCTTCTCTGCAGTCTCGTCAGCTGCTTTCTTCTCTGCGGTCTTCTTTGCAGCAGGCTTCTTAGCAGCGGTCTCCTTTGCGTTGGAAACAACGAATTCTACAGCCTTTCTTACAGCAAGGTCATCCATTACCTGCTTCTTGCCGTTCTCACCCAGAAGCTCCTTTACCTTATCAACATCCATCTGGTAAGCTTCGCCCATTACCTTAGCCTCAGCCTCGAATTCCTCCTCGGATACGGTCAGCTTCTCAGCAGCTACAACAGCCTCCAGAACCAGTCTGGACTGGATTCTCTTCAATGCCTGCGGCTTAACCTGCTCTAAAAGTACCTGAGGGGTCAGACCGGTAAACTGCATATACTGCTCCATGGAGATGCCCTGAGACTGCAATCTCTGTGCATAATCCTGAACCATCTGACGCTGCTGGGTCTCTACCATTGCATCAGGGATGTCCATCTTTGCATCTTCGATAATCGCATCAATTACCGCATCTTCCTTAGCATTCTTAGCAGCGGTTTCTTTTCTGTCGGAAATCTTCTTCTTGATTTCAGCCTTGTACTGCTCTACGGTATCGCTTTCCTCGGAAACCTCGCTTACGAAATCGTCATCCAACTCGGGAAGCTGCTTTTCCTGAAGCTTCTTAACGGTACACTTAAATACAGCTGCCTTGCCTGCCAGCTCTGCTGCCTGATACTCCTCGGGGAAGGTTACGTTTACATCCGTCTCCTTACCGATTTCAGCACCAATCAAAGCTTCCTCAAAGCCGGGAATGAACGCACCGGAGCCGATGGTCAGAGGATAATCCTCGCCCTTACCGCCTTCAAATGCAACACCGTCCACAAAGCCCTCGAAATCGATGGTAGCGATGTCGCCGTCCTTTACTGCTCTATCAGTTACATCAACGGTTCTGGAGTTCTTCTCTCTCTCCTGATTAATCTCAGCATCAACCTCTGCATCAGTAACCTCTACGTCAACCTTGTCCACCTTAACACCCTTGTAGGTTCCAAGAGTAACCTCAGGCTTCAATGCAACCTCAGCGGTAAAGATAAAAGGCTTACCTGCCTCCAGCTGTACCACATCAACCTTGGGAGAGGATACGATTTCCTCGGTACACTCCTCCAGAGCCTTCTCATAAGCCTCGGGAATCAGCTCATTTGCAGCATCCTCGTAAAATACTTCCTTACCGTACATCTGCTCAATCATCTTACGGGGTGCCTTACCCTTACGGAAACCGGGAATGCTGATCTTGTTCTTATTCTTCCGGTATGCGCTTTCGATTGCCTGCTCCAACTCCTCAGCGGAAACCTCAATCGTCAGCTTCGCCATATTCTTCTCCAACTTTTCTACCTGTAAACTCATTGCTTTTGTTTCCTCCTTCAAGTCTGTACCACTTTCTCAGGGCACAGTCACAGTCATTTTAGGATTATATCACAGGAAATGCCAAATTACAAATGTTTTTTGCGTTTTCTCCATGCTTTTCCGCTCAAACGCTTCCATCCGCCCTTCATGTCGGAGACCGTAATCCGCAGACTTCCCCATCCCTGTACCGCAATCGGAAGTAACAGCAGCACATACGGAAGTACATATCTGGAATTTGCTTCCCACAAAATACTGAACAGAAAGCCGCCGAAAAAGCCGACCAGAAACACATTCTCCTCCAGCTTTCTATGCATCGCCGCACGGATACAGTACAGCAGTGCTCCCAGATAAATTACAAACTGGTAACCCGCCAGTACGCGACGCACTCCCTCCTCATGGTCAATCAAAAAGGCACTGACCCCCTTTGGCGTCACGCCCTCATCCACCGCAATACAGGTGTTGGTATTGTAAAAAGGATCGTTCCATTGGGTACAGATTTTTCTCTTGTAAAAGCTCACCGCATACGCCGGATGCTCCGAAAAGTAAGCAAACTGATTCCTGATTTCCTGTTTTGCCGCGTCCGCAGCTGTCCCTCTGTTTCCTTCCGCTTCATAGTAAACCGGTACGCTGAAATTGTTAAACCAGCCGGGAGTGCTTCCGTTCTCCAGCATTCCCATGGCAATCCACATGACACTCGGAAGTCCGCCTTCTATTTCGTAACCGCTTTTTGCTTCATAATATTTTTCCGTGGCTTCCACAGCAATTAACGGACACGCCGCTATCAGCACCAATGTCAGCAGGACAACACCGCTTCTTTGCTTCCACCAGAATACCGCCAGCACAATCGCCGCTGCAATCAGCATAACCAAGGCATTTTTCCGAAGCAGCACTGCAAGGCAAAGACAAACCGCCGCCAGGACTCCCGTATACCACCGCTGCCTCCTGCAGAATTTCAGAAGCAGGGCAAAAAACGCAAAAACAAAAAAGGTACCGGGAATGTCTCCGTAAACCCATGAGCCCAACAAGTATACCGGCAGCATCGGAAGCAGAAACAGGCTCCCCGCCACACGGATATGGTTTTGCTCCGTCAGTTCATTGATACACTCGCAAATTCCAATCACGATGCCCGAAATAAATATACAGTTACATACCTGCACCGCATATATGTTATTTTGTCCGAAGCATCTTAACAGGAGCTGCAAATACCCCACATATCCCAGCTGCTGCGGATACATATCAAGATATCCCAATTTTGTCAAATTCAGATATACGCCCTCATTGAACAGCTGTGCAGCGCCGTATACCTGTATCTGGTCTGCTACCGGTGTCCGCGTTCCGCCTGACAAAATCAGGTAGGAAAAAACTCCCGCAAGCAGGGCTATGACAATCTGAAAAAACCGAATCTGTCTCCCGCTGCATTTCTGCAGCCGGACGCACCCTCGCAACCCTGCAAAAAGTCCCGCGCCAACCAACAATGCAAGTATCTGTATTATTATATTGTTACCTGTTTTATAAATGGGAGCGTTATTGGCAATTTCTCCCAGACCGGCCACACCGATCCGCTGGGAAAAGAATGCCGAAATTGCCGTCAAAAACAACAGCACCACGGCGCACAGCCACACCAACACCCTGTTACATACTTTTTCCACCTGCATACTCCGTCTTTCCATTCTTTATCACTCTTAGTAGACACTATTTGGCGGAATTTTGCAACCGTTTTCCCGACTTTTCCTTATCTTTTCGCATACAGGCACTTACTGCTGACCCCGGAAATCATCCCCAATTTTCCCGACAGGGCACTGATTACCTCCTGAGGCGCATCCAAAACTATGCTGATAATATTCATCTTTTTCTCACGATATGGGATACCCATTCTTCCGATAATGTAATTGCCGTATTCATGAAGTAACCCGTTGATGCGCGCTGCCGACTCCGTATCCTCTACAATAATCCCCATCATGGCTACCCTTGCTTCTGATTCTGCCATCTTCGTTTTCCTCCCTGCACTGCTCTGTTCGCTTCCTTTATCTTTCCGTTTTCCCGTATGCACATTCCCTTATGCACTTCTGCAATCCACGGCTTTCATCATTCCGCCGCATCCCCTCAAGCTTCCCGCGAAAACACCTATATATGCGTTGCCACAATTAAAGTCCTGTCTCCTTTTCGGCTTAAAATATAAGCTTCTGCAACGGCCTTTGTGACTGCATCCATACCTGTGTAGGGTTCATCCAGCAGCACCACATCGGACTGCGCCTCCATGGCTCGTACCAATGCCACACGGCGTTTCATACCACCGCTCAGCTGTCCGCAAGGTTTGTCCAGTGCTTCCGGTTCCAAAAGCTTCAATAGGGCTTCTCTTGCAGTTTCCCTGCTGCCGCACACCATCTCCACATTCCGCAGGGCACTGTATTCCTCACAAAGCCTGTCTTCCTGAAACAGCATACTCACCGACTTCGATACCTGCAACGTTCCCGCATCCGGTTTTAATAATCCTGCCAAAAGAAGCAACAGGGTTGTTTTTCCGCTCCCGGACGGTTCACGCAAGTAAAGTGCCTGCCCCGATGCACAGAAAAAGTTCTTATCAACCAAAACCTTCTGTTCTCCGAATTGCTTACACAGATTTTCTGCCGACACCGTGCCGTCTCCCGCAGGCATCTTCTCCTGCTGTTTACACCGGGGTTCCCATGCAAAAAAGATTTCTGTAGCTTTCATAATTGCTTTTTCAAACAGCACACTCAAGCCCACGATTACTGCCGTCCACGCAAACACTCCCGCCGTGTCCAGATAAATCTTAGACAGATAGAGCTGTTCTCCGATGGAAAATTCGGGGATACCGATTACCTCCGCCGCCACGCCGGACTTCCAGCACATACCAAGCGCCACTTTCATGCTGCTGTACAAAAAGGGTCTGAGCGCCGGCCGATATACGTAAAAAAAGCGGTTCCAAAAAGGCATGCGGAGCACCTGCGCCATTTCAAGCAGCTTCCTGTCCGTACTTTTTAAGCCCTCCAGGGTACTGATATAAAGCTGTGGCAGCACCACAAGAAAGCAGATTGCCACCGCCAACGCGGAAGACCCCCACCAAATAAGCAACAGCACTACAAAGGACGCTACCGGAACCGTCTTTAACAGACTCATTGCCGGAGCAAGCACTTCCTCCACCGAAAAAAAACGTTTCCCCAGCGCCGCCAGCAGAATCGCTGTCAGCGCACCTGACACGAAACCGAGTCCAATGCGCAAAAGACTTTGTCCCACCGAAAAATAAAAACTCTTTTCCGCAAGCAGAGAAAACAGTCTCTCCCCTGTTTCCAAAGGAGAAACCATCAATATCTCGTTATCGACTACCGCAGTCAACCCGCACCATACTATCAGCCAAAACAGCAAAATGCAGACCTTTCGCACACCTTTCTTCATCGATTTCCTCTCCCATTCCTTGCAGTTCCTTCCGCTTTACGGAATATAATAAAAGTCCTCTTCCGGTGCCTCACCGCCTACAAGCTCCGGCTTAAATCCTGCCAGCACCTGTAAATATGCAGATAAATCCGCCTTCATTTCTTCGCCGGTTATGCAAACGATATTGCAGTTCGGGATTGCCTTTTGAGCGATGGGTTCCTTCGCCACAATGCCTGCTTCCACCGCGAGCTTTGCACCTGTTATTGCATCTTCATTGATTGCCGTTACACTAAGAGAATGCTCCTCCAAAAAATGCGCTACCGCTTCCGGGTGTTCCTCCAAAAAGGCATCTCTTACCACAGTTACGCCGGTCACCATGCCATTGCTGAGGCCATCCTTTACCTCATTTTCAATTTTCATCCATTCTTCATTCAAGTCCAGCACAATCTGCAAGGACTGGTTCTGCATCATTGCCGCTGTCACAAAAGGCTGCGGCAACACACCGACTGCATCTGGATTTTCTGCCAGCATTGCCGCCACCTCAGTCGCCTCCGATTTAAACTCTAAGGTATAGTCCGATTCGGTCAATCCATTCTCCTGCAGAATATAGCGCAGGGACGCCTCCGGTGTTGTTCCCTTTCCCGTCAGATAAATAGTTTTTCCCTTCAAATCCGCAACGCTTTCCACACCTGACGCGCCTGTTACCGCATAGAGTACCCCTAGCGTATTAATGTCAACAACGCTGACCCCGGCATCTGTTTTTTGATACAACACTGCTGCTACATTTGCGGGAACCAGTGCAATATCCAACTGGCCCTTAATCATCAGCGGAAGCAGTTCATCCGCACCCGTTGCCATCTGAAATTCATAGGTATCCGCAGTCTCACCCTGCGCTGCCTTATCCATCAAAAACAAAATTCCCATAGAAGTGGGACCCTTTAGGGAACCGACCCGCATCGCGACAGACTCATACGCATCATTGCCGCAGCCCGCAAGGGTTCCCATTGCAAGCATCAACCCCAACGCCAGTGCTGCAATCCGCTTTCCAAAGCCGCCCGCTTTCCATCCTGATTTTCTGTTTTCTGTTTTTTTCATATTCTCCTCTTTCTGCATGTCTCCTGCGGTCGAATCCTCTTTCGCCGCTCCCACGCTGTCTTTACTTGCAGATTAGGGCACAAAAATAAGCCCTTCCCTCTCAGACGAATCTTCAAGCGTCAGAATCTGCTGTCGGATTCCGGTCAGCTATCGCTTCCCGGTCTCCTTCCCTATCATATCACAAAAAGCTCCAAATGACAATTCCAAAACCTCTGCCATCCGGGCAAGCCGTGTTCTGTCCTTTCAACAGAGCACGCCAACCTCGACTTGTTCGCCCCGAGAGTACGCTGTAATGTTGTCGGGAGACAAATGTGAGGATTTCTTATGTGCGCAACTTTGGAATAAGGTTCGTGTTTTTATGCGCTTGAACAAAAATTGAGTCGTGTCCGCAGGAGGCGGAAAAGGAGCATGCCCTTTCGCTCAGTTTTCCGTCCGACCGCGAATACGACTCTTATTTTTGTCCCAGCTCATAAAAAACTCGAACTATCGTAAATTCAAAAGTAAGCACATTAGAAATCCCACATTTGTTGACCCAATATTACAGCGTACTCCCGGGGCGGATAGGTCGAGGTGCGCGTGTTCCGGTGAAAAAACACCACACGACTTGCCCGGGCGACGGTGTTACAAAACATTATTACAAAAACTGCGCTTTGTTTTCCCGCTTCACCTTTCGGACAACAATCATTGCCAGAGTAAAGGAAAGCACTGCCGTCAGGGTGTTGCTGACCGACATAACAATACCGACACCCTCACTACCAAGATTGGTAAAGTTCTGTATCGCCCAAAGAACCGGAATACGGAATAAGAAAACACGGCTGAAATTGCAGACCAACGTCAGCTTTGTTTTACCGAGACCAAACATCAACGCCATGCAGGCACAGTTGATACCAAGGGGAATACAGCCGCCGATGGACTCATAACGGTACATATGTACAATCATCTGTTGGAATTCTGTATTGAAGCCCTCCACACTGTTTGCAAAAAGCCACGAAATCGGCTCCAAAAACAGATTCAGAAGCAGTAGTCCCGCTGCACCGATACCTGCGTTAATCGCCATCAGTCTCCAGAAGGTACCAAGGGCTCTCTTCATATTTCCCGCGCCCATATTCTGGCTGATGATGGAAGAGCCGCCGTCCTGAAAACCGTTCTGTATACTGGTAACCAGTCCGTTAATGTGATTGGATATTCCAAGAGCGCCTACTGTTGTGGAGCCGTACTCCTTGCTCATGGAATTCACTACCGTCTTACCAAAGGAAAACGCAACCTTTTCCACGACTACAGGGAAAGAAATTTTCAGCATGGGATTTAAAACCGGCTTACGGAATGCAATGCTCTTTCTGCTAAAGGTAAAGGCATTGTCTCCCTTCAGCAAATTCCGCAGTGCAAACACGAGCAGGAAGCACTGGGAAATTACGGTCGCAACCGCAATCATGGTAATGTCGCCGTTCAAACCGTATATAAACCATGCAGAAATCAGAAGTTTCAATACAACCACTGTGGTATTCAGCTTTAAAATCCGACGGGAGTTTCCTCTGGAACGTTCGATTGCAATATACACATTATTGACAAATGCAAGCAGTGTAGAAAACAACGAAACCGAAAAATAGGTGGCACCAACCGTAATAAAATCTTCCGGGGTACCGAAGGCTCTCAGGAAAGCCGGTGCAAAGGGAATAATCAAAAGCACCGCAGCCGCTATCCCCACGCACAGCGTCACCAACGTGCTCAAGCGCTTCTTTACCATCTCATAATCGCCCGCGCCGTAGGCTTCGCTGATTTTCAGGGTACTGCCCGCCGCAAGTCCGGCCCCCACCGCGGAAATGATGTGCTGTACCTGGGACAGATATGCCACCGCAGATACTGCAACCGCGCTCACATGAGACGCCATCATGGTATCCAAAATACCAAACAGGCTGTTAATAAACTGGAAAAAAGCAAGGGGCGTACACACATATGCAATCACGCTCCACAGATTTCCCGTAAGGGCAAAATCTCTGAACTTACTGTCCTTTTCCGTCAGCTTTACGCCTTTTGCACCCTCGTTTTTCGTCGTACTGCCTTTCGCATCCTTCGTGCTATCTTTCACATCTTCTGCGTACATATCTTGCATTTCTATCTTTTCCTGCCGGTCATTCATTTTGCGATTATCTGTTCCTGCCATGTCACTCTTCCTTTTTCCGGTTGCTTCCCAAGCGTATCCATTGTTTAACGCCATACCGTTTTTGCATTTCATTTACCATTACACAATTTAGCACTATTTTCCGTTGTATTCTACTTTACATGTGGCATTTTCAAGAAAAAACGCTGTTTTTTTATACCATCATGCAAAAAGGAACCAACTGACGCTACAGTATTGGCAATGTCATTAAGTTAAGCCCTTTTTCCAAAAGCTAATTTCCTCATACCTTTGAAAAGCCGTAGTCGGCTTGAAGCGCGGAAGTGTCAAATGCGGAGTTTCTTTCAGATGTGCTTTTGGAATCCCTTATCGTCCGCGTCTTTGTCAACAGAACACGCTCCATCCGCGCTTGGTTCGCCCCGGAAGTACGCTGTAATGTTGTCGGGAAGCAAATGTGAGGATTTCTTATGTGCACAACTTTGGAATAAGGTTCGTGTTTTTATGTGCTTGAACAAAAATTGAGTCGTGTCCGCAGAAGTCGGAAAAAGGAGCATACCCTTTCGCTCATTCTTCCGTCCGACTGCGAACACGACTCTTATTTTTGTCCCAGCTCATAAAAAGCTCGAACTATCGTAAATTCCAAAGTAAGCACATTAGAAATCCCACATTTGTTGCCCCAATATTACGGCGTGCTCCCAGGGCGGACCAATCGCGGGGAGCGTGTTCCGGTGAAAAGACACATCTGAGAAACTATAGTTCATTCATCCATACACGCATCTGGTTTTCGCCTCTGTTTCCCCAGGTGTAGTAGGGTACGGCTGTGGCCGTGCAGGTGTGCTCCGCGGGGCGGGTATCACTGTATAGACTGTCCGTTTCTTCTCGGCGAAGTGCGGGGACGGATAAGGTCACTGTACCGCTTAGTAGCGTTTCGTTAAACAGAGAAACATCAACAGAGGCTTTCCTGATGAGTGAGAGGGAAAGCACATCACCCTCATTGTCGCAGCCCTCGAAGCAGTAAACAAGGGGGCCTCTGCAAAGCGCGGTCATGCCCGTAAGACGGGGCACCTTGGAGGAGGCGTAGACAAAGCGGGGCGAGCCGTCAAATTCAAATACAAGTAAATCTCCGTCGGCTACGGTAATATATGCGTAGCCGTTTTTTAATTCGGGAGAGACGGATACGTTATTGAGCTTAATAACCGTGTGCTTGCTCCATGCGGGGATTCTTACGGCGATTTTTCCGCCTGTTTCTATTTCATAATTTACTTTAAAGTCATAAGGATATTCTGTCCGGCATACAATCCGCATTCCGTTTGAAAAGCTAACCTTACCGTCGGCAAAAAGATGGCAGTATGCGGTTGTATCGCTTTCGCCGTATGCATATTTCCCGAAGGAGGAAATAAGGCGTGCTGCATTCGGAGGGCAGCATGCGCAGGCATACCAGCCGGGGCGCTGGGGAAGTGTATGGCGATGGGTGGGCGCAGCGCCGGATATTCCGGGAATTATTTCCAGAGGATTTACATAAAAGAACCGTTTGCCGTCCAGCTGTATTCCGGCGAGGACGGTATTGTAGAAGGCTGTTTCCATAACATCGCCGTAGTCGCCGTTCACTTCGTTTTCCAACATGCGGGAAGCAAAAAACATCAGTCCGATGGAGGCACAGGTTTCAGCGTAGGCAGTATCCGAAGGCAGATCATAATCTACGCTGAAGGCTTCACCATGGACAGTGGAACCGATACCGCCGGTGACGTACATCCTCTTTTTCGTAATGCTGTCCCAAAGGCGTCGGCATGCTTGAAAAAGTTCAGCATCCTCCAGAGTGGAAGCAAGGTCCGCCATACCTGTGTAAAGATATACCGCGCGGACAGAGTGTCCTGTGGCGTCTGCCTGTTGACGGACAGGGGCTCCGCTTTGCTGATAATCGTTATCGTCCGCATTGTTACCCCATACCGTCCATTCCCTTGCATCTCTTTCCCGTCGGTAAAAGGTAGGGTCACAACCTCTTTCGTTAATGAATTTTTCTGCCAGCTCAAGAC
>JAZQCX010000039.1:0-13786 GCA_045546495.1 Acetatifactor sp. | reverse complement strand
GAGTCACCGCCGCCGATGATAGTAGTTGCATCTGTCTCAGCCAGAGACTTAGCTACTGCGATGGTACCGGCTGCCAGAGTGGGATTCTCAAATACGCCCATAGGTCCGTTCCAAACTACGGTCTTTGCAGACTTAACTGCCTCAGCAAACAGTTCCTGAGACTTAGGTCCGATATCACAACCCTCTCTTCCTGCAGGCATCTTATCGTAATCGTAAACCTCGATTTCAACCGGTGCATCGATAGGGTTAGGGAATGCGGTAATGGTTGCAGAGTCAACGGGAAGCAACAGCTTCTTTCCGAGCTTCTCTGCCTTCTCCATCATTTCCTTACAGTAATCCAGCTTCTCATTGTCTACCAGAGAGTTACCGATTTCGTAGCCCTGTGCCTTTAAGAAAGTGTAAGCCATACCGCCACCGATAATCAGGGTATCGCACTTCTCCAGCAGATTAGAGATTACATTCAGCTTATCAGCAACCTTTGCGCCGCCCAGAATTGCTACGAAAGGTCTTACGGGATTCTCTACTGCGTTGCCCAGGAAGTCAATTTCCTTCTGCATCAGGTAACCCACTACGTTCTCGCCGCCCTTAGCGGTGATAAACTTGGTAACGCCCTCTACGGAAGCATGTGCTCTGTGAGAGGAACCGAAAGCATCACATACATACAAATCAGCCAAATCAGCCAGTTCCTTAGAGAACTGCTCGCCGTTCTTGGTTTCCTCAGCACCGCGGAAACGGGTATTCTGAAGCAGAACAACATCGCCCTCCTTCATTGCCTCTACAGCCTTGGTTGCTTCTTCGCCGGTTACGTTGTAATCTGCTACGAATACAACCTCCTTGCCAAGCTTCTCGGACAGTCTCTTTGCAACAGGTGCAAGAGACTCACCCTCGTTGGGGCCGTTCTTTACCTTACCGAGATGGGAGCAAAGAATTACCTTGCCGCCATCGGCAAGCAGCTTCTGAATGGTAGGCAGTGCAGCCACAATTCTTGTCTCATCTGTAATCTCGCCGTTCTTCAACGGTACGTTAAAATCGCATCTTACCAGAACTCTTTTTCCTTTTGCGTTGATATCATCAACGGATTTCTTGTTCAATCCCATTTTCGGAACCTCCCTAAAATAAATGATAATTTGTAATTTCGTGCGGCGCTTCATCCTCAAGGATATCACACCGCCCATAAAACAAGGGTCCGGTCCAAAAGACCGGACCCCTAAGTCCACTTTTCAAACAGACTTCCCTGCCTCGCAGGAATCCTCTTCTACTTAAGCCAGCTCGCTGAAGTACTTGATGGTACGAACCATCTGAGAGGTGTAGCTGTTCTCGTTGTCATACCAGGAAACAACCTGTACCAGAGAGTTGCCGTCTTCCATCTTGGTAACCATGGTCTGGGTTGCATCGAAGATGGAACCTGCGGTGCTACCGATGATATCGGAGCTTACGATTTCATCCTCATTGTACTCGAAGGACTCAGTAGCTGCTGCCTTCATAGCTGCATTGATACCTTCCTTGGTAACATCACCCTTAACGGTAGCAACCAGAATAGTGGTAGATCCGGTAGGGGTAGGTACACGCTGTGCGGAGCCGATCAGCTTGCCGTTCAACTCAGGGATAACAAGGCCGATAGCCTTAGCTGCACCGGTAGAGTTGGGAACGATGTTGCAAGCGCCTGCACGGCTTCTTCTCAAATCACCCTTTCTCTGAGGACCATCCAGAATCATCTGGTCGCCGGTGTAAGCATGAACGGTGGTCATGATACCAGCCTGGATAGCTGCGTAATCGTTCAGTGCCTTAGCCATAGGTGCCAGACAGTTGGTGGTACAGGAAGCTGCGGAGATAACGGTATCTTCGGGCTTCAGGGTCTCATGGTTTACATTGTATACGATAGTAGGCAGATCGTTTCCTGCGGGTGCAGAGATAACAACCTTACGAGCACCTGCGGTGATGTGTGCGGAAGCCTTCTCCTTAGAAGTGTAGAAACCGGTACACTCCAGAACTACGTCAACCTTCAGCTCGCCCCAAGGAAGCTTGGAAGCATCTGCCTCCTTGTAGATGGTGATGGTCTTACCGTTTACGGTAATGCTGCCTTCGCCTGCCTCTACAGTGCTAGCGTACTTATACTTACCCTGGGAAGAATCGTACTTCAACAGGTGCGCCAGCATTACAGGGCTGGTCAAATCGTTAATTGCTACTACCTCATATCCCTCTGCATCGAACATCTGTCTGAACGCAAGACGACCGATACGACCAAAACCGTTAATTGCTACTCTTACTGCCATTTAAGTCTCCTCCTAAAAAATAATTTTTACACTATTTCTCCAATCCACGCCTTACACCTCAAGGCTTGTTCGATTGTCAAAATTTTATCAGCAAGGCTATTTTACCTAATTTCCTTTCATAATTCAAGTCATAAATGAAAAATAATTGCCATTTTACGGGAAATTTTATAGAATGCTTATAAAGTGGTACTATATCTATATCACCGATTCCTCGAAAGGAGAACATTTTATGCCGATTACAGCCGACTGTCATCTACACTCTTCCTTCTCCGGAGACTCCGAAACTCCCATGGAAGAAATGATTCAAAAAGGAATCTCTCTCGGACTTTCCACTATGTGCTTTACGGAGCATCAGGATTACGATTATCCCGACTCCGAGGATGGACCGGGCAGTATTTTCCTTTTAAATACGGATTCCTATTTATATGATTTGGCAAATCTGAAAGCGAAGTATCAGGACAAAATCCGCATTCTGTTCGGTGTGGAGCTTGGGCTGCAGCCCCATTTACTTCGCCAAAACGCCGTATATACCAAGTCCCACGAATTTGATTTCATTATCGGCTCCTCCCACATTTGCAACGGCAAAGATCCCTACTATCCGTCCTTTTTTGAAGGACGCACGGATGAAGCCGCCTACCGGGAGTACTTTGAATCCATTCTGGAAAACATCAAAAAGTTCTCCAACTTTGATGTATACGGTCATCTGGACTATGTTGTCCGCTACGGGAAAAGCCTTGACCGGGAATATTCTTACGATAAGTACAAGGATATACTGGATGCTATTTTAGAGTTACTTCTGGAAAAAGAAAAAGGAATCGAATTGAACACCGGCGGCATCAAAAAGGGCATGAAAGATTTCCACCCCTGTGCAGATATACTTCGCCGCTACCGGGAGCTTGGCGGTGAAATCATCACCATCGGCAGCGATGCCCATTCTCCCGAGCCCATCGGCGCACACTTCGAACGTGCAGCGGAAGTATTAAAGGAATGCGGCTTTACCTATTACACCATATTTGAAAAAAGAACCCCGGAGTTCCACAAGCTTTAATGTGGACCCTTGCACTGCCACTTCGCGAAGGAACTTGCGTATGGCTTCCTATTTTGTGCGTTGGGTATGCACCGTGGGCAGGGCGGAAGGTGGGAGTTTCAAATGCGGTGTTTCTGCCAGATGCGCCTTTGGAATCCCTTATTGTCCGTGTCTTTGTCAACAGAACACACTCCTGCCGCAATTTGTTCGCCCCGGGACCACGCTGCGATGTTGTCGGGAGACAAATGTGAGGATTTCTTATGTGCGCAACTTTGGAATAAGGTTCGTGTTTTTATGCGCTTGAACAAAATCGAGTCGTGTCCGCGGGAGGCGGAAAAAGGAGCATGCCCTTTCGCTCATTTTTCCGTCCGACTGCGAACACGACTCTTATTTTTGTCCCAGCTCATAAAAAGCTCGAACTATCGTAAATTCAAAAGTAAGGACATTAGAAATCCCACATTTGTTGACCCAATATTACAGTGTGCTCCCGGGGTGGACAAACCGCGGGGAGTGTGTTCTGGTGAAAAGACACGAACCCGATTCCAAAGGATGCATCTGAGAAACGCTCGCATTTGTCCCTACGCCTTCTGCCCTGCCCACGGTGAAGGCTCAATGCCAAAAATAGGAAGCCTACCACAAGTTCTTTCACGAAGTGGCAATGCCCAAGCTATTTTTTTAGGCGGCTTAAATACTCCTTGCGGCTTTTTTCTATTTGCAGGCTCTCTCTTGCCTTTTGGATTGCCTTATTATGAGTCCATGGCTCCAGACACTTTTTCTCTATAAAAGGCAGCGCCGCCTCGTATTGCTCCGTCAACGCAGTGGCAAAATACCACGCCACCGCCATTCGCACATAATACTCCCCGGAGCGGATCTTCGCTACTCTTTCCAAATATTCCGGTCTGAAATCTTCCTTTAAGAAATACCGCATCAGCATATTGATGCCGTAGCGGACAGTGTAGGTTTTTTCGGAGGATAGCCATCTGTCGATTGCCTTTGTCAGTTCCTCTTTATACTCCCCGAACACCTTCGGAGACACCAGGTCACAGGTTGCCCAGTTATCCATATAGGGTAAAAAGTACTCCATGGCTTCCAGACAGCTTTCGTAATCCTTTTCCTGTTCTAAGAGAAACCCGTGCAGATTATCTTCCTCGTAATACTTGTGCGGAAGCTCCGCAAGAAAGTCACTGTACTCAGGATGCTTCCGCAGCTGCTTCGCATACTTTCTAAGCGTCGGAATGCGAACCCCGATAATCCTCTCCCGGTCTACCGTAGGCATCAGCTTCGCCTGAAAATCGCGGTACCCTAAATCCTGCATCTCAAAAAGTTTCTCTCTGATTTCTCCACAGATTGCACTCATTCGTTTCCCTTTTGTACCTTTTCCTATTTCTTTTACATATTCTGCTCACACAGCACTATCACCCGTTTGGGCGTCGTCTGGGCAGGTATACTGCGGGTTGCAGACTCATAAATCACCACTAAATTGTGATTTGCCGGACTGCCCTGATAATACTGATTATTGGTAGTGCGAAGTTCCACCGCACCGTCCAGATTCAGCTGCAACGTCTGGGTTTCATTTACCAAGCCCCGGTTAAAATATCCCACGCTGACCATCCTGCCGTTCTTTTCCTGCGCCGCAACTACCGCGTTATACTGGGGCGGATAAATCAAAGGCATGGGCGCATCCGTAGCATACCAGAAGGTGCATGGCATTCCCACGGAAAGCGGCTCAAAATCTACCACATAGGTGGCAGGTGTCACTATAAAATTTACTGTATTTCCGTCCGCATCCTCCACCGTCACAAACATCATGCAGCCGCTGGCCCGTCTGGTTCCGATTCTCATAGGCACAATTTCCACAATTGTTCCCGTCACAGACGCAAAACGGTTGGTTCTCAAAGGCATTCTGCCGTTAAAATTAAAATCCATATACTGTTCCTGCTTTTTATTCTCATTCCAGTATATGTGATATTTTACAGGATGGTTCCGCCCCCCAGCACATGCTCCCCGTCATAAAACACCATGGCCTGTCCCGGGGTTGCCGCACGCACGGGCTTCTCAAAAGTACATTTTACAAGACCATCCCCCAACTTTTCAATCATTCCGTATTCCCCGGCATGATTATAACGGATTTTCGCCTTTACACGCACAGGTGCTTCCAAATCCGGTACCGACATAAAATTCACCCGGTCGCACACCACTGTATCCGTAAAAATATCCTCGTTTTTCCCGATTACCACCTCATTGGTTTCCGGGCGGATTTTTGTCACAAATACCCGCTCACCCATAGGTAAATCCAGCCCCCTGCGCTGTCCCACGGTATAATGAATGATTCCCTTATGCTGTCCCAGCACAGTACCGTCTGCGGTCACAAAATTGCCCGGTTGTAAAACTCCGCCGGAAACGTTCCCTCTTTTTCGCAGGTTGCTGCCCTTGCGCTTCTTTCCGCATAAATTCTCCCCGCACGGATTCTCTCCCTCTGCGGTCCCATCTGCAAGTTCCCGCTGAATAAAGCCTGCATAATCGTTATCCGGCACAAAGCAGATTTCCTGGCTGTCCGGCTTACTTGCCACAGGCAGACCGATTTTTTCCGCAATATTACGGATTTCATCCTTTGTATATGCACCCAGCGGCATCAATGTTCTTGCAAGCTGTTCCTGGGTCAGATTATATAACGCATAAGTCTGATCCTTCGCCGCCGTGGCAGAATGACAAATGGCGTAGCGGCCGTTCTGCAGCCGCGAAATTCCGGCATAATGCCCTGTTGCAATATAATCCGCACCGATTTCAAGACTACGCTTCAGAAGTGCCTCCCATTTTACATATCGGTTACACGCAATGCAGGGATTCGGCGTGCGGCCACACATATATTCCTCTACAAAATAATCAATGACCTTTTCCTGAAACTCATTTCGGAAATTCATCACATAATAGGGAATTTCCAAAAGCTCCGCCACCCGTCTGGCATCCTCAACTGCAGACAGCCCGCAACAGCTGCCATCCTCCGACTTACTGTCCTGCTGCCATATCATCATGGTTACGCCGATCACCTCATAGCCCTGTTCCTTTAGAAGATAGGCTGCCACCGAGGAATCCACACCGCCGGACATTCCCACTACTACCTTTTTTTTCATACGAAATCCTTTCGCCTAAAATCGCTTTCGAGCGGCTACAGCTTACGAAGCTTTTCCGTAATTCCCTTTAGCTGCTCCACTACAAAATCCAGTTCTTCCCTTGTATTCTCCTCCGATAACGTCATTCGGAGTGAACCGTCTGCCTGCTCCTTGGAGCGCCCCATCGCCAGTAATACGTGAGACGGGTCAAGGGAACCCGATGTACACGCAGAACCGCTGGAAGCACACACTCCCGCCCTGTCCAGCATAATTACAACGGTCTCGCCTACCACACCCTCAATGCAGACATTCACATTTCCCGGCAAACGTCTCGTCCGATGTCCGTTCAGACGGCAGCCGGGAATTTCCCGTTCCAGCCTTTCAATCAAGTAATCCCTCAACTGTTCCACCCGTGTTGTTCGCTCCTGCAATGTACACGGCACACTTCTTTTTTTACTGTCATCAGGCAACTCCTCTACCTGCTTTTCCGCATCATTACCCATGCAATACGCACGTGCAGCCGCGGCTCCGAATCCCACGATTGCCGGAACATTCTCCGTCCCCGCCCGGTAGCCGCGCTCCTGCGCACCGCCGTGAAGAAAAGCGGGCAGCTTACTTCCCGAACGCACATATAAAAAGCCTGCCCCCTTGGGACCATACAGCTTATGCGCGCTGGCACTCATCAAATCAATCTTCAGTTCCTCTACATCCATATCAAGCTGTCCGAATGCCTGCACCGCATCTGTGTGGAACAGGATTCCCCGCTCTCTTGCAAGAGCTCCGATTTCCCGAATGGGTTCAATGGTTCCCACCTCATTATTGGCAAACATAACGCTAATCAGAATCGTATCCGGTCTGACAGCGGCAGCCAACTCATCAAGCTGCACCATCCCATCCCCGTCAACCGGTAAATAAGTCACCTCAAACCCACACTTTTCCAAATACGCACAGGTATGCAAAACCGCATGGTGCTCAATTTTGGTAGTAATAATATGTTTTCCCTTATGGGCAAGGCTTTCCGCAGCCGCCTTCAATGCCCAATTATCCGCCTCCGAGCCGCCCGACGTAAAGAAGATTTCCTCCGGTAACGCATGAATTGCCGCCGCAATGGTTCTTCTTGCCTGATTTATCGCCTTTTTCCCGGCAGAACCAAGGGAATATACTGCACTGGGATTTCCATAGCACTCCCCGAAATAAGGCAGCATGGCCTCCAATACTTCAGGTGCTGTTTTTGTTGTAGCTGCATTATCTAAATATATCATAGCTTCCCTCGCAATTTATACTACTTTACTAGGAATTTATTGCAACTATATCACCCGCGCTTTGTTCTGTCAACGGAATTTGCGGAATATACTAGGGAAAAAACATTGGATATTTCATGAAAATAAAAAAGAAGCATCCTCTGATTTACGGAACCATAATTCTGACCGCCACCGGACTAATCAGCCGGGCAATCGGCTTTTTTTACCGCATCTACCTTTCCCGTATGTTCGGGGAAGAGGGAATGGGTATTTATCAGCTTCTCGGCCCTGTTTTGTCCCTGTCCTTTTCTCTTACTGCCGCCGGCTACCAAACTACCATTTCCAAGCTGGTTGCCGAGCACAGCGCCCGGGAGGGACGTACCTCCTTACGTCCGCTGATATCCGGTATCACCATTTCTCTTCCTTTATCTCTGTTGTGTTGTTTTGTTGTGTATGAATTTGCAACCCCAATTGCCGTCGTACTGCTACGGGAACCGCGCACAGCACCTATGCTGCGCATCCTTGCCTTTTCCATTCCGCTAAGTGCCGTACACGCCTGTATAAACGGCTATTTTTACGGCATCCGTCACGCAGGCATTCCCGCTGCCTCCCAGCTTCTGGAGCAGCTGGTGCGTGTAGGTTGCGTATACGCTTTCTCCGCAAGATATCTTTCAACAGGCAAACCTCTTTCCATCAGCATCGCCGTTTTAGGACTCACAATCGGAGAATTTGCCTCTATGGGTCTTGCCCTCATCAGCATCCTGCTCTGGTGCCGCCGCAATAACAGGCTTACATACCCGGCGCCCCGTGCTCTTCCGCTTATCCGGCAACGTTCGCTTTACGGCGCTCTGCTCTCTATGGCACTGCCCCTGACCGCCAACCGGATTGTTTTAAATTTTCTCCAAAGTATAGAATCCGTATCCATCCCTCAAAGTCTGCGTGCATACGGCTACGACAACGCAACTGCGCTAAGCGTCTACGGCGTACTTACGGGTATGGCAATGCCCTTTATTTTCTTCCCGAACGCTTTAACCAGCTCCGTCTCCATCCTGTTGCTTCCCACCATTTCGGAAAGCTACGCTCTGGGGAATCTGAACGCTGTACGTTCCGCCATTGTGCGAACCGTAAAATATTGCGGACTGATGGGACTGTGTTGTATGTTCGGCTTCGTTATTTTCGGCAATGAGCTGGGTAGCCGGCTATTTAACAGCCCTCTGGCAGGATATTTCATTGCTACCCTTGGGTTTATCTGTCCGTTTCTTTATCTGGATACAACCCTCTCCGGAATCCTGCAGGGTCTTGGCATGGCAGGACATATTTTTACCATGAACGTCATCTGCCTGACCATCCGGCTCCTGTTTGTTTTCTTAGCCGTTCCCCACGTAGGTATCACCGGATATCTCTGGGGGCTTCTGGCAAGTCAGCTGACGCTGGGCGTCCTGTCGCTGGGATGTCTGTGGTATTTCCTGAAAAAACATGCCTCCGCCACAGGTTCCCCTTGATTTAGCCCTTTCATAAGCCGAGGCACAAAAAATAAGAGTCGTGCCCAACTGCGGACACGACTCCTCTTTACTGTTGTAACATCTTCTTCAATTCATCCATAAAGGTATTCACATCCTTGAATTCCCGATATACGGACGCAAACCTTACATAGGCAACAGGGTCGAGACTCTTTAACTTATTCATCAGAAGTTCTCCGATTACCCGGCTGGAAATCTCCCGCTCTTCCATGTTAAAAATCTCAGTTTCCACTTCATCTACCAGGGATGTAATCTGCTGAGCACTTACGGATCTCTTGTGGCAGGCACGAAGCACACTGGCCTCAATTTTCGAGCGGTCATAGGTCTCTCTGTTATTATCCTTCTTAATAATAATCAGAGGAATTGTCTCGATCTTTTCGTAGGTGGTAAATCTTTTTCCGCACTCATCACACACACGGCGACGACGAATGGAATTATTATCTTCCGCAGGTCTGGAATCAATTACCCTTGTATTTTCGTGACTGCAAAAAGGACATTTCATAATGCACCCTCCGTATCTGAAAAATTGGATTAAAAAACACCAGATATTTATTTCATAATACAGGAATCAGCAACGAATGTCAACCAAAATGATATCCGGTCCTATCTGCTTAATGTCCTTATACGGGATTACAATATCCGGCTCACAATTCAGAAAGCTCAGTACACTTTGACACGCGGGCACCTTAATTTTACAAATGCACCCGCTACATTCATCAAACTCCAAATCCGTCACTCTTCCCAGCTTCTTACAATCCCTGATATTGATAACATCCTTACACTTCAATTCCGAAAACAGCATCTGTTTCCCCTTTTTTAATAGGATATGTGAAAAGATATGCCAATCGTTCCTTTTTGAGAACCGCTTTTGCACAGCATCGCTTCCCATTGTCCGCTATTTCTCCATCACAACCTGCTTCCAAAAGAATATTTTCCCATATGCGGTTCATACTACAACTGACTGGAAATACACAAAATTAAAAGAAAGCGAGATAAGTAAGATGGCACAGGGAAAAGTCGAAATTTGCGGCGTAAATACCTCAAAGCTCCCGCTGCTGAGAGCAGAAGAAAAGGAGCGTCTTTTTCAACAGATAGAAGCCGGAGATACCAAAGCAAGAGAAACTTATATCGAAGGAAACCTCCGACTGGTTTTGAGCGTCATCAAGCGCTTTTCCTCCACCAATGAAAATATTGACGATTTGTTTCAAATAGGATGCATCGGCCTGATTAAGGCTATAGATAATTTTGATTCTTCCCTGAACGTGAAGTTTTCTACCTATGCGGTACCCATGATTATCGGTGAAATCAGACGGTTTTTACGGGATAACAGTGCTATCCGCGTATCCCGTTCCCTAAAGGACACTGCTTACAAGGCAATCTATACAAAGGAAGCTCTGACCAGAAGAAATCTAAAGGAGCCCTCCATTGAGGAAATCGCCACGGAAATCGGTATTCCCAAGGAGGATATCGCTTACGCACTGGATGCCATCCAGAATCCCATGAGTCTGTATGAGCCGATTCTCACCGATGGCGGCGACACTCTTTATGTTATGGATCAGATCAGTGATAAAAAGAACAAGGAAGAAACCTGGGTTGAACATCTTTCCCTAAGGGAAGCCATGAAGCATCTAAACGACCGGGAGCACGAAATCATTTCCCTTCGTTTCTTCGAAGGCAAAACTCAAATGGAGGTTGCTGAAGTAGTCGGCATCTCTCAGGCGCAGGTTTCCCGTTTGGAAAAGAATGCCCTGCGCACCATGCGAGCTTATTTAACCGCGTGACATATCCGTTTCTTAATCAGACAACACAGCAAAAACAGTACAAATCCTATAATACCGCCGAAAACATTCGTCAGGATATCATCTGACTGAAAACAGCCCCGCCCGGTAGCCAGCTGGAGGACTTCAATCCCCAGACTGGTCAGGGCACATACGGCGGTATTTGCAAAAAAACGCCTTGTAGAGACAAAAGCCACACTACACAAAAAACCATAGGGAATGAACAGTAGAATATTTTCCACCACATACGCATTATTCCTTGCATTGATGCCCCATGTAGAAAACAGCTCCAATTCGACTGTGTTGCTACTGCCGCTTTCTCTGGAAAACAAAGTAATCATCAAAACAACGGCTGTATAAATGAAAAAAATCATGATTGCAGCCATCCCCTTTTGCTTTCTCTGAAACAAACCATGGAACAGTATCCCCAAAAGAATCCCCGTTACCACTCCCCAGGGCAGATACTGCGCCATGGATACGATATCTTTATATACATATTGCCACATATTCATCAGTATTTATCCCACATACTTCCGGCATGCTCCCATCTTTCCTTTTCCTGAAACAGCCTGTCATTCATCCATGCCACCGCGTCCGCAACGCCATCCTCGTCAAAGGAAAATGCCGCGCTTTGCTTCTCCTCCTGCGGTGTCGTTACAAAATTAAACGGCTCCGGCCAAACAGTGACTTTAAGTTGCGTCTCTTCCTTCTCATTTACAGCCTTTTCCAAACGGTAACGCATCCCCTGATGGCATCCTGTATAGGCGGACTTTTTTAAATATTCCATAGATAATATATCTTCCGTTCTAATCATGATAACTCCCTCTTTGGTATGTAAACAGAGGTATAACCCTCTTTTAACTCCATTATAGTTGATTTTACACCCTTTGGAAAGCTTAAATATGATTACTCATTTCCTTTTTCAGCTGACGCATGATTTTCTTTTCCAATCTGGAAATATAGGACTGAGAAATTCCAAGCAATGCGGCAACCTCTTTCTGGGTCATTTCCTGTCCGTCGCTGTTTCCTAAGCCAAAGCGCAGATTGATAATGGTTTTCTCACGCTCTGACAGCTTGCTGATTGCCCGTTGCAGCAGCTTACGCTCCACCTCATTTTCCATATCACGATAGATGATGTCCTCATCCGTTCCCAGAATGTCCGAAAGCAACAGTTCATTACCGTCCCAGTCCACATTCAGCGGTTCATCAATGGATACCTCCAGCTTTGTTTTATTATTGCGGCGCAAATACATTAAGATTTCATTTTCTATACATCTGGATGCATAGGTTGCCAGCTTTATATTTTTCTCAGGATTAAAGGTGTTGATAGATTTAATCAAACCGATGGTTCCGATGGAAATCAAATCCTCCACTCCCACACCCGTGTTATCAAATTTTTTTGCTATGTAAACCACCAGCCGCAGATTATGCTCGATGAGAATTGCTTTTGCCTCTGCGTCCACCTCCGTGCCCAAATCACTGATAACCTGACTTTCCTTCTCACACTCCAACGGCGGCGGCAACACCTCCGCTCCGCCAATATAGTGAATCTCACCCTTACGACGCAGCAGTGCATTTTCTCTGCGTATCATCTTAAACTGCATTTTCCCCGGTATTGCCACTTTCAGAACCATATGCTCTCCCATTCTGCCGCCCCTGCGACCGCTCTTTTTTTCTCCCTGCCAAAAGCAGGGGATTGATTATCATTTTGACGGCTTCGTTCTCTCCGTCCTCGGCAGGATGAATGCCCTCCTCACTCACTGCGATATAAACATCCTTAAATTCGCGCCTTACACCATCCGTTTCCAGCCACAGCTGCGGGAGCAGGTAACCGTTCATAATCCCTCTACTTTTTCCTACACTGTGATACGGAATCGCCCGAAAGCCCTGCATACTGTTATTCCAAAGCCCTCGAAATACCTTTTCCTCCACTACACACACCGGCTTTCCGCTAATAGGTTCTGTCAGACTGTTGCCCGAATCAATCAGCGCCATTACCGTCATACTTGCGCCTTCTCTGGAAAGTGTTGCCTTACACAGAGAGTTCTTTTCCGCTCTGTCCTGTAACAAACTTTTCAAAAGCAGAAATGCAACCGCTCCCACCGTCAGTGCGCCCCATACATCCGTAAGCCACCGCTTCAGTTCCGGCAACAATCGCAGAAGGAAAAATTGTAGTCCTCCCATGCAAAAAGAATAGATAAGTAGCTTTTCGAGGAGCTTCAGGAACATTCTCAGCCCCCTAACCGGAAATGCAGCAAACAGCATTCCCGCCGTTCCTACTGCAATCCCTAGCATTCCCCGTAAAACACCGGGAAACGGCAAAAAAAACAACAGTAAAAATCCTATGCTGCCGGTTGCCGCACCTAAAATAAGTCTCCGCACACCCGATGTATGCAGCGTGCTTTGGTTCACCAGCATCAGCAGGTACAGATTCATCCCGAAGTTCATGAGAAACAGGCTGTCTACATATAATTCATATCGCATTTACATCATCCTTTTCAAAATGATTATAAAGGGATTCAAGTACGGAATTTGTCAAATGTAAGAAGAAAGAGAAGTGATTTTTTCGACAAAAAAACCGGCTTGAATGCTTTCACCATTCAAACCGGCTCAATTCAACTATTTACTTTTTCTGAAGGAAATCAGGAATCTTCAAGGTCTTCTCCTCAACAGAGCTTCTGATGTCCACAGGTCTCTGGATACCCGTTGTTGTTCTCGGCGTCGGAGAAACCGCACCGGGCTGCGCCACTGTAGTCTGGGGACCGAATCCTTTCAGCGTGGGATTCATATGTGCGGTGGGCTGTCTGTATGCACTGCCAAGTCGGAGGCCAAGCGGT
>JAZQCX010000038.1:0-10262 GCA_045546495.1 Acetatifactor sp. | reverse complement strand
AAGTTGGTCAGCATACCGCCCAACCATCTTTCATTTACATAGTACATACCGCAACGCTCAGCCTCAGTCTTTACTGCGTCCTGTGCCTGCTTCTTGGTTCCTACGAAAAGAATGGTACCGCCCTGTGCAGCGATCTCAGAGATTGCTCTGTAAGCCTCATCAACCTTACCTACAGACTTCTGCAAGTCGATGATGTGGATACCGTTTCTCTCGGTGAAGATATAGGGAGCCATCTTAGGGTTCCATCTTCTGGTCTGGTGTCCGAAATGTACACCTGCTTCAAGTAACTGTTTCATAGAAATAACGCTCATTTTCTTACCTCCGTTTGGTTAAAATCTTCCGCACTTCCTTTCATGAGCCGGTCTCGCGTCAATCCCGGTCAGCTCCGCCAAAAACCATGGCATCCGCCACGGCACCGTCAGCGAATCGGTGTGCGTGTTTTTTTACAACATTCGGATTATAACATAATAAAACCCCTGTGGCAAGGGGTTTTATCGGCTTTTTGTAATTATCTTTGCAATTTCTTCCCATGTGGCACCGGTTGCAATTTCAAAGGTTCCCACTGAGATTCTTTTAGAGTATCCGTTGTCAATCAGGTAACGGTCAAACTCCTTTGCGTTTTCTATCACGCCCGCCTTTTCTAACTGTCTGCATACGGTATCCGAGCCGGAGCCGGATACTACTGTTAAGGTAATTGTCCCAACCTCCCCGGGTACTGTTGTTACAGCCGGAGTTGCAGTAGGCTCAACTGTGGGCTTCGCCGTAGGTTCTGCTGTGGGTTCCGCCGTAGGTTCTGCTGTGGGTTCTGTCGTCGGTTCTGCCGTCGGCTTCGTTGTGGGTTCTGTCGTCGGTTCTGCCGTAGACTCCGCTGTGGGTTCCCCCGTGGACTGTACATCAGTTTCCCCGGAAGGTTGCACCGTAGGCTCCGCAGCAGGCTCTACCGTAGGCGCTGCTGTCGTTCCCACCTGGGAAAGCTTTAGAGAATCGCTTTCCACCATACCAAGCGTCGCCGCTTTTGCTTTAATTTCCGCATCTGTCAGAGGTCTTGCATCGCCGGTTGACACCCCCATGATCAGGGCTGTAACCACCATTCCGATTCCGAGACCTCTCATATAATATCGTAACTTCACTTTATTTCCTCTTCCTGTTACCGGTTCTTATATAAATCAATCACAAGCTTTACTTCTCCTACGCCCAATCCAAGCTCTTTTGCGATTACCACCTTGGATTTACCCTGCTTATAAAGCTCCAATATTTTTTCATTGTTGTTTTGTCCGTCATCCTCCGATGCCCCTGTCTCGTCGGATTCTGAAACAGCTTTCGACTCCTCTGTAACAGCCTTATTACCGCTGCTCTTTGCCCTCTTTTTTATCTCAGTCGATGCACTCTCAGCCGCCATCTTCGTTCTTCCGGACGTTATCTCTTCTGCCGGCTTTGCCCCCACGGTCTCACGCTTTCTCGTTCTACGTACAGGCTCCGAAATAACTTCCGCACTTTCTGCAATCTCCACAAAGGATTGCTCCGCCGGCTTTCGCATACTGCTCACGGTTTCTTCCGCTTCCTTTACGGTACGATTCACCTCCGAAACCGTATCCTTCAGATTCGCATGCTTACTGTTCAGCATATCATACAGAAAAACCGCTTCCTCGTGGTTCCGGTGAATTTCTGCCAGCACAGTATCCGAATATTCATTAACTGCCATAATCTTTTCGTTTGACAATCGTTCCAGAGAGCGCTCCGTCTTCTCCATAGCGTAGCCAACGGCTTCATCCACTACTTCGTCGACATGACCTCGCACTGCTTCCATCTCCTGACCCACCAGCTGTTTAATCTCTTCCCGCGCCAGTTTTCCCAATCCGTCCGGAGTACTTTTCCCTGCTTTCTCAGGAATAATAAAGCTTAATACAAAAACAATTCCGCCTGCAATCAGCAGGATAATTTCCGTTATTTCCATGTTCTTTTCCTGTCTGTTATCCTAAATTCATCTTTTACGGGCAGTGGACTAAACTTTTACATCAAAGCCCCCGGGTCCCTTCTTTACGACCCGTTCCTGCGGCTTCTTTCGATTTTTTCCACCGTCTCCGTAATATTCGTTCTTTCCTTTTTCCCGTGCATCAGGATTTTTTTCCTGCCACTGCGTGTCATCACTGCTGTGCACCTCTCTGGCACGCTGCTCCACACTCTTTTGCATCTGCTGGCTGAAATTTGTCTGGTCCACCAGCCCCTTATTATCCTCATTATGCTTGATGGTGGAATAATCCTGCGCTCTGGAAATCGTCGTAAACTCAATAGAACCGAACGCCATAAGCTTCCCCTTTCAACTCCTTACAAGGGTGCCATGCGAACCTCACCCTCTTCTCTTACAAAGCGACAGTAATGATAACTGTTTTGTATGGTCTTTGAGGCGTCTCCGATAATAATCGTGGTTCCTACCCGCACCTCATCCTGTACAATAACCTCGGCCTGCTTCTGCATTTCCATTGCCTGCAACAGGCTTTCGGCACGCAGTTTCAGCTGTTCCATTTCCAGATTCTTTTCCTGTACAAGCACCGCCACACTCTTCATATATTTCAGTTGTGCTTCATTGTACTGTACGCCTTTTTTAATCTTGTCTTTAAAATTATCCAGAATCACCTGTGAATCCTTGATTACCTTCGCGGCATCCCCTATGGATTTCTGCACATGGGTATATTGCACCTTTACAAAAGGATTTACTCCCACCTCCAACACGGTAGTTGAGCCCAGATTTGCACCGATACACTTTGCGGTAATGCTGTTCGATGCCTGTACATAACCGCCTACAATAAGCCCTTTCTTTCCCTCCACCGTTACATGGCTTCCGGAAGAAATCTTGCTGTGCAGAATGGCTTCTGCATGGATATATCCGCCTGCAATGGCTCTTGTATTTTCAAGGAATCGCACTACAATATCCCCGCCTGCTTTCAAGAGTCCCTTAGACATTCCGTTCATGCCTTTTGCAATAATAATATTACCGCCTGCGGTAATATTTGCGCCCTCAACGAGACCGTTAATGATAACATTACCGCCCGCCTTAACCTGAAAGTTTTCTTTTACATCGCCGTTTACCTGAACGCTGCCTTCAAACTCAATATTACCGGTGGAAACATCTACATTCTCCACCTCATAAACATCCGACAAAAACACCTTATCGTCCACCAGTGCAACATGCCCGTCCATAGCTGCCGTAAGGACTTTTTTATCCTCCGACAAATCAATCTTTCGTCCGAATTTTAGCACTGCCGGCTTCGCCACTCTGGGCGCAATGGCTTTGCCGTAAACATCACTTCCCTCCACACCCGGAATTTCAGGGATAATCCGCGCAAGCACATCACCCTTTTTACACTGGTTGATGGTAGTCATTTTAAAATAATCAACGCTACCGTCTTCCATCATGGCAGGCTTCCTGTGAAGTTCCGTATCAAACATGTACTCTATCTTTGCATCCACACCGGGAACCGCTTCTTTTCCCTGCGCAACAATCATATCCGTACAAAAAATTCCCTGAGATTTAAAATGTCTCTCCAGATTATCCATACGAATTCCGAAACTGACATTCTTAAATTTTAAATCTTTCAGGAAATCCTCTAATGACAATCTTCGTCCGGTCTGTGACGGCGGAAAAAAGCGCGCAATCGCCACCATACCGTCCTCAGACACCTTTAAATTATAGGTCTCGGGCACGACGGGACAGCTTTCCATACCGAGCGCATACTTCGCATCCTGATTTTCTATCAGAATCATTTCAATACGCTTTCTGTCATAAACGATTCCCAGACCATCCAAATAGCCGAGCAGTTCACCAATGCGAACCCGCTCTCCGCCATCCTGCGGTTTATGTATCACAAGCGCATATCCCGCACTATCACTTACCAGTCTAAAGTAACCATTCTGCATAATACTCCTTCCCAGGAAAATCAGTTACTTGAAAAAACACCCATATAATTCCCCATCTTTGTCTTCATTTTCTGTAACGCACGCGTATGAAGCTGTGATACTCTGGACTCCGATATTTCCAGAATACTGCTGATTTCTTTCAGAGTCAGTTCCTCATAGTAATAGAGTGTAATCACTTTCTGCTCTTTTTCCGTCAGCATCTCCAAAGCTTCCCCCAAAACCTTTGTAAGCTCCTGCTTTTCTATCCGTTCTTCCGGCGATTCAAAACGAGAGGTGGTCTGTCTGCTGTAATCCTGCGACACATCACTTCCCGCTTCCATATACTCATTTAAGGAGACAACACCTGTAATTTTCATCTGAGACTGCCATTCCAGATATTCGTCCTCCGAAATCCCCAGCCGCTTTGCAATCTCCTCATCGGACGCAGCATGCCCTGTTTCCTGCTCTATTTCCCGGATTACACCTTCTATCTTTTTTTGCTTTTGGCGGATTGTTCTTGGAATCCAGTCCATTTTACGAATCTGGTCCAGAATCGCTCCGCGGATACGCAGACTGGCGTAAGTCTCAAATTTTACTTCTTTAAAGCTGTCAAACTTATCAATGGCATCTATCAGTCCGAAGATACCGTAACTCACCAAATCCTCATATTCTACATTATATCCCAGATACATGCTCAGCCGACCGGCTACTACCTTTACAAGAGGAGCATACTCGAGAATGATTTTTTCCCGGGCATCTGCTGACTTGGTCTTTGCGTACTCCTCCAACAGCTTTTTCTTGCCTGCTTCATCCATTCGCTCCTCACCCCACTTCCTTTGTACCTGTCATGCCTTTTAATTGTACTTTATCAGTCTTTCTCGCTTACGGAACCGCTTTCCTCTGATTCCCCTTCTTCCAAAGCTTCGGCTTCCTTTTCGATAACCTCCCCTTCCTCTTTCATGCGCTCTTCATTCTGCGCATCAAAGCGGTTCAAGGCGGCTTCCAGAATACTTCCCAGTATCCAGAATATCAAAAGTACCACAAACAGCCATACCAGCTTTTCCACAACGGAATATTGTCTGATATATGTGATTATACAAGTCACCGCTCCTGCTATCAACATTAACAGAAGCGGTATGTTTTTCCTGTTCATCCGCTATAACCAGCCTTTCAGATGATTTTATCGCCCCTGCCCACAGACCGGATCAAAAAATCGCCTGTTTCCGGGTAAAACACAACCGTCCGGCCATAGTTTGCTCCCGTATCCTGCGCCTTCAAAGGAATTCTCAGTTGTTTTAATTTTGCAATACTTGCCTCTGCATTCCTTTCTCCGATTTGTCCGACACCCTTTGCTCCCTGAAAATTAAACATGGTAGCTCCGCCGGCTATCTTTGCCTCCATATTGGCGCGCTTTGCCCCCAGCTTTTCCATCTGTCTGACCAGTTCTTCAATACCGGTATCCGCAAATTTTGCAATATTCTGCTGACTGTTCTTTAACGCGGTACTGTCCGGCAGCATAACATGCGCCAAACCGCCGATTTTCGTTTTGGTATCCCGAATGGCAATTCCGACACAGGAACCAAGCCCCAGGGTTGTTACACCGTCGGGGCTTACACAAGTCTTTAAATCTGCCATTCCTACTTTGATTATTTCACTCATCTATCTTCTCATTTCTTCCAGTATTCTACTATTGCAAGCCCAAGGAATGCAAAATCTTCGTATAGGATTCCAAATCCGGAATCAGAATGAAATATCCGTTCAGCTCGATTTCATCATAGAACTGAGACTGAATCATCAGAATTTTATCACCGTAAATACCAAACTGAATCGCCGGAACACTCAAAATCGCACCTACCATATCCACTGTCAGCGCGGGCGGAGTAGGGTAAATCTTTAAGTTGGTCATGGTTGAAAGAGAATTCAGGTATGCACCGGTAATAATATTACCGATTTCTTTCATGGCAGAAAGCCCCATCTCTTCAAATTCCATTCCCTCAGGCAGCATTCCCATGGTAATCTTCTGAATCAGATGTCTTGCACTGTCATCCTTTACGATGAACATCATACTTCCCGTGATGTCACCTTCCACGCCCAGCAAAACACCTACCATGATTTGTTCTTCGCCGCCTATCATCTCGCCGACTTCCGAAAATTCCAACAGTCTGACCTGAGGAACCTTCATATCCACTTTACATTGAAGCATCTGCGACAATGCAGTCATAGCATTTCCGGCTCCGATATTGCCGAGTTCCTTCAGAACATCATAATAATTTTCTGTAACCTGCTCTATGCTCATGTCTCCCATGGGATATCGCCTCTCCTTCATTCAAGATACTTCTTACTCTTCCAGTGTAATCGCACTCAGGTCAAACAAAGAAATCAACTGACCGTTATGCTTACCGATACCGCTAATCAAGTTTGTCTTCTCATCCGCGGAGTTATGGGAAACCTTTTCAATCTCGCTTGCGCTAAGCGTTACCACTTCATTTACCTCATCCACGAGGAAGCCAATATTTCCTTCCTGCTCCAGCTTCAAAACGATGATTCTGGTGGACTTCGTAATCTCATCCTCCTCGAATCCCATCTTCAGGCGCATACTCATTACGGGAATAACCACACCACGAAGATTGATAACACCTTTCAGATATGCCGGCATCTTAGGGATTCTGGTAATGGGCTGCATCTTTACGATTGTATCAATGCTGATGATGTTGATACCGTAACGCTCCTCACCCAAACGAATCACAATATACTGGACTCTTTCCTCAATGTCTTTATTTTCTTCTGCAATAACATTGTTTTTTTGTGTACTGAGTTCCATATGCGTTTACTCTCCTTCCTTAAATCAATGCATTTGCATCCAAAATCAGAGCAATTTCGCCGTCGCCCAGAATGGTTGCACCACTGATAAATCTGCACTGCTTAATGTACTTGCCAAGAGACTTGATAACAATTTCCTGCTGTCCCAGCAGTTCATCAATTACCAGACCTGCCATCTTATCACCCTTCTTGATGATGACAACCACAAGATTTTCATCCTTGGACTTTTTGCTTTCAACGCCAAGTACTTCACTCAAGCGAATCAAAGGAATCACGCTACCACGCAGGTGGATAACCTCTTTATTCTGTACCAGCTTAATATCATCGGGAGAAATATCCTCCAGGGTCTGAATAGAACCTAAGGAAATCGCATACTTCTCGCCTCCCACAACAACCATCAGTGCCTGAATAATCGCCAGGGTCAGCGGCAGACGGATGGTCCATGTACTTCCCTCACCGAGCTTTGACTTCACTTCAACTTCACCACTCAGGGACTCAATCTTGGACTTAACCACATCCAGTCCTACACCACGTCCGGAAACATCCGTAACCTTCTTTGCGGTAGAGAAACTGGGCAGGAACAGAAGGTCGATAACTTCCTTCTCTGTCATGTTTGCTGCCTGCTCGGGAGTAATCGTTCCTCTTTCGATAGCCTTCTGCCTTACAGCCTCAACATCGATACCGTTACCATCGTCCCGCACCTCAATCACAACGTTGTTACCATCCTGATATGCATCCAGGAAAATGGAACCTACTGCAGGCTTACCGCGCTGTGCACGAACCTCCGCGGACTCCAGACCGTGGTCTGCGGAATTACGAAGCAAATGCATCAAAGGGTCACCGATTTCATCCACTACGGTACGATCCAACTCTGTCTCTTCACCGGACATGTACAGTTCCATCTTCTTGCCGAGACTCTTGGACAAATCACGAATCATTCGAGGGAATTTACTTACAACACTCTCGATGGGTACCATTCGTACCTTCATAACGGATTCATGCAGGTTGGTGGTAACCTGCTCCAGATAACTGATTTGCTCATTATATGCGTTGTTTACGTTTGTCTGCTCCTGATTAGCAACAGAAACCAGGGAGTTCTTCGCGATAATCAACTCGCTTACCAGATTCATCAGAGAATCCAGCTTTTCAATATCCACACGGACAGTTCTGTTTACAACAGGCTTACCGGGGGTCTGCTTCTTCACATCAGGCTGTGCTTTCGCTGCTACCGCACCAGTTGCTATAGGTGTAACCTCGGAAACTGCGGTAACCTCTTCTGCCTGCTCATGCTCAGTCTCTTCTTCAGCGGCATTCGCGCCCACACTCGCATTGTTCTCCAGAACAATAGGAGCGCCCGTTACCTTTTCAATCTCAGAAACCGCTGACGCTGCGGCAATAATATCGTCAAGCGCCGCATCCGACACTACGATTAACGTAAAGTCTCTGTCAAACTTCTCGTCTTCAACATCCTGTGCACTGGGGTGAGAAACAATAATCTCTGCCTTCTCCTCCACCGCCTTAAATACCAGAAACGCTCTCGCAGCCTTCAGGATACAGCCTTCCGCAACCACAACATTTAAGCCGTAAACCTTCTTATCCTGCTCCTGCGCCTTACGGATAATATTTATCTGGGAATCATCCAGTGTGATTTCATCCCACTTTGCAACATCCGAATTCTCGCTCTTTTCCGGAGCCGCCTCTGCCTTTGTCTCTGCAGGTGCCGCACCTTTCTTATTCAAAATATCGTTAAGCTGAGCAATCAATTCCTCTCTGTCATTGGTTCCTTCATCAGCAGATGTCTGGATATTGTCCGTATATTCCTCCAATGCGTCGATGCACTGGAAAATAACATCTATCATTCCGGAAGTAACCTTAATCGCTCCGGTTCTAACCTCAGAGAACACATTTTCCATATCATGGGTCAGATTCTGCATCCTCTTGTACCCCATTGTACCTGCCATACCCTTCAGGGAATGTGCTGCACGGAAGATTTCATTGACGGTATCCATATTTTCGGAATCCGCCTCCAGCTCCAAAATCCGTGTGTTCAGGTTCTGCAAATGCTCCTTTGTTTCATCCAGGAAGATTTCAAGATATTGACTTACGTCCATTCTAATCCCCATCCTTTCTCATAAAGTTATCGCCTTATAGGATGACTGTCATCCTTTGACTCCGACATTTAAAATGATCTCCTGCGCAATCTGGTCAAGAGGCACTACCTGATCGGACAGCCCCGCCTGCGCAACCGCCTTAGGCATACCGTAGACGGTACAGGTTTCCTGATCCTGAGAAATAACATGTACGCTTTTTTTCGCCTCCAGATTTCGGATTCCCTCCGTTCCGTCTGCCCCCATACCAGTCATGACAACACATACAATTTTGTCGAAATGGCTGTCGGCAAGGGATTCATACATATAATTTGCAGAAGGCTTTACCCCTTCTCTCAAGGGCTCGTCCGAATACCGGATTACATATCTGCCACCGGGTACACTCCTGACATTCATATGGGAACCGCCTCTGGCAATGTAAACCGTTCCGCATTCCAGTTCGTCCCCTTCAGCCGCTTCCTTTACCCTGATTGGACTTAATCCGTTCAATCGTTCTGCAAGGGAAGCCGTAAATCCCTTCGGCATATGCTGTACCAGTAACACCGGCGCATCCAGCTCAGCCGGAAGTCTCGGGATTACTGCCTGTAAAGCCTTCGGGCCGCCCGTAGAGCTTGCGATTGCAACAATCTTGGAACCCGGTGTCTTTCTCGAAAACTTCTTTACGATATCAACCATCTTTGAGGTTGTCTGCTGCTGCTCCTGAATTTTTTCTTTCGATTCAAAAACAGGTGCGTTACTGTTGACTACTACCTCAAGAATTCTCAAAAGCTCCGTCCGGAAGCTCTCCACCCGGCACTGCGCCGCACTGTCCGGCTTATGTATGAAATCGAGTGCTCCCAACTCCAGCGCATCCAGCGTGGTCTTCGCGCCTTCCTTGGTATCGGTACTTGCCATGATAACCCTTGCGGAAATCTTGTATTTCCGAAGTTCCTCCAGAAGCTGTAAGCCGTTCATCTTAGGCATATTTACATCCAGAACTACGGCATCATACTGATTTCTGCTCAGTAAATCAAAAGCCTCTACGCCATTTGTTGCTCTGGCAACAACGCGATATCTCTCATCACTATCGATTATATCACAAAGTACTCTTCTCATAAGTGCAGAATCATCAACTAATAGAATTTTTTTATACATTTTCTTCACCTATCTTTCTTTTTTCATGCCTATCCGTTCCGCTTCAAATATGTATTTAATAATATCTTCCCTGATTTCTCTTTTCATGTTTAAATACTGTATTCGATGCTCATAAGTATGCGATCTGTTTTCCAATTCTTTTGCACTGATAACTCTGGCAATCGCTTCATATCGCTTTCTTTCCTGATTTCTTGTCAGGTAAAAATTCACTGCCACGAGACTGTCCACGTCAAACTTATTTGCCGATAAAAACCTGAGTCCGCCGCCGCTGATATCTACAATCACACCCTTCGCAAAAGGCACACC
>JAZQCX010000037.1:0-11280 GCA_045546495.1 Acetatifactor sp. | reverse complement strand
CTGTTTCTTAGACGCTTTCCCGGCTGCCTCTTGCTCTTTTATCGCCTCCGACTCAAACTTCTCCTTGGATTCTTCTTCACCCTTCGGCTCCTCCGGTTTGGGCTCCTCCTTGGAAACCTCTTCGGCCTTCGGTTCCTCTGTCTTGAGTTCTTCCTTCACTGCCTCAGGCTTATCTTCTACCTTGCCTTCCTCAATCTGTTCCCGCTTTATCGTCTCCGCCTTCGCTCTCGCCTGTCTTTCGGCGCTACGCCTCGCGGCTGAATTTTTTTTACGTTTTGCCATCTGTCCGTATCCAATTCTTCTTTTTATTTTTTCCTTTTTCGGAATTGTGTGTTTGATGTAGAAATACTAATTATATCAATCGAATCAGCGCCTGTGATAAAATAGTAAACACAACCGTTAGTTGATAGGAGTGAATATTGGATTTCTTATCAAAATAGATGCCCCATGAAATTCACTTTCGTTTTTTCCACCATAACAAATATTATTTCCAAAACAGAAATGGCATGTTTTGGAAACCACTTCTGCTTCCATGAAGCAATCACTGATTATTGCATTATTACAAAATCCAATACCAATTTCAGCCAGTTGCATATTAACGCTATTTTTCATATCTCTTTCCGTCATCTTTTTGTATTCAGCTACAAGCAAATCTCCTTTCGGAGAATTTGCCTTTATTGATTGTATTTCACCGTTCTTGATAATGAAAGCTATTTTTTCATCAATTTTTTTAAAAAACAGTGCACCATCAACCACAATAATACCATTAATGGATTCTTCTATTGGTGCAGTACAGACCTCAAAGTCCAGGGCAATCCAGTTTCTGGATTCAAAAGTTAAATCTGTGCCACTAGAAGATGTAATCCTGTATTTTTGATTGTCTTTCATTTCAAAAATCATTTTTTCTTGTTCTATTGCAATATTATCAGCACTTTCTGAAAATATTCTACATAAACTTTCTTTAGGGAATACTAATACTTTTGACACCCTATCAGGAATCTCAGGCTCACCATTACTAAAATCAAGATGCTCAAATAATCTATACTTTACATATGATATCGGTTCAGCCAAAAGCAATACTACTGTCGACAAGGAAACCTCAAAAATTTCACTTACATCTTCAGGCACATAAGATTCAATACATATAATTTCTGTTTTTTCATGATACTTTTTTATAGCTTGAGCAAGTTCCTCATATGCCTTATCCACCAAAAGTAACAGGGCACCATCGTTATAGTTAAAGTATTTGATTATATTCAAAGCAATTGTATTGTACATAATTCACCTCGGTCAATTCAACGTTGCAGAGTCAATTCGAGAGAAAATTACCCTATGGCAGACATTTTTCTGTCTGCACCGACAGAATGCGAAATCAGCAGCTAAAATCTTCCACAAAGAGGGTTCTATCCGTTCCTTCTCCAAAACCCAGCCGTTTTGCGCCTGTCGTGCTTTGCACCTTTGATTATGTAAAAATCACAATTCCGAAAAGGGATTTATTTTCCAAAATATGTTTTACATCTGCTCACTAATTCATACCCATCTGCTCCCGAAACATGTGGAGCCTATCATAAAATTGTGCATAGAAATCCCTTGTCACATCATATTCCGTCATATAAAACACAGTCAACAGAGCCATATTCAGAGCCTTCGCACGTTCGCCCGCTTCCTCTCCCGACACCGCCTGTTCCAGTTCCTTTAAAAGCTTATGCCATGCACAGATAAATTCGTGGTTTTCCCGCTGATTCGGCGTATCAATCCACTTACTTACCTTTACCTTTGAGCGGCTCTTTTCTTCGCACTCCCCAACCTGTAGGAAATACTTAAAATCCCCGTCTTCATAGTAACGCCCCAGCGGAAACAATCGGCAAATTCCCGGTCTGCTCTCATGGATGCTGCATCTGTCCTCTTCGTCCAAAAACGCACACCGCTCCCGTTCACCTGCCATTTTTAGATTCGGCAAAATACATCCGTCCACTACATTCAGCTCCAGCCTTTGCTCCTGCAAAAGCTGCGGAATCGTTTTCCCCAGTCCATCCTGCAGCCGATAAGCATCGTAAGGGTCCACCACAACCGATGCCCCCATTCCCTGACAGCACCTTGCGCATCCCTTGCAGCCGTGGCAATCTGCTTTCACCATGTCATTACTGCCGTACAGCCGACCATCCGATATCTCTTCCAGACTGACATTTCGCCTCATAGTTTCTCTCCGTACTCACGCTTTTTCTACCGGGCATGATATAATGCCCCCATTCAAGGCCGAATAGCCATCCTTTACTGCTTCACCTGCGCCATAATTTCCTTTAAGCTTTCAGTGTAAGGTGCCCGTGCCACGCCGTACTCTGTTACGATTCCTGCAATCAACTCATGATCCGTTACGTCAAAGGCAGGGTTGTAAACCTTTACACCCTCAGGTGCCATACGCTCCTTATACCACATTTCCGTAATTTCATGATCAGGACGCTCCTCAATATGAATCTCTGCTCCCGTGGGAGTTGCCATATCAATGGTGGAGGTAGGGGCACAAACATACACCGGCACACCATAATACTTCGCCACCATAGCCACCACAGAGGTTCCGATTTTATTAGCTGTATCACCGTTTGCCGCCACTCTGTCACAGCCCACAAACACTGCCTGTACCTGACCCTTTGACATAACGTTGGCCGACATATTATCACAAATCAGCGTTACATCAACGCCGGAGGAATGCAACTCAAAGGATGTCAGTCTTGCACCCTGCAACAAAGGTCTTGTCTCATCTGCAAAAACACGGAAGTTATAGCCTCTCTCCTGTCCCAGATAAATCGGTGCCGTAGCCGTTCCGTATTTCACCGTTGCAAGCTGCCCCGCGTTACAGTGGGTCAAAATACCGTCGCCGGGCTTTACAAGAGCCAATCCGTTTTCGCCGATTGCGCGACAGACCTCGATATCCTCATCCCGAATTTTCAGCGCTTCCGCATGCAGGATTTCCTTCACCTCAGCTACACTCTTTCCATCCTCGCGCCCTGCCTTCAGTGCCACTCTCTCCATTCGCTTCAACGCCCAGGAAAGGTTAACTGCAGTGGGTCTTGCAGAGTCCAGATACTCCTTGTGTGCGCGGAATTTCTCATAAAACGCTTCAAAGGAATCTTCCTCAATATCATATGCCAGCACATAAATACCCATAGCAGCCGCCACGCCGATTGCAGGCGCACCACGCACCTTTAAAAGGTAAATTGCATCCCAGATTTCCTGCGCTGTTTTCAACGAAATCAGTTCCGTTCTTCCGGGCAAAAGAGTCTGGTCTATAATCACAACTGCCTTATTGTCCTCATCTAACGCCACTGTATCGTAGCTCATAATGTTTTTTTCGGTACTCATTCTGCCGTCCTCCCGTACGCTGCTATTTCATTTATTATACCATGATTGCTCCGCAATCACGGTACTATGGCCATTCGGCCACTTCCCGCCTTGAATAAGGTCATTATACCATGATTGCTCCGCAATCACGGTATGGATGGCCATTCGGCCGCTTTCTGCCTTGAATAAGGTCATTATACCATATGCGCAGTGCGCAGAAAATCAAGCGACCCGTAGGGGCATTTGATTTTCAAGCCATGGCTTCCGGTATAATCAAACGCACCGCGTTTGTAAGACGGCGCAAGCCGGATTAAATTCTGCATTAGCAGAATTATTATATCATAAAATCTCACCCCGCTCAATGTCTAATGATGTCCGCAAACTCCGCTTTTGCCGCCTTTGCAAGGTCCGCGGGTGCCAGCTCCAGCTGGGAACCGATTCGTCCTCCGCTGACAATCATCTTCTCCAATTTGAGCGCCGTTTCATCAATCCGCGTCACATACTGCTTTTTCATACCAACCGCAGTACAGCCGCCCCGTATATAGCCGGTTACGGTATTAATGTCCTTTACGTGAATCATCTCCACACTTTTCTCGCCGACACTTCTCGCCGCCGCCTTCATATCCAGTTCCTGCGCTATGGGAATTACAAACACAAAATAATTCCTGCTGCCTCCTACGGTTACCAGCGTTTTATACACTTTCTCATAGGGCAGCGAAAGCATATCCGCAATCTGTAATCCGTCCACAAATTCATCACATTCATATGTGTAATGCACAAAGGGAATCTTTAAGGATTCCAGTATCCTCATAGCATTTGTCTTTACTTCCTTCTGCTTCGCCATATCCGCACCTCGCTTCTTACTCTTTACCCCCAAAAGTATATCAATTTAACGTATGTTGTGCAAGCCTCCCCACAGGTTGCGAAAAGTGTTAAAATATGGTAAGATGAGGAAGAACAAAACGCGCCAAAAACGCCGAAAATACGCCATTTCCCCAATGTGCACGGACACGCTTGGGTCGGCGAGGCAAATCAAAATCAGGCGTCAACATAAGGAGGAAATTTATGCACAGAAGTGTAATTGTCGGACAGTCCGGCGGACCTACCGCAGTCATTAACTCCAGTCTTGTGGGAGTATATAAAACAGCACGGGACAGAGGTGCAAAAAAGATTTACGGAATGCTTCACGGTATTCAGGGACTTCTGGACGGTCAGTATGTGGATTTATCGGAACACATCAAGACCGATTTGGATATGGATCTTTTAAAAAGGACCCCTTCATCCTTCCTCGGCTCCTGCCGCTATAAGTTGCCCGATGTTTCCCCCAACCATGAAATTTACGAGCGGATATTCGCGCTGTTAAAGGAGCTTGATATCGAGGCTTTCTTCTACATCGGCGGTAACGACTCCATGGATACCATTAAAAAGCTCACCGATTACGGAAAGCTTATCGGAAGCGATATTAAGTTTATGGGTGTACCTAAAACCATCGACAACGACCTTGCCTGTACCGACCACACTCCCGGCTTCGGCAGTGCGGCAAAGTATATTGCCTCCATCACAAAAGAGGTTATCCGCGACAGCCTTGCTTACGATATCTCCTCCGTAACCATTCTGGAAATCATGGGACGTAATGCCGGCTGGCTGACTGCTGCTGCCGCTCTCGCAAAGGGTGAGGATTGTGACGGCGTAGATATGATTCTGTTACCGGAGCTCCCTCTGGACATTGACCGTTTTACGGAAAGAGTCCGTAAATTAATGCAGTCAAAGAAAAGTATCATTATCGCTGTTTCGGAGGGTGTTAAGCTACCTGACGGCCGCTTTGTATGTGAGTTGGTTACCCATTCCGCCTCCGTGGACGCTTTCGGACACATGCGTATGCAGGGTGCCGCAAGATGTCTCGCAGATACACTTACCGACCGACTGGGTATCAAGACCCGTGCCATTGAGCTGAATACCTTACAGCGTTGTGCCGCACACATGTCCTCCCGTGTAGACATCACCGAGGCATTTCAGGTTGGCGGTGCCGCCGTAAAGGCTGCCTTTGAAGGCAAGACCGGTATGGTAACCACCTTGAACCGCCTCTCCGACGACCCGTACCTTTGTGTCACGGGCATTCATGATGTACACGAGGTTGCCAACATCGAAAAGAAAGTTCCTCTGGAGTGGATTACCGAAGACGGTACCAACGTTTCCGAGCAACTGATCCACTATATCCGTCCCCTGATTCAGGCAGAGCTTTCGCCCGTTATGGTTGACGGTTTGCCCAGACATCTGAGATTAAACCTGCAGGGCAAGTAATAACAGAATGTATATCACACAAGGCGGTCTCGTTCACACGAGCCGCCTTGTTGGTTTCTTTCTACTATTTTCCCCTGCCGTATATCCAAGCAGCCACTATTTCATCCGTTCCGCCTCATCCGGGCGCTCTCGCCGACCCTGCGCCGCATCCTGCATCCTCCTCAGTTCCGCGAACGCCTTTTCTTCCACCCGTTTATTGTCACATCGGTTCACATAAAAGCGTCCTGCCCTAAGGTCCGCAAATCGGAAATATAAATCCTGCGAATACATGGTTTCAAACAACCGGATATCCTCATAGCGCTCTGTATACACCTTATCCCCATAGGCATCCAGCAGATAGGGATAGGTCGTATACATCCGCATATCCACGCGCTCGTCCATACTCATCAAAAGCAACGGGAATGTTCCCGAGCAGCCGGATTCCACCACTACAATCCTTTTCTCCTTTACCGTTTCAAGCAGCTTTTGGAGCACCTTTTCTAAGGAGGCATAGTGCGAAACCGTTTCACGAATATCCGGCAACACAGTTTCACAAAATTCCTGAAAATTTCTGCCCTTACCGCTCTCCAACGCCCGAATCACTGCTGCGCGGATTTCGTCATCCACCCACTGTTTTCCCACAATCGCATCCACCGCCTTGCGCCCAAGCAGCCACGGGTAAAAACCACCCTGTCTTTGGGCTTTGTAATATACATAAGGCAGCAGAGTGTCCCTGAGCAGAAAAATATACGCAGTATCTTCTTCACTCCCTATCCAGTCACAAAAATCCGCAAGCCTGTTTATAAATGCAATCTGTTCTGCCGATTCCTCCGATGCCTCCCCACAAACTGTTCCCTGTAATACCGCGGCGTCCGCATCTCTTGTCGCTGCTTTCACAGCTGCTTCCAGTGCCGCTTCCAGCTCCAGCTGCTCCGGCTCATAGGTCACATCCGTTTCCTTCACAATCTTCTTCTGGATTTGAAAGGGTATCGCTCCGTTTCGTTTCAGATACTCCCGCAATCTTGTCACCCCCTGACAATCCTGCTCCATTTTTTCCGAAAGCTCCGTATAGCCCTCATCCACAAGGTCATCCAGAATCTTCAGAAGCTGCTTTGCACGGTATATATCTCTCTGTTTCTTGCCGCTTGACCGCCGGTCAGCGTGCTCTTCCTTACATAGGTTTGTTCCTTCCGACCTGTGCAGCTCAGCTGCTTCCAGCTTTTGGAGTTCCTCCCGATAATACTGTAAACTATAGGATATAAAACTCATTTCTCTTCTCCTAAAATCCAAGAAAATAAGAGAGAAAGATATTTTCATCTTTTCCTCTCTTTTCATGTTCATATTACCACAAAATTCACATTTTTTCAAGTCTTGTACTGCATTCGAACCGGCGGTATAATCACTGCACCACAAATTGTAGGGAGAGGTTGAAACCCTTTCCGGAGAGGAGCTTTATGAGTACATCTGTTTTTGAAAACACAATGGTCACCTTAAACTGGCAACAGCTGCAAGCCGCAGGAGAGGCTAAGCTTCCTGTGCTGTTCCCGCTGGGAGTGATTGAGGAGCACGGTCCCCATCTACCTCTCGGCTCCGACATTTACTGGAGCTATAACATGTGCTGTCTAGTAAAGGAACAGCTTGCATCCAAGGGACAGGAATGTGTCATTGCACCGCCCTATTACTGGGGTGTCAATTACTGCACGGGAGCATTTCCCGGAAGCTTCTCCCTAAAACCGGAAACCATGCAGCAGGTGCTGTTTGAGATTTTTGAAAATTTAAGAAGTTTTGGGTTCGACGAGGTCTATTGCTTCAACTATCACGGAGACTCCCGCCACATTCACTCCATTGTTTCCGCTATCCAACGAGCAAACTCTGAATTAGGCATTCGGGCAAAGCTGGTTCTGGAATCCATGGACTTACGCCTGCACGGCTGGACAGGCGCAGAAGATTTCCTGCTGGTTTCCGAACCCGACTATCCCTTGGAGTGGTTTATCGAGGAATATCCCAACGAGCGAGGCCTTTTGGATATTCATGCAGGTGCCTTTGAAACAGCGGTTTTAAATCAATTCTGTCCCGAACAGGTTGATTTGGAGCTTGCCGGCACTCTGAAATCTTCTTCCTTAACCAAGGATGGCTTGGGAAAATGGTTACAGGGCGGAAATGTTACAAAATCGGCAGTCCCCTTAGGCTACGCCGGAAATCCCGCAGGCTACAAAACCGTGGCGGCACACGTAGAAGAAATGCTCCGCTTACAGTCCGCAGACATTGCTTCCCGCATCAAAGAAAAAAGATTCCTGTAAAAAGGAGGGCTACATTTGACAGACAAACCTTCAACCGAAACCGGGCTTTCCCACCTTATGGCATTGCTTTCCGACCCCTCCGGGCAGGAAGCAATCCTCCAAGAGACAAATTCCTACACCCAACGGTTTGGCTTAACCCTTTCCGACACGGACATTCAAATGCTTCTGTCGCGCCGCACAGAAAGCCTTGCCGAACAGAGACGAATCGAATTCGGAAACGGAATTCTTGATAAAATTATTTTCGTTTTTTGTGATTCCGAATTTATTTATCAGGGAAATTACGCAGAAACACTTGCAGAATTGCAAGATATTTTCTATTTATACAAAAATGAATCCTTAGACGAGCTCACAGACGATGAGTTGCTGGAAACCATGCGGGAGGCTTTTGACGGAGAATGCCGGGGCTCCCTCGATTATCTTGCCGAAACCTGTCTGGAGCAGTTTGCACGGGGCATCCGCGCGTCCACGCATAAATTTATGGGAAAGTACGGGGAATCTGATGACACCTTCTGATGTAACAAATCTTTATACACCAAACGACCTGCTGCCTATCGTCCGGAGGCTTACGGAAAAGTATACCTCCCGTGAAAGCAGTTCTGTAACCTACGAGCGTGCGCAGCAATTTATGGGTGCTGCTATTTACTGCATCGGACACTGTACCGGAGGAGAATGCTTTCAAAATGCCCCGTCCATTGTCTTCCCCGGAACAAGCTTTCTCTCCGCGGAAGACGCTTATAACCAGGGCTATGAAACAGTTCTTACGCTTGTGCGGGAAGCACTGGAAAAGTACAACTGTCTTATGTGCTTCTTTGACCACTACGGGAATCGTAATTATCGCGATACCGTGGAAAAAGCAATGCCTGCATTCTTCCTGCATTACGACCCGCGCTTTGCGCCAACGGAGCATATCATTACCTTAGACTACCCCGTTCTCGGCTTAAACATGACCCTCGAAGGCATTGACATGATTCAGCAATATCTGGATGCCATCTACGCGGAACAATGCTATCTGAAGCAATTCCCACGGGAAACGGTCGTGGAAACACTCCGGCACTTCCATCCCTTATACGAGCAGGAATATTTTAACCTTAGGGAAATCTTTGACCTTCATATGCAGCTGACCTAATGCAGATTCAATCCCGCTCTGCCGCACACGATTCTACCTTGCAATTTACAATGTTCTGCGAAACAAGCCATGTCTGTTGCAGTACATATAGAGATAACCATGTCCCTTTTTCCTAAATCTCACAGATACATCTTGCTCCGGATAGAGCTTGACTACCTCACAGCTGTCCGCAGTAACATATGCCACAAAGGATATATAATGCTTTTTCACCATGGGATGCTGTATTGACACATGATACTCATTTTCAACCGTTTCTACCCGGATTTCGTGCGCATCATCGCAGCACTCCGGCTCGCTGTCCGGCAGGGTAATCCCGCAACAGCTGTACGTCCCCTGCCCCACTGCGGTTATCACGTTTCCGCATACGGGGCAGATATAAAAATGTACCTTCTTCATATTTCCCGCCGGATTCTCATTCTCCCGCAGTTCTCCCGTCAAGAGTTCTGTTACAGAAGCTCCCAACGCCCTTGCAAGTTCCTCCAAAATCGCCACATCCGGAAGGCCTCTGTCCGTCTCCCACTTTGACACCGTTTTATCACTAACACAAATCTTTTCTGCCAGTTCCTTCTGGGTCATGTGTTGCTTCTCTCTTAACTCTCTTATTACTTTTCCTGTTATATACTTCATCTCATTCGCCTTTCCGAAAGCGCCGGAAAATCGTGCTCTCTTACATTGATGAGATCATATTACCGTTTATCCGTCCCGTCGGCAACCTACGAAGCGTAGAGAACCCTATTGTCTACTCTGCTCTTATTTGCTCCAGCATATACGCGGCAAACTCTTTCATAAAAGCTGTTTCCCAGTTCCCGAACCTGCTCTTCCTCGTCAATTCGCCCCCTCGTCCGGATACCATCGAGTTCCCGAGATCATGCACAGCTTCACCTTTTTTCAACAGCCTTTCTCCCGCATACTCAAATAATGCATCACAAACCAAACCAATATACTTGGTACCAGAAAGCGCTCGGAGTGCCCATTCTCCCCCCTCCTGCTTCGATAAAATCAGTCCCTCCCGCCTGTATGCCAGCACTCTGCATAAATTCAAAATTATATATACCGGATTCTCAGCAATATCCTCCTTCGCATTTTCAATATCGTTCCAAATGCTGTCAAAATATGCCGTATCCGGTACCTCCCCAAAAACAGCTGCAATCTCTTCTCCCCAAAGTGTTTTTCCCCGGTGAAAAAGGATGGTACAATGCGCCGCTAAATCCTTATCCACGCCCTTCATCCGCGCCACATAGTCTGCCGGATTCCTTTGATACCACTCCAGATGTGTTACGGAAAAATGCAGTTCAAAAGGCGTCGGATAAACAAATGGCTTACAAACCTCCCTCCTTACCACGCTAAGCTCAAGCCCTTTTTTCGGCGCCTTCCCGTTCAGCGCAACCACCATATCCATAAATGTGCGCTTTTCCTTATCCGAAATCTCCTCACTTACCACGACCAGCAGATCAATGTCGCTCTTTTCACTGTGAAAGCATCCCATCGCCGCAGAGCCGTGCAGGTACACTCCCACAAGCTTCTCTTTGAAGATGGCAACCGATTGCTCTATAAAACTGTCTATCAATTCCTGATATTGATTCATACCCTTTTCACTCCCTTACGTATATCTGTCTGCTCCTATACTTCTGTACCCCTATGCTTCCCTACTTCTATCCCTATCTGCCCCCTTACTTCTTCGTCCTTATACATCCTCACCCTATACTTCCCTGCTTCTATACCTACCCGCTCCCTTACCTACCCGTTCCTACACTTATCGCCCTATTGGTCCTCATAACAGCACTCACCTATTCATCCTTTATTCGATTGTATCATACCCGCTCTTCTCTGGCAAAAATGTACACCGCAAAAATATATATCAAAAAACTTTCTTATAAATCATCCGGTTAGTTCTGTTTTTACAAATCTCGCTGTCAAAATGGTCTTTTCAAATGTGGTTTCAGCAGTTAGATAAGTGGTTTTCACTCCATTTATCTGCCAAAATCGCCCAAATCTCAGTTGTGCAAACCTAATCTTAACAGCTAATTTTTTTATTATAAGAAATCCTGTATGCCGCTTCGGCAAAATTAACCCTTAGCCCGGCATACAACTCCTCTCAAAAGTCTTATTTTATATGTCACGGTAATTATATTGTCAGGTACTTCTGCATCTGCCTCCGCCATACGCCTCCAGCTACTCCCGCCGTACCTCTCCATATCCCCGACCCACTGTGCGCCCTAAGTCGGAGGCCAAGCG
>JAZQCX010000036.1:0-2335 GCA_045546495.1 Acetatifactor sp. | reverse complement strand
GCAGTGAGGCTCATCTGACTAACCGTCGCAGCGCATTGGAGACGGAAATCGCTGCAAAGGAAAGCGATAAAGAGGCAATTTTAAAAGAAAAGAATGAAGCAGATACGCAGGTTAAAGAAATCACTGCGGCTGCGGATGAGGTCAGAAAGCGACTGGAGGAAATCCAGAATAAGATTGCCGAATTAAATGACAGCATTGAATACGGTAAGAATACTATTATCGGAGAACTGAACCAGAGAGCAACCATCAAGTCCAAGATGGGGCGTTTTGATACCATGATGGAGCAGATAAATATCCGAAAGGCAGAGTTGAATTCCCGACTTCTGCGTGCGAAATCAGACGAGGCTGCAAGAGAAGAGGTTATGAAAAAGCTGGAGGCTGAGTTTGAGGAGATTACGGAGCAGATACGTCTGATGACGGAAAAAGAGGCAGCCGTACAGCTTAGACTGGGAGATTTGCGTGAGGAATTAGCGGCCAAGGATGCCAAACTGCGGGAAGCTCAGAGTGCTTATCATATGGAGAAATCCAAGCTGGAGGCGCTTTCCAACCTGACAGAGCGCTACGAGGGCTACGGCGGCAGCGTCAAGAAGGTAATGGAGCAGAAGGAAAGCAACAAAGGTATTATCGGTGTTGTTGCAGACATTATCAAGACTGAGAAGAAGTACGAGACAGCTATTGAAATTGCTCTTGGCGGTAATATTCAGAACATTGTCACCGACAACGAAGATACCGCAAAGAAGATGATTCAGTTCTTAAAGAGTAATAAGCTGGGACGTGCAACCTTCCTTCCCCTGACCAGCATTACGAATCCTCAGGAGTTTAAGACCCCGGAGGTGTTAAAAGAGAAGGGTGTACTGGGCATGGCAGACAGTCTGGTGCAGATTGAAAACCGCTACAGGGATGTGGCAAAGGCAATGCTGGGTCGCATTGTTGTTGTGGATCATGTAGACAATGCCGTAAAAATTGCGAAGAAATATGACTACGGTATCCGTATGGTAACGCTGGAGGGAGAGCTTCTTGTACCCGGCGGTGCTATCAGCGGCGGTGCCTTTAAGAATAACAGTAATCTTCTGGGAAGAAGACGAGAACTGGATGAACTGGAGAAAAACGCTAAGAAGCTGTTGCAGCTGATTGACGACATGAACCGCCAGATTGATGAGACAAAGGCAGAACGAAACAAGCTTCGTATGGAGCTGGAGACCATCAAGACGGATATCCAGAAAAAGTCTATCGAGCAGAATACGGCAAGATTGAACATTTCCCAGACCAGAGAACGTATGGCGGAGGAAGTGGAGGGAGTTGCTTCCCTGCGCCTGGAAGAGCAGGAAATCGAAGGTAAAATTTTCGAGATTAAGAATGACAAGGAAGCGATTCAGCGGGAACTGGCTGACAGTGAGAGCCTGGAAAAGCATACCCAGGAACAGATTGTCCTTTATCAGAAACAGCTGGAAGAACAGCGCTCCTTGGAAACAGAGGCATCCGCATCCGTTGCGGAATGGGATTTGAAGGTAGAAAAAATACTTCAGACCCAGGGCTTCAAGCAGGATAATGTGGACCGTATCAACGGTGAAATCGAGGTTTCCCGTGCAGAGCTTGCGGAAATTCTGGAAGCCCTTGAGCAAAATCGGGAAGAGATGGAGCGCAAGCAGCACAATATCGTAGAAATCGAGAAGACCATCGCGGCATCCTATGATACCCAGAATGAGTCCGAGATGAAGCTGAAGGAGACCATTGTCCGTAAAGAAGAGCTGACTGCAAAACAGAAGAGCTTCTTCCAGCGGCGCGAGGAGCTTGCAGAAAAGATTACTGCGCTGGATAAGGAGGTTTACCGTCTCGGCGTGCAGAAGGAGAAGCATGAAGAAGCTCTGGAAGCACAGATAAATTATATGTGGGATGAGTATGAGATAACCCTCAGTGATGCGGCAGCTATCCGTGACGAAAACATGACGGATTTATCCGCCATGAAAAAGGAAATAGCATCCTTAAAGGATCAGATTAAAAAGCTGGGTGATGTCAATGTAAATGCCATCGAGGATTATAAGAATCTGATGGAACGTTTTACCTTTATGAAGACCCAGCATGATGATTTGGTAGAGGCAGAAAAAACTCTGGAAGGTATTATTCAGGAGCTTGATACTGCCATGAGAAAGCAATTTACGGAGAAGTTTGCGAAGATTAACCGCGAATTCGACAAGGTATTTAAGGAGCTGTTCGGCGGCGGTAAGGGTACTCTGGAGCTGATGGAGGATGAGGATATACTGGAAGCGGGAATCCGTATCATCGCACAGCCTCCCGGAAAGAAGCTGCAAAACATGATGCAGCTGTCCGGTGGTGA
>JAZQCX010000035.1:0-21504 GCA_045546495.1 Acetatifactor sp. | reverse complement strand
TGTTGTCTTCCTAAGACCGCCTTGGCCTCCGACTTAGATTGCAGCTTCCAAGGCTCCTAAGTTCAAGGCTGGTAAGGCTCTGAAGGACATGCTGAACGCTTAATTCGAAGATAAGCGAAAGAGAGGCCCGGTTGAATGCTTGTCATGCTTGCATGAAGAAGCGTTCAATCGGGTTTTTGATATTATGGGAAAGACTATGTGAAGCAGGAAAAGTGTTTGTAGCAAGAGAATGCCGGAGCAGGAAAAAGAAAACAGGATAAATCGGAAGCAGAGACTAAGAGAGAGGTATAATTCGCAATATGAGATTGGATAAATATTTAAAGGTATCAAGACTGATTAAGCGCCGCACTGTGGCGAATGAGGCCTGTGACAGCGGACGGGTGCTGATAAATGACAAACCCGCAAAGGCATCTGCCAACGTAAAAGCAGGCGATACCATCACCATCTCCTTCGGTAATAAGGAAGTGAAGGTGGAGGTTCTGGACGTACAGGAAACGGTTAAGAAGGATGAAGCAAAGGAACTGTTCCGATATCTGTAATTTTAGGTATGGTACGGATGCCTGCCGCATATGCTTAAAGGAATGAAACTTTGCGGCAGGAGGAGCTTATGGAGGATTTAAACAGTAGTACACGTACGCATAAAATCGCAATGACAAATCGGAAGAACTGCATCATAAACGGTGTGATAGATGTACTGTCCTTTGACATACATGAAATTCTCCTGGAAACGGAGCAGGGAATGCTGATGATAAAGGGAGATAATCTGCACGTGAACCGGCTTACGCTGGAAAGAGGAGAGGTAGATATCGAAGGGAAAATCGATAGCCTTATCTACTCGGAGGTATCGGGAATGGGGCATAAAAATGAATCCCTGTTAACAAGGCTTTTCCGGTAAAAAAATGACAGGTGAAAATGAATTTCTACTGTGTGCATTGCGAATGGGCGTTTTTATTACGCTGGTGTATGATATATTGCGGATTGTCCGCAGAGTGATTCCTCATAAAGATTTTCTGGTATCCTTGGAGGATTTTGGCTTCTGGATATATTGTGCGGGAGAGGTTTTCCTGATGATGTACCACGAGAGTAACGGTACACTTCGCTGGTTTGCGGTGCTGGGAGCCATGGTAGGGATGCTTCTTTATCACAAGCTGATAAGCCCCTGGTTTGTGAAGTACGTCTCGCTGGTTCTGAATAAGGTAATGCAGGTAATATCCGCAGTAATCCGCAGATGCTGTAAACCGATTTCCTTTTTATGTAAAAAAGCCGGAAGCGGCGTGTCTAAGGCGGCGAAAGGCGTATGCCGTCCCATAAGGAGCCTTCGCAGGGCTGTAAAAAACAGGTTGACGTATTTCTTTAAAATGCTTAAAATGACCTTAAAGACAAAGTAGAAGGGAGAGCTTTATGGCGAAACGCAAGGTTGCATACCGCAAGAGAAATCAAAATCGTCTCAGTATGTTTCTGGTGACCTTTGTAGTGCTGATGATTGTTATGGTAGTTGCAGTCAGAAGCGTGGAGCTGCAGGATAAAATCGATGCCAAGGCAGCCGAGGCAGCGGCAGTGGATGAGAAGATTTCGGCGGAAAAAGAACGGGCGTTGGAGATAGAAGAGCTCAAAAAGGAAGTACAGACAAAGGGTTACATAGAAGACGTTGCCAGAGAAAAGCTGGGACTGGTCTATGAGGATGAGATTTTATTTAAAGAGGATAATTAGTATTCAGAGAAAAGAAGCGGAGCTGTTGCAAAAGGTAGCTGATGAGGCTACCGGAGCGGCAGCTCTTTTTACTTTATAAGAAAGACCTTGTTCCTTTGACACTAAAGTATAAAGTTTTTTTGAGTGATGAGGTGCGGTTTGGAAAAAATTTGTCGTAAAACTTTAAGGCGTTTAGGCCCTTAATTTGACAAAAAAAATAAATTCTTCTCCCTACAATAAACTCTGCTGTAAAATTAGGCGGCGGAAAGGTATGGGAAAAATATGATTACTGGATTTGCATCCGCAGAAAAGGAATTACAGACAGCCCAGGTATCGGATTTATGCAGAAGCCGGCTGCTAAAATATGCTGACACCTTTTACGAGCTGGCGGGAAGCTATGCAAAAGAATTCACTCCGGGAAGAGCGGACAGGCAAAGCCTGCTGGCAGAAAAACGGCTGTGGGAAAACAGACAGGTCATCAAAGGACATTTATCGGAGATGGCGCGGATTATGACGGAGGTCGCCTGTGAGGTAATGTGTTACAGACCTATGGAGGAGCGAAAAAAACGACTGCTGGTACAGGCGCTTCGTCAGGAGGGCGTTAAAGTCGAAAATCCCTGCTATGTATCTCAGGAGGATGGAAGAACAGAGCTTGTGCTTACCATGAGTACGTTGAAAAAGGAGACAGTCTCTGCAGAGGAGGTGACGGATATGATTTCCGTACTTCTTGACAGGAGAATGAAGCTGTCTCCGAATGGTCCTTATGTTGTGGAAAGGAAGCCCCACAGCTTTCTGCTGGAGGAGGAACCGGAGTTTTTGGTGTTGACGGGCTTCTCCCGCGTGGTAAAGGAGAACGAAAAGGTTTCCGGGGATAATTACGCGGTGATTGAAGCGGAAAAGGGACGTATGGCGGTGATGCTTTCGGACGGCACAGGCTCCGGGGAGCAGGCCGGACAGGACAGCGGCCGTGTGCTGGATTTAATGGAAAAGATGCTGGAGGCCGGATATCGTAACGATACCGCTATTGAAATGGTAAACACAGCGGTGTTTGTAGCGGGGGAGGACGGAAACCATCCTACCTTAGACCTTTGCGAGATAGATTTGTATAAGGGAAGCTGTGAAATCAGAAAGCTGGGTGGTGCAGTAACCTTTTTAAAAAGGGACAGTCACGTGGAACCGCTGACCGCGGGCAGTTTGCCGCTCGGAATTTTTCAGAAGGTGGATACAACGCCTATAAAGCGGGATTTAGAGGACGGGGATTACCTGATTATGGTTTCCGACGGCGTTGTGGATGCCTTTCAGGAGGAGGATTACGGAACCATAAGCCGTTTTCTGGCAGGTATCGGAGAACAAAACCCCGGCGAAATTGCGGAGAAGGTGCTTCGCGCTGCGCTGTGTGCGGGCGGCGGGCGCATTCGGGATGATATGACGGTGGGCGTCATCGGAATCTGGGAGGGCAGGTATGCCTGACCTATCCATAATTTGACTTTTTCCCGGGAATGAGATACATTCATCATATGAATACAGTGCAGAAGATTAGGGATAAGGTGTTTTCCTACATAGAAAAGCATCATATATTGGAAAGCGGCGACAGTATCGTTGCCGGAATCTCAGGAGGGGCAGACTCGGTTTGCCTCTTGCTTCTGTTGCAGGAATATCGGAAGCTGGTTCCCATCGAGCTTGCTGTGGTACATCTGAACCACGGAATTCGGGAGGATGCCGCGGAGGATGCCCGGTTTGTGGAAAAGCTTTGCCTGCGGGAGGGGATTCCTTTTTTCCTGCGGGAGGAAGATGTTGAGGCTTATGCCGTAAGGGAAAAGTGCTCTCCCGAGGATGCCGGAAGAAGGCTCCGTTACCGTGCCTTTGAGGAGGTAGCGGCAAAGCTTAACGCCAATAAAATTGCGGTTGCCCATAACTGCGATGACAGAGCGGAGACCATGCTCTTTCACCTGTTTCGGGGAAGCGGCTTAAAGGGTCTGCGGGGTATTTTGCCGGTTAGGGATCAGGTGATTCGACCGATTCTCTGTTTGGAGCGGCGGGAAATAGAAGCCTTTTTGGAAGCCTGTGGAGAAAGCTGGTGTACGGACAGTACCAATGGAGAGGATGACTATGCAAGAAACCGCATCCGACATCACATCCTGCCTTATGCAGAGCGGGAAATCTGCGCGGGAACGGTGGCGCATATGTGTAAGACGGCTGACCTGCTGGCGGAAACCGAAGAGTATCTGGCGCAAGAAACTTGGGAAGCGCTGCAAAGCTGCTGTAAAGAAACGGTGCTTGCCGGGACGGATTTATCTGCCTGCATGAAACAGGAACTTGCGGAAAGGAGCGTACCCGAGGGTGGTAGAGAGCAGGCTAAGGAATGCGAACTCGGACGGGCAGAGAGCCGGATTCGGTTGGATGTGGCAGAATTTAGGAAATATCATCCCGTGTTGCAGAAGCGGATGCTGCTTTTGGTAGCGGAGCAGCTGTCGCCTACGGGAAAGGATATCGAGGCAGTTCACATATCGGGTATAATGGATTTGTTTTTTACGGAGGGCAACAGAGAGGTTAATCTGCCTATGGGCGTGGTTGCCCGCCGTCAATACGGAAGCGTAATTCTGGAAAAGAGAACCTTGCAGGAGGGAATAACGGACTTTGTGCTTCCCGAGATAGAAATGATTGATTTTTTTGTGGAAAATGGGCAAGAAGTTCCCAAAAATCAGTATACGAAATGGTTTGATTATGATAAAATGAAAAAACCGCCGATGCTTCGTTTCCGACAGACAGGAGACTTTCTGACTATCGCAGACGGAGCCGGAGGAATGCTTCATAAATCCTTAAAGGATTACATGATTACGGAAAAGATTCCCAGAGAGTATCGGGATAAAATTCCTGTGCTGGCGGAGGACAATCACGTAATATGGCTGATTGGATACCGAATCAGCGAATATTATAAGGTAGACAGGAATACAAAACGTGTTTTACAGGTAAAAATATTGGAAGAGAGCCCTGACGGAGAAACGGAGGAGAAAAATGTCAGAACATATTAGAGTACTTTTATCTGAAGAAGAGGTAGACAAGAGAATTCAGGAAATCGGAGAGCAGATTAGTAAGGATTATGCGGGTAAGCAGGTGCACCTTGTATGTGTATTGAAGGGCGGCAGCTTTTTTATGTGTGAGCTGGCAAAGCGCATTACGGTTCCGGTATCTCTTGATTTTATGTCTGTGTCCAGTTACGGAAGCGATACGAAATCCAGCGGCGTAGTAAAGATTGTAAAGGATTTGGACGAATCCCTGGCAGATAAGGATGTAATCGTGGTAGAGGATATCGTGGACAGCGGAAGAACCCTGAGCTATCTGTTGGAAATGCTGCGTGACAGAAAGCCGGCTTCCCTGAGACTGTGTACATTACTTGACAAACCTGACAGGCGTGTCATTGATGTAGATGTGGATTATACAGGCTTCCAAATTCCCGATGAGTTCGTGGTTGGATATGGTCTGGATTATGACCAGAGATACCGTAATCTGCCTTACATCGGTATCGTGGAATTTGACAACTAGGAGGCTTATAAGTTGAAGCAGGAAAAAAGATCCAATTCATATTTTTTATTTATTGTTTTACTGATGGGTATGGTCTTTATTGCCGTTGCCATGGGCATGAAGAATCAGGCGGAGGATTACACCAAGGCAGAATTCGTTCAGGATATGCAGGACGGTGACGTGCGCTATGTGGAGATTACCCCCAACAGTGAAACGCCTACCGGATATATCGAGATAGAGCTGAAAAGCGGCACGGAGAAAAGACTTTATGTAACCGATATCGTGGAGATGGAGCAGCTTATCAGGGATAAAGGTTTTGACCCGGTGGTAAACGATGTTCCGAGAGAGGGCTGGTTTTTGACAACGCTTGTTCCCATGCTGATTGTATTGGGAGTGGGTGTATTCCTCTTTATGATGATTAATGCCCAGAACGCCGGAGGCGGCGGAAATGCCAAGATGATGAACTTTGGCAAGAGCCGCGCAAAGCTTTCCGTTGGTGATAAGGATGTTAATTTCAACGTGGTTGCAGGCTTACAGGAGGAAAAAGAGGAACTTGCGGAAATCGTTGATTTCTTAAAGGAGCCCGGAAAGTATACGAAGGTGGGGGCGAGAATTCCCAAGGGTGTTTTGCTGGAGGGTCCTCCCGGAACAGGTAAGACGCTGCTTGCCAAGGCTGTTGCAGGAGAGGCAGGCGTACCCTTCTTCAGCATTTCCGGTTCTGACTTTGTGGAAATGTTTGTCGGTGTAGGTGCGTCCCGTGTACGTGACCTTTTTGAGGAAGCGAAGAAAAATGCTCCCTGTATTGTATTTATTGATGAGATTGATGCAGTTGCGAGACGCCGCGGTACCGGTATGGGTGGCGGACATGACGAGAGAGAGCAGACCCTGAACCAGCTGCTTGTGGAGATGGACGGCTTTGGTGTCAATGAGGGCATCATCGTTATGGCGGCGACAAACCGTGTAGATATCCTTGATCCCGCGATTTTGCGTCCCGGTCGATTTGACCGAAAAGTGGCGGTGGGTAGTCCGGATGTAAAGGGCAGGGAGGATATTCTGAAGGTACATGCAAAGAATAAGCCTCTTGCCGAGGATGTTGACTTAAAGCAGGTTGCGCAGACAACCGCGGGATTTACAGGTGCGGATTTGGAGAACCTGATGAATGAGGCTGCCATTAACGCAGCAAAGCAGGGAAGAGTTTTCCTGACCCAGGATGATATTAAAAAGGCATTTGTAAAAGTGGGAATCGGTGCGGAGAAGAAGAGCCGCGTGATTTCCGACAAGGAAAAAAGAATCACAGCATACCATGAGGCGGGTCATGCGATTCTGTTCCATGTACTGCCCGATGTTGGTCCGGTTTATTCGGTATCTATTATTCCCACCGGTGCCGGTGCGGCAGGTTATACCATGCCCCTTCCGGAGAGGGATGAAATGTTCCTGACAAAGGGCCAGATGCTGCAGGATATTATGGTATCTCTGGGCGGTCGAATTGCAGAGGAAATTATCTTTAAGGATATTACCACCGGTGCTTCCAGCGATATTAAGAAGGCAACCAAGGTTGCAAGAAAAATGGTAACCCGCTTCGGTATGTCCGAGAACATCGGTGTAATTTGCTACGACAGTGATGACGATGAGGTATTTATCGGTCGTGACCTTGCGCATGCCAAGGCACACAGCGAAGCGATTTCCGGCGAGATTGATAGGGAAGTAAAGGCAATTATTGATGATTGCTACGCGAAGGCAAAGAAGCTGATTCTGGAGCATGAAAAGGTGCTGCATGATTGTGCAAACCTGCTGCTTGAAAAGGAAAAAATCGGCAGAGACGAGTTCGAAGCACTGTTTGCAGCGGAGGCATAAAAATCCTGCTGTGGACTTGCACAACTTGGATAGGCGGTTTGTTGGTAGTTTTTGCCAAGCGTTCTTTGGTAGAAATGCATAAAAAACAAAGTCTTGTTTTGTAATGTTTGTGAATTTTGGGAATAGTCAAAAGTGGGACGGGATGCTATTATAATATGCGTAACCCCCCCCAATACATTATATAGTTTTTGCTATACCCCATAAGAAAGAAATACCTTCTCTAAAAAGGACAGTCACCCCATGGCTGTCCTTTTTACTTTTTCTAAAATTAATTTACTTTTATTTTGTCCATTTTGTCGAAAATTGTAGTTTTTTTGCGTAGTTTGTGTTATTCCGAAAAAATAATGGGGTAATGTTCGCAAGAAGGGGGGATGATTCCCTGCCGGAGGATATTATGGAATACTCCGAAGAGATATTCCGGCTGCATGATATCGGACGCCACTATATCCCCATTGATATCTATAACAAGGTAGAGGCGTTGACGGAAGAGGAAAGAGAGGAAATTCGAAAGCACACTTTATATGCTTTGGATGTGGAAAAGGTGGTTTTTTTCCGTTTTTGCCGGAGCATATCATGCCGTATTTTCGTCAGGTGGCGACCATGCACCACGAGCGGGTGGATGGCGGGGGCTACCCTTACGGAAAAAAGGGTGATGAGATACCGTTTATGGCGAAGGTATGTGCCATCGACGATGCTTATGACGGAACGAGTATTATCCTACGCTTCGCGACTTGGATGAGGGCGTGGACATCATGGTGAAATTACTGGGTAAAGATGCGGAACTATCGTAAACGTATAAAAAAACAAAGAAAGAGGTAGACTAAAAGACATTCTTTATTTTAAAATAGTAACGAGGGCGAGAGAAAGAGTTGGAGTTATTATGGATCTCAGAAAAATACAGAAAATAGAGAATGACCAACGATATATCGCGAATATGAGACCCGTTTTTAACAGGCGGGCGCTGTTTTCGGATACCACGGAAAACTATATATCGCCTGCGGAGCCGAGGCCTTTTGATACGGTAACGGTGCGGTTTCGTACGGCGCGAAACAATGTGGACAGGGTCAGCCTGATTGCGGGACAGGAAAACCATGTTATGACAAAGGTTGCCCACGATAAGCACTTTGATTTTTATGCTACGGAAATAACGCTGGAGGATAAAAAGGTAACCTACCATTTTGAGGTACAGACCGGAAAGTTGAAGGCGTATTTTGATACCAGAGGACTGGTGCAGGAAGTCAATGAGTATTACGATTTTGTAATTTTGCCCGGCTTTCAGACGCCTGAGTGGGCGAAGGGTGCGGTTATGTACCAGATTTTTGTGGATCGCTTTTGCAACGGTGATTCCACAAACGATGTAGAAACAAACGAGTACTGTTATATCAACGAGCCTGTTGTGAAGGTGGAGGACTGGAACCGTTATCCGGCACAGATGGATGTGCGGGAGTTTTACGGCGGGGATTTACAGGGTGTGCTCGATAAAATGGACTATCTGCAGGATTTGGGTGTGGAAGTGATCTATTTCAATCCTTTGTTTGTTTCCCCCTCGAATCATAAATACGATATTCAGGATTACGATTATATTGACCCCCATTTCGGAAAAATCGTGGATGACCGGGAAGGATTGTTGCCGGAGGGCTCGCGGGAGAGCCGTCTGTCGGAGAAGTATGTAAACCGGGTTACTAATTATGCCAATCTGGAGGCGGGAAATCAGCTGTTCATCCGGGTGGTGGAAGAAGCGCACAGACGCGGTATGCGGGTGATTTTGGACGGTGTGTTTAATCATTGCGGCTCCTTTAATAAGTGGCTGGACAGAGAACGCATCTACGAGGATGCGGACGGTTTTGAAAAGGGTGCCTATGTCAGCGAAGACAGCCCCTACAAAAGCTATTTTGATTTTCGGAATCAGGGTAATTGGCCCTACAACGACTCTTATGTGGGCTGGTGGGATCACGATACGTTGCCTAAGCTCAATTACGAAGGCTCCGAGGAGTTGATGGAATATGTGCTTCGCATCGGGAAAAAATGGGTATCACCGCCTTTTAATGCGGACGGCTGGAGACTGGATGTGGCTGCGGATTTGGGTCACAGTCAGAATTTTAACCACTCCTTCTGGCAAAAGTTCCGGGAGGCGGTTAAGGAAGCAAACCCTGACGCAATCATTCTGGCGGAGCACTACGGTAATACAAAGGACTGGTTGCAGGGTAACGAGTGGGATACGGTAATGAACTATGATGCCTTCATGGAGCCCGTTACGTGGTTTTTGACGGGAATGGAGAAGCATAGTGACGATTTCCGGGAGGATCTGCTGGGAAATGCAGAGTGCTTCTGGGGTGCCATGCGCCATCATACAGCCAGCTTTTCCATGCCCAGCTGGCAGACGGCTATGAATGAGCTGTCTAATCACGACCATTCCCGTTTTCTGACAAGAACAAACCACAGAGTGGGAAGAACCGGTATGCTGGGTCCCCAGGCGGCTGAGGCAGATGTAAACCGCGCTGTATTTCGTGAAGCTGTGGTAATCCAGATGACGTGGATGGGTGCACCCACCATTTATTACGGTGATGAGGCAGGACTTTGCGGCTTTACAGACCCTGACAACAGGCGCACATACCCTTGGGGCAGAGAGGATGAGGAGCTGATTCGGTTCCATAAGGATATTATCCGAATTCGCAAAGAACATGATGAGCTGCGTCGCGGCTCTCTGAAATATGTGGACGGCGGTTATAACTTTCTTGCCTACGGTCGTTTCCATAAGGACGGCCAGTGCATGATTCTGGTGAACAATAACTACTATCCTATCGAGAAGCAGCTGTTTGTATGGGATTTGGGAACCCGTAAGCACGGTAAAATGAAAACGTTGCTTCAGACCGACGGAACCGGCTATACGGTTGATGGTGCGGAATATGAAGTGATTGCAGGTAAAATCCGTGTGGAGATTCCCGCAAACTGTGCCATGATATTGAAGTATTATGAGCAATAAAACGGATTGCGGGGTACGTTATCTGTAAAGTGAGACCCTTAAAAAGATTTTATCGCGAAAAAAGCGATGGTTGCATCTTGCATTTTGCACACAGATATGATAAAATTTCACTCTGTCAGGGCGTTTGCTCTAACGATGGATGGATTCCCGAGTGGCCAAAGGGGACAGACTGTAAATCTGCTGCAAATTGCTTCGGTGGTTCGAATCCACCTCCATCCATTTGCACGTTGCAATGAGCGCGTGCGCAGGAATGTGTAGCAAGCAGCTTGGAAGCTTGCTTACGAAGTGCTTGCTATGCATTCCTGCATAGGCGGATACGTCGTGGACGAGGAAACAAAGTTTCCGAGTGCGCACGCGTATTCAATGCGTCATGCTGGCATGGCGGAATAGGCAGACGCAAGGGACTTAAAATCCCTCGGTAGCAATACCGTGCCGGTTCAAGTCCGGCTGCCAGCAGGAAAAGGAATGCGCGAGAGCGTGTTCCTTTTTTATATTTAAAAACGGTTTCATAAGTGTTGATAAAAACGGAAAGCGCAAATGTAAAGTACAAAGTGTGATAAAAGACACAAAGAAAGCACAATAAAAAGCACAAAAGAAAACACGACAGAAAACAAACACAGGAGAGGACACAAAGAAAAATGCAAAAGAATATAAACAAAAAAACAGGGAGAATAGGTAAATATGCTATCCTAACAGCAGCAGTCAGCATATGGCTGTTGTGTGGCTGTGGCGAAAAAGAGCAGGATACTTCTTTTACATCGCTTACGCCTACGATTATGGAAAAGCCGGAGATAACGCCGGACAGCAGTACGGAAGCGGAATCCCGGGCGGAAACAGGGGAAAGCCCTGCTGCGGGAGGTGCAGAGACGGGAGTATCGGAAAGTCCTACCGCAGGAGGTGCAGAGACGGAAACATCGGAAAGCCCCGTTGCGGGAAGTGAGGCGGGAACCACGGAGCAGTCCGCCGCAGAAAGCACAGAACCGGCGGCGACGGAAACACCTGTGCCCGAGGGAAACGGTTTTCTTGTCTGTATCGATGCGGGACACCAGCAGAAGGGCAACAGTGAAAAGGAACCGGTGGGACCCGGAGCAACGGAAATGAAGGCGAAGGTTTCCGGAGGTACGAAGGGCTGTGTCAGCGGGCTGTATGAGTATGAGCTGAATCTACAGGTGGCGTTGAAGCTTCAGGATGAGCTGGAGGAGCGGGGCTACGAGGTGCTTATGGTGCGAACCACTCATGATGTAAACATCAGCAACAGCGAGCGTGCGGCGGTAGCAAACGAGGCGCAGGCGGATGCCTTTATCCGCATCCATGCCAACGGTTCGGAAAAGGCATCTGTCCACGGAGCCATGACCATCTGCCAGACCGCGTCCAATCCCTACAACGGCAGCTTCTACGAGCAATCAAAAGCATTGTCTGAGGCGGTTTTGGAAGGGATGACAGCAGCTACGGGATGCCGCAAGCAATATGTCTGGGAGACCGATACCATGAGCGGGATTAACTGGTGTCAGGTTCCTGTGACTATTGTGGAAATGGGATATATGACAAACGAGGAAGAGGATGCGCTGATGGCAACGGAGGAATACCAGGAGAAAATCGCGGACGGTATTGCCGATGGGATTGATAAGTATTTTGATGGCAGATAATAGGAAAATAGTAAGAAAATATAAAATTTCTATAAAAAATTGTTGATATTTTTTCGCGCGAAATACTGACTTGTGTAGAAAAATATGGTATGATGGACAATGGAGGTCGGTAAAACCGATTCTTACAAAAAAAGAAATGGAGAGATGTTTCTATGGAAAAGTTGTTTCACTTAAAGGAAAACGGCACTTCTGTCTCAACTGAGATTATTGCAGGATTGACAACATTCTTTGCGATGTCCTACATCATTATCGTCAACCCCAGCATCCTTTCTCAGTCCGGTATGGAGTGGGGAGCTGTGTTCCTTGCAACAATCATTGCATCCGTTATCGGTACTCTGGTTATGGGTCTCGTTGCAAACGTGCCCTATGCACAGGCGCCCGGAATGGGTCTGAATGCGTTCTTTGTTTATACCGTGTGCTTTACCTTGGGCTTCACCTGGCAGCAGGCGCTTTCAATGGTATTCATCTGCGGTCTGTTGAACCTGATTATTACGGTAACAAAGGTTCGTAAGTACATCATCAAGGCGATTCCTCTCAGCCTGCAGCAGGCAATCGGCGGCGGTATCGGTATTTTCGTAGCTTACATAGGTCTCCTTAATGTTGGTATTATTAACTTCGGTGCCGGTGTACCTGCTCTTTCTACCTTGAACCAGCCGGCATTCTGGGTATTCCTGATTGGTCTGTTGATTACCATTGTACTTCTTGTACTGAAGGTTAAGGGTGCAATGCTGATTGCCATCGTTATTACCACGCTGATTGGTATTCCTTTCGGCGTTACTAAGCCTCAGGATACAACAAGCTTTGCTGAGGCATGTGAGGCATTGCCTACAACCTTCCTCGCAATCTTTAAGGAAGGCGGTATTGTCAGCCTGTTTACGGATATGTCTAAGCTGCCTCTTGTACTGATTACGATTTTCTCTTTCAGCATTTCCGATACCTTTGATACAATCGGTACCTTTATCGGAACCGGTCGTCGCAGCGGTATCTTCAGCGAAGAGGATGAGAAGGCAATGGACAGCGGTTCCGGTTTTAAGTCCAGAATGGACAAGGCTCTCTTTGCAGACGCAACCGCAACCTCTATCGGTGCATTGTTCGGTACCTCTAATACGACTACCTTCGTTGAGAGTGCAGCAGGTATCGGTGTTGGCGGACGTACCGGTTTGACCTCTGTTATTACCGCACTCTGCTTTGCGCTTTCTGCATTCCTGGCAACCTTTGTCAGCGCAGTTCCTTATGCAGCAACAGCTCCTGCACTGGTAGCAGTAGGTATTATGATGGCTTCCTCCTTTAAGGAAATCGACTGGAGCGACTTTGATGAGGCGGCACCCGCATTCTTCGCAGGTATTTTCATGGCACTTTGCTACAGCATTTCCTACGGTATTGCAGCAGGCTTCATCGTTTACTGCATCGTTAAAATTTGTAAGAAGCAGGCAAAGGAGATTAAGCCTCTGCTTTGGATTTGTACCGCATTGTTCGTTTTGAACTTTGTATTACTGGCAATTCTATAAACAACTATCTATGCCTGAGATCGGAAAGCCCGATTCTCAGGCATGGTTATGTTATGCCGAAAATTTCGGCAAGGCTGTGCTGTGAAGAATGCATACTGTCGATTTTTCGGGTAAACTGAAACAATCAGATTTTAGAATCTGAGGGGATAAAGAAACAAAATAAGGAGGAATGCACTATGAGTAAAACAACGGAAGCAGTCGGTTATTTGCCGGACGAGCGTCCCAGTAACTTAAAACTGCTGCTGTACGCAATTCAGCAGGTAATCGTTATGTTCCCTGCAACTGTTACGGTTGCACTTGTAACCGGATTTCAGGTTTCCACCACCATTTTCGCAAGTGGTCTGGCAACCCTTTGCTTCATCCTGATTACGGGAAAGAAGATTCCGCTCTACTACGGCTCCAGCTTTGCGTATCTGACAGCCATTGCCAGCATGTGTGCGGCAGAGGGCTTCGAGAAGGTTGACGGGATTCTTCCTACCGAGGCAATTCAGTATGCACAGTTTGGCATCATTCTTTCCGGTTTGGTTTCCATCGCAGCCGGATTACTGGTTAAGTTCTGCGGCCGTAAGGCAGTAGAAACCGTATTGCCTGCATCCATCACCGGACCTGTGGCAATGATTATCGGTCTGACGCTGGCAGGAAACGCGCTCAGTGACGCGATTCCCAATACTACCGAGGTTACCGCCCAGAGTAGCTGGTGGGTTGTGGTTGCGCTTGTAACGTTGCTTTCCACCATCGTATATTCTAAGTATTTGAAGGGATTCCTCGGTCAGCTGCCTTTGCTTTTAGGTGCGTTGACAGGTTGCTTGTTTGCGGCAATTGCATATGCATGCGGTGCAAACCTGTTCCGTGAGATGCCCGCTGCGGCATTGGAGGCTTCTCTCTGGAAGCTGGGCGACGGCTCCATCTTTGCCGTACCCGCAATTTCCCTGCCTAAGGTATCCTGGGCAGCAGCAATCGCGATTATGCCTATCGCAATCGCAACGATTCCTGAGTCCACGGCACATATGTACCAGTTGGATATCTATGTGAATGATGTTGCAAAGAAAAAGGGAACCGGTAAGAAATACAATCTGGTTGATCTGTTGGATCGCAACCTGATTGGTGACGGTGTCTGCGATATGATTTCCGGTTTTGTAGGTGGTCCCGCAGGAACCAACTACGGTGAGAATATCAGTACCATGGCAATTACTAAGGTATTCTCCGTTCCCGTACTGGCAGTGGCAGCGGTTATCGCTATGGTAATCAGCTTCTTTACACCTCTGATTCAGGTAATCTACGGTATTCCGTTGGCAGTTATCGGCGGTCTGGAGGTATACCTGTTCGGTGCAATCGCTGCACAGGGTATTGCAATTATGATTGACAAGAAGGTGGATATGTTCTCCTCTAAGAACATTGCTGTAATCGCTTCCATCATGGTAATCGGAATCGGCGGTAACTACGCATTCGGAGGAAACATTCCTTTCTTCGGTGCACAGATTCCCTGTATCGCAGGCGCAGCAATTTTCGGTATTATCCTGAATCTGTTGTTGAGCATCGGCGAGAAGAAGCAGGAAGTGCAGGAATAAAATCCGTGTTTTTATGGCCTTGAACAAAAATAAGAGCTGCGTCTGCAGCTCTTATTTTTGTGCCGGCTCATAAAAAGCACGAACAATCGTAAATTCAAAAGTATGCACATCTAGAAATTCCACATTTCGTTCCCCAACATTTCCGCCTGTCCATGACCTCGTTGGGGCGGGGAATCAGGCTTACGGTAAAGCGGTTTAAGGGAATGACGTTGTCGGAGTCGGAACGTTTTTTATTCTATGTCTATCTCTTTTTGCAGAGCTATGGTAGAATATAAGGGAATTTGCGGTACGAAGGAAGGAAAGAAGCCAACCGATGGGAAAAATGATTGTCTGTAAATACTGCGGAAAAGAATATGATGATGATTTAGAGAAATGCCCCAGCTGTGAGTCCCTGAATCTGAAGGGTGCGGAAAAGGCGTATATGGGAAAGCTGCAAAATGTCCGGGAGGACATGAGCGAGCTGGATGCCATACCCGGTCAGGAGCTGAAAACGACCATTAAAAAGCAGGGAAAGCTGTTAAAAAAGGTCTTGATTATCGCCTTGGCGGTGATAGTCGTTTTTGCTGGACTTGCCTTTTGGATGCATAAACGCAATGAACAGGATTATCGGGCGGAGTACCTCTGGATGCGTCAGAATTATCCCAGATTGGACGAGGTGTATGAATCGGGAGACTATAAGGCTTTGGCGAAACTGTATCTGGAGATTTCGGAGGATGAGCACAGCGTTTTCTACGAGTGGGAGCACTACGAATTTTTAGAGTCCTATTTGGAGTGCCTGTTTATGGAGCAGGATATGAAAGCGGCAGACGGACTGGAGCCCAGGGATAGTACCTTTACTTTTCTCTTTTACGAGGAATGGAAGGTAAAAGGAATCGAATATCGCAAGGAAGAATTTTCGGAAGAAGAATATGCGGCGATGCAGCCTTACATAGAAATGGCACAGACCGATTTTGATGCAAGGTGGAATCTGTCGGCCGAGGATTATGACGAATTATTTCAGATATTTGCAGAGCGGGGATATCGCTATGTTGATTTTGAAAGATGCGAAGACTTCATAAAAAAATGGGTAAAGGAGAACCGGTAAATGAAATGTGAATATTGTATGGGAACTTTATCCCTGGAGGATGAAAATTGTCCCCATTGCGGGCGTCCCAATAAGCATGCAAAACAACATATCCGCGATATGCAACGTTTTCAGGGTGAGTTTGAGGATACAAAAAAATATGTATATGCGGAGACGGGAAAATATACGGGAATAGCGGTAAGAGTGGTCATTATTGCGATTTTATTGGTGCTGTGCCTTGCTGCTTTAATAATAGGTGCCATGGCATGGGATATTCAACGGGGAATTAAGCGTGCCGGCGCGGATAGAAAGTATGCGACTTATTCTAAGATAATGGATGAATATCTGGAAGATGAGAATTATCTGGAATTTAACCAGTTTTGTTTGACAAAGGGTATCAGCTATTACGAAGGTGCGTACAGTGAGGATTACAGGCTGGTAATTCAGTTGTGCAGTAATTACGCATCCGCCTATGACAGCCTTTACAGCTATATTACCTTTGATGAAAATAACAACCCGGAACAACAGGTGGACATGACCTCTAACAGTCTGGATTATTTTTACAAATATTATCTCAATGAAAATAATTTCTATACGGATTTGTACGGAGAAAGCGAGAGATATGAGCAGGCAGCAGAGGTAATGAAGTACAATATAGAATGTATTTTGATTACCTATTGCGGTTTTTCCGAGGAGGAAGCAAAATCCATGCCGGAGTTGAGTAAAACGAAGCGTGCGGTGCTTTTGGAGGAAAAATTGGAGGCAAGAGTGAAAAATGAGCAGGAGTAGTTTTATGAACAGACTTTTTGAGAAAATAAAACGTGACAAAGGCCACGCGGGACTCTTTATAATGGACATTGTAATCATTTTTCTTTCCGTATTTTTGCTGTTGGTGATTGTCTTTGACTTTTTCACCTTCGCGGAGGAACGGGAGAAGCCGTACAGAGAAAGCTCGTTCTTTAATTCCATAGAGTACGGGTACTATGACCGTGTGCTGGAAATGAGTCACACAAACCAAATTATGGGAGAGAATTTAGGGGAAGAATATCAAGAGTACTATGCAGTGGGAGATTATTTTGAAGCAACCTTCCATTACAATATGTATGCGGAAGTGGGCGATAATGCCCGTGCAGAGCGGTGGAGCAAAAAACGGGAGTCTGCTCTGGCAGAAATGGGTGCCCTGATTTATGAGCAGGAACGCATTGATGAGATATGTACAAAGAACTGATGAGACCCGCACTGCGGACTTGACAAGATGATAAAAAAATGCAAGAATAGTTTACGTGAACTGTAGCGAAATTTGTCGAATTTCACAACGGTTGTACAGGCAACAGAAGATATGCAATTAAGAGAGGATAATCGAATGAAAAAGAGAATGTTAGCGCCTATTTTGGTAGCGTTAGGATTGTTTATGACGGCATGCGGAGGAAGCGATACACCGATTTCTTCGCCTATCCAGACGTTGGAGCCGCAGTCTATGGCAACGGTAACGGAGGCACCTTCCACACCCGAGCCGGAGGTAACGGAAGCTCCGGAGCAGATTGACTACGATAAGATGTACCAGAGCGAGCTTACCAACGAATGGATTGATTTAAGCCTGAAGGATCAGCGTCCCATCGCGGTTATGGTAGATAATGAAAAGACCGCTTTGCCTCATTACGGTTTAACAGAGGCTGACGTTGTATATGAAATCATGAACAGTACCAAGAACGGAAGAATTACCCGTTTTATGGCATTGGTAAAGGATTGGGAAAACATCACACAGTTCGGAAGTATCCGAAGCACACGTCCTACCAACTTTATTTTGGCGGCAGAGTGGAATGCAGTTCTGATTCATGACGGTGGTCCGTTCTTTATTGACGAGTGGAAGGCAAGACCTTACTCCGCAAACCTCAGTGGTGGTTTTGCGCGTTTCAACAACGGTAAAGCAACCGAGTTTACTGAGTATGTGACCTATGATAAGTATACAAATGAGAAGGGTAAGACCTACGACGGATTAAAGCAGCGTTTTGCTAACTCAAATTACTCTACTACTTATAACGAGTATTATCCCGGTAAGCATTTCCAGTTTGCGGAAGGCGGCGTTGACTTTTCCGACAGAGCGGATGCGAAGGGAGCAACCTGGATAGAGCTGCCGTTCCCTCACAACAGCTCTACCCTGAAGTACAATGAAGAGACCAAGACCTATGATTACTACGAGTATGGATCTGCACATCTTGATCCTCTGCATGATGATGCACAGTTGACTTTCAAGAACGTAATTTTGCAGGATACTACTTTTGCAGATTTGGGAGAAGGTTATTTGATTTACAATGCTCTTAGCGATGTTCCTCGTGACGGATATTACATTACCGAAGGTAAGGCAATCGAGGTTACGTGGACGAATCCTAAGGAGAACGGAATTACCCGTTACTACGATAAGGCTACCGGTAAGGAAATCGAGCTGAACACCGGTAAAACTTATATCTCACTGATTCCTGCCGATACATGGGATGAGGTTGTTATTAAGAACAAATAAGTTGTAAAATCTGCGGCTCTCCGAGAAGGGAGCCGCTTATTTTTTCTTTAGTAAAGCGAGTTTGCCGGATTATATATAAGCCGACAGGCAGATATTTCATACCGGAAACGCTTCAGTGACGGAAATCTGTAAAATCGGAGTAGAAAAGTTTTGGATAATAGAAAGAAATGAGTTATATATGAGAAATACAAGGAAAAAAATCAATTTGTCGCGGATAACCTATATAGTGGTGCTTGTGGTTGTGCTGTTGCTGAATGTCATAGCATGGAACAGCACTGATTTTTGTGACTGGTATATTGCGTACATTTTTCCTGTATGGGTTAATACTTACGGCAGACTGACCGGATTATTTTCTTTTTCGGTGGGGGAATGCCTGCTTGTGGCAGGTGTTTTCCTTGTAATTGCAGCGTTTTTACTGGGAGCTACGCTGTTGGTAACGGCAGTGACAATAAAGATAACAGGAAAAGTTTATCCGATGAGGCTGAAACAGCTGGGAATAAGCTTTTACCGGTTTTTTGCGTGGACGGTGCTTTCCGTTGCACTTATCATGACCCTAAACTGTTCAATTCTGTACCATGCATCTACCTTTTCCGAGCATTATTTCGGTGAAGATAACAGGGATTATACACTGGAAGAGCTGATTACTGTTTACAACATGGTGGCGGAGAACTGTAATTATTTTTCGGAAGCCTTAGAGCGTGACAGCCAGGGACAGGTTCTCTATAAGGGCAGCACAGGGACGCTGGGCAACGCGACATTTCGAAAGCAACTTGCGGATATGTCTGTTCAGGCGAGGGGATTGATGAAGCAGCTGGGAAAGGAATACAGCCAGCTGGACGGCTGGTATCCTTCTCCGAAGCCTATGGTTTTTTCGGATTTTATGTGCCAGCAGTATATGCAGGGGTATTATTTTCCTTTTTCCATGGAAGCAAATTATAATGATGTGATGCATATTCTGAACATTCCCGCAACCATGTGCCATGAGCTGGCACACCTGCGCGGTTATATTTACGAGGATGAAGCAAATTTTATTGCCTACCTGGCGTGCATACAGTCAGAGGATGATTTTATCGAGTATGCAGGCTATTTAAGTGTGCTGAACTATTTGTATAATGATCTGGCGAAGGCTTGGCAGGTAAATCCGGAAGCCTTTGAAGCAGCGGCAAAAAACGTGCCGCCCGTAGCGGTTTCGGAGCAGGTCTGGGAGGACAATATATTTGTGTCAGATGAGGAGTGGGAAAGAATCAATAAAAAGGCTTGGATTAATACGGAGACAGTGGACGAGGTTTCCGATGTTTTCGTGGATACCAGTCTAAAGCTTAACGGGGTATCGGACGGTAAGGCGAGTTACAGCAGAGTGGTGAAATTGTTGCTGCAGTATTATTACCGGAAATAAAGGACAAGACGACGTCAAATGCTGGCAGTCAAAAAAATTTTTATATGAGGGCAAAAAAAATTTCGGATATGGGTTGACAATTTCGCCGTTTCCATGTAAAATAACCAATGTTGTGACGCACGGATTTACGTTACAGGCCCAGATAGCTCAGTTGGTAGAGCAGAGGACTGAAAATCCTCGTGTCACTGGTTCGATTCCGGTTCTGGGCATTTATATGCGGGTGTAGTTCAATGGTAGAACACCAGCCTTCCAAGCTGGATACGTGGGTTCGATTCCCATCACCCGCTTTTCTTTTTTGTAAGGGAAGTCGCTAAATATGCGACTTCCCTAAATTTTTTCTCTCAATCATCCTTAGTACGTTTGGTACGGTTCGTATTTTTCTTATATGGCTAGTGCCTTATCAATGGCATTTGCCTGTTCTTCCTTGCCTTTCCTCTCAAAAGAGTAATAATCCAAGGTAGTAGATAAGTACTTGTGTCCTGAAAATCTCTGTACGGTGCGGTTGTTAATGTCCGGACAATCTAACAGGGTGGAAATACAAGTTTTACGGCATTTATGAGGACTTTTTATAACAGTGTCTAATCTGTTGCATAGTTTCCTCAATTTTCTGTCAGCGGCATTATAGCTAAGTCGATAATCATATTTCGGGTTACTGCTTTGAAATATCCATTCTGCAGTAAGCCCCTGTTCTTGATTATAGGCTTCTACTAATTGTAAAATGCGTTGTGCTTCTTTGGTCAGTGGAATATCCCGATAGCCTGCGGTTGATTTTGTCCATTCCTTAACACCGTCATTGTTTGCCTGCCGTCTGATGTATAGGCGGTTGTTGCGAATGTCAGACCATTTCAGACCGCAACACTCGCCAATGCGTAGACCTGTTTCAAACAGGAACAGTATTTGAAGTCCTGCACAGGTGGGTTGCTTTCTGTAACGAAGCAAATCTTCCTCTACCATTGCCTTTAGCTGTCTGCGTTCTTCATCCGTGAATATCTGTTCTTCGTCAGAGGGTAGCGGATTGTCAGAAATCAAGCCTTTGTTGATTTTCTTCCGTGCTCTCTGCCATGTATTATCCTCAATAATGTGTACATCTTCGTCCGCCGCATACTCAAAGCATTGGTTGACGATTGTAAATATACGAGAGAATTTTTTCTTATCTACAGGGTGGTGCTTTTTTAACAGCGTTTCAGCCCATTCACGTAGCATTAAAGGAGTAATACGAGCCAGCGGTTTTGTAAGAATAACTTTGCTTAATGGTTCATCAAGGTAATAGGCTTTCCATGCTGCCTGTATACGTTTGATATTATCGCCATTGGTAGGGGTCTGTTTCCATGTAAGCCATTTGGAATAAATGTCCGCTAAAGTTGCATTTCTGTTATTGTCAATGTACCATTCTGCTAATGCTGTCCACAGACTTTCTTCACTACAACGCCTTATCTTGCGTTTTCCAGCAGGGCGAGTGGTATCGTCTACTTCTGTAAACCATCCGCTTTTTTCGGTGTAATGAATTTCGTATGGGTGCATTGCTTTTGCCTGTTGAATATTTTTCTTCATGCTTATTATATTCAACACTTCGTCATAACTAATATTATCACTATTGGGGGTACATGACAATAATTCTTCAAGTATTGGATTGGTGTTTGGCATTGCGAAATAGCGCAACGGGACTATAGTTAGGCGTTGTTTTGGTTTTCGGTAGCTGAGGGCGAGGTGGTTGGGGGCGAGGTGGCAAGTCGGAGGCCAAGCGGTCTTAGGAAGAC
>JAZQCX010000034.1:0-2661 GCA_045546495.1 Acetatifactor sp. | reverse complement strand
GGGTAACCAGTTTCAGACGCTGCTTGGTGTGACCGGCTCCGGTAAGACCTTTACCATGGCGAATGTAATCGCGGCGCTGAATAAGCCCACCCTTGTGATTGCTCATAATAAAACCCTAGCAGGGCAGCTTTACGGGGAGTTTAAGGAGTTCTTCCCGGAAAACGCGGTAGAGTATTTTGTATCCTATTACGATTATTACCAGCCGGAGGCTTATGTGCCTTCCTCGGATACTTATATTGCAAAGGACTCCTCCATCAACGAGGAGATTGATAAGTTGCGGCTGTCCGCTACGGCATCTTTGACGGAGCGGCGGGATGTGGTAGTGGTTGCCAGTGTGTCCTGTATCTATGGTCTGGGTAGCCCCGACGAATATCAGGATATGATTGTTTCCCTGCGACCGGGTATGATAAAGGATAGGGATCAGGTGCTTCGGGAGCTGGTGGCGATTCAGTATACCCGGAATGATATGGATATGTCCCGGGGAACCTTCCGGGTGCGGGGGGATGTTTTGGAGGTGTACCCGGCGGAGGGTGGTGATTACCTTATCCGTATCGAATTTTTCGGGGATGAGATTGACCGCATTGCACAGGTGGAGCCCCTTTCCGGTAAGATTCACGCGGAACTGAACCATATCGCGATTTTTCCTGCCTCCCATTACGTGGTTTCCCAGGAGAAGATTAAGGCAGCCTGCGATAATATTGAGAAGGAAATGGAGGAGCGGGTGCGCTTCTTTAAGGGGGAAGATAAGCTGATAGAAGCCCAGCGGATTGCGGAGCGTACTAATTTTGATGTGGAGATGCTGCGGGAGACGGGCTTTTGCTCCGGCATTGAGAACTATTCCCGTCATCTGAACGGTACGGCGGCGGGAGAACCGCCTATGACCTTAATGGACTTTTTCCGGGATGATTTCCTGATTATTATAGACGAGTCTCATATGACGATTCCGCAGATTCGGGGTATGTACGCGGGAGACCGCTCCCGTAAGAGTACCCTTGTGGATTACGGCTTCCGCCTGCCCTCGGCGCTGGACAACAGACCTTTAAATTTCGAGGAATTTGAGGCACATATTGACCAGATGATGTTTGTGTCGGCGACGCCCTCCGACTATGAGGCGGAGCACGAGCTTCTGCGTACGGAGCAGATTATCCGTCCTACGGGTCTGCTTGACCCTGAGGTGGATGTACGACCCGTGGAGGGGCAGATTGACGACCTGATCGGTGAAGTGAATAAGGAGATTGAGAAGCATAATAAGGTGCTGATTACCACCTTAACGAAGCGTATGGCGGAGGACTTAACGGATTATATGAAAGAGGTGGGAATCCGTGTGAAGTACCTCCATTCGGATATTGATACCTTGGAGCGTGCGGAGATTATCCGGGATATGAGACTGGATGTATTCGATGTACTGGTGGGTATTAACCTGCTGCGAGAGGGACTGGACATTCCCGAGATTTCCCTTGTGGCGATTCTGGATGCGGATAAGGAGGGCTTCCTGCGTAGTGCAACCTCCCTGATTCAGACCATTGGCCGTGCGGCGAGAAACGCGGAGGGACATGTTATCATGTACGCGGATACCGTTACTGATTCCATGCGTGCCGCGCTGGACGAAACCAACCGCCGTCGCGAAATTCAGATGAAGTACAACGAGGAGCATGGCATCACGCCCCAGACAATTAAGAAGGCAGTGCGCGACCTGATCAGTATTTCCAAGGTCATCGCAAAGGAGGAACTGCGTTTCGAGAAGGACCCGGAATCCATGAGCCGCAAGGAACTGGAGAAGCTGATTGCAGATGTCCAGAAGAAGATGCAGAAGGCGGCAGCAGACTTAAACTTCGAGGCGGCAGCAGAGCTGCGTGATAAGATGATAGAGCTGAAGACGAAGCTGCAGGAGCTGGATGAGTGAGTTGGGAAAATATATCAAAAGAGGATTAAAAATGGAAGAAGTAAAGAAAATGCGCCCCCGCGAATATATCAAAGTCCGGGGAGCATGTGAGCACAATTTGAAAAATATAAATGTGGATATTCCGCGAAATGAGCTGGTGGTTCTGACAGGCATGTCAGGCTCCGGTAAATCTTCTCTTGCCTTTGATACCATCTACGCGGAAGGGCAGCGCCGTTATATGGAATCCCTGTCTTCCTATGCAAGAATGTTTCTGGGGCAGATGGAGAAGCCTAACGTAGAGCGGATTGATGGACTTTCCCCGGCGATTTCCATAGACCAGAAGTCTACGAATCGCAACCCCCGTTCCACGGTTGGAACGGTAACGGAGATTTACGATTACTTCCGTCTGCTGTATGCCAGAATCGGTACGCCCCACTGTCCCCAGTGCGGTCGTGAGATTGCGAAGCAGACCGTAGATCAGATGGTGGATCAGATTATGGAACTGCCGGAGGGGACGAAGCTGCAGCTTCTTGCTCCGGTGGTAAGAGGAAGAAAGGGTCAGCATGAGAAGGTGCTGGAGCGTGCGGCGAGAAGCGGTTATGTCCGCGTGCGCATTGACGGCAGCCTTTACGAGCTGACGGAAGAGATTTCTCTGGATAAGAATATTAAGCATAATATCGACATTATTGTAGACAGACTTGTGGTAAAGGACAGCATTCAGCGGCGTCTGGCAGATTCCATTGAGAATGTGCTGGGACTGGCGGAGGGCTTGCTTGTGG
>JAZQCX010000033.1:0-20661 GCA_045546495.1 Acetatifactor sp. | reverse complement strand
GTTTCCGTCCGGGGCACCACCACCGGGTGCTCCATACTTTCAATATGCCGGAAAATTCCCTCCAACAGGTATTTTCCTGCTTCCAGCCAAGACTCTCTTGTAAGTCCCGTATAAGGGCTTAAATCATAATCCGGTTTTTCCACCTTAAACATGGCAACGCAACTCCTTTATTCGTCATCTAATCTTCTGATACCTGCCACCTCGGAAACAGGTAAGGAAAAGCAAACTGCACCGGCCTTTGTTTCCGTACCGCACTCTTTCGCGATTTCCTTCATGATGGCAGACTTCTTCCCCGTTGCCGCCAGAATATATATCATATCCTTTTCCTCAGCCAGCGACACACCGTAAAACTTTTCCGTCTTAGCTCTTCCCGTTCCTTTCGCATGGAATACGGTTCCGCCGGTAGCGCCCGCATTTCTCGCCGCATCCATCACAAAATCCGCGTATCCTTCATTCAGTATAACCACAATCAATTCATATTCAAAATTCATATCCGGCACCGAACCTCCTATTACCTGTTCATCAGTTATATACGCAAGACTCCTTCCGCCTCCCACACTTTTTAGCGGAACCGCCATCATCACACCGTTTCCGGGAATATCAATAAACAACTTCCTTTTTGCCAGCTTCATAAGACGTTTCATGGAATCCGCCGTAACGATTGTGCTGACAATCACCTTTTCGCTCTGCTCCAAATCATACAAAAGAAGTTGCTCGGTAGTCGCTGTTCCCTGTCCCAGATTACTGAGTACTACGGAAAGCTGCAACTCATTATGAATATCCAACAATGCTTGGGCGTTTTCTCTTTCTACAACACTGAATACAACATATAATTCCATTATTGTACCTCCCAGAGTTCGATAACCTCTTCATCACCAAACTGTCCCGTAACAATAACAGGTGTTCCTTTTCGGCTCTTCACAGTGGAAATTGCGCCCATAATCTGTACCGTAATCAACGGCATCATCGCTACCATCGCCACCAGTCCAAAAGCATCCGTCATTACGTTACCACCGATTGCCGTACAAGCTCCCATGGCAAAGGGAAGCATAAAGGTCGCCGTCAAAGGACCCGATGCAACGCCGCCGGCATCGAATGCAATCGCCGTAAAGGTACGGGGCACTACAAAGGCCAGCGCCAGTGCAATCAGATAGCCGGGCACCATGAACCACAAAATGGAAACCCCTGTCAGCAGCCTTATCATGGCAAGTCCCATTGCACTTGCCACCGCAATGGAAAGTGTCCGCCCCATGGCTTTTTCCGAGATGGCACCTGCGCTCAGCTCCATTACCTGCTTATTGAGTACATGTACCGCGGGTTCTGCGTTAATAATAAACCAGCCCATCAGTACCGCCAGCGGTACCAGAAGCCATTTCATACCGTTTAATACCATCGCCTCACCCAGCACATAGCCCAGAGAAGAGAAACCTACATTTACGCCTGTCAGGAACAGTACCAGACCTATGTACGTATAGACGATACCAATCACAATTTTCAAGAAGGAACGCTTCTTCAAGCGGAGCGTCACCACTTGAAACAGCAGGAAGAAAGCAAATATGGGAGAAAGTGCCATAACAACTTCCTTCATGTATTCCGGAAAAGCATGGAGATAACTCATACCCATTTCCACAGTGCTTTCGTATTCATTTACAAGAATGGTCGCAGCCGCATCACCACCATCCTGATAAATAAAACCTAAAATTAACACTGCCAAAATCGGTCCGATGGAGCATAGCGCTACCAGACCGAATCCGTCAGTCTTCGCATTTTCATCGCTTCGGATGGACGCAACACCGACACCAAGTGCCATAATAAAGGGAACCGTCATAGGGCCCGTGGTTACACCGCCGGAGTCAAATGCAACAGCCAGAAAATCTTTCTCCGAAAAAGCTGCCAGCAGGAAAACCAGCGCATAAAAAACAATCAACAGCCATTTCAAAGGAATACCCAGCAAAATACGAAGCATACTGAGCATCAGGAAAAAGCCTACACCAACGGAAACAACGATAATTAACACGCCGGTATCAATCGCCGGAGTATTGGTCGCCAGCACCGTCAAATCCGGCTCCGCTACAGTAATTGCCACACCGAGAATAAAGCTGAGTATCAAAATCAGCCAAAGCTTTCTCGTCTTCGTCATCTTTGCACCGATATGATTTCCGATTTGGGTCATGGACAAGTCCGAGCCGATGGTAAAAAGCCCCATACCCACAATAATCATGACCGCACCTAACAGGAACGAAAGCATCAGTCCGCTGTCCACAGGAACAAATAACATACACAATATAAATACGATTAAAGTAATGGGAAGTACGGATGCCACCGACTCCGCCATTTTTTCTTTCATCTGGTTATGCTTTGGCACGAAAAAACCTCCTTGCGCCCTCCTTTACAGGAAGCTGCTACGTACCGTATAAGCGTAACAAACCCACATAATAATTGTCAATTAAATTCCTCTGAATTTTTGTATGAATTTTCTTAAAATTTACACATCCGAACCAAGATGATTTGTTTCAAAATCTCCTTAAAGTGCCATGATTTGACAAAGCCCTGTTTTGCTCCATATTTCAAAAATTTTATAAATTTGAGATATACAAATCTGACTTTATCATATATGATAAGAAAAGAGTTTGTGCACGCTGCGAGGCTCTTTGCAGCTTCGCAACGAATAAAGCAAGATATAAAAGAGGTGACCTATGAAAGAAAACAAATTTTCAGTAATGCAGTTTCTTGCCAAGGTGGTGCAGGGTGCTTTGGTCGGACTCGGTGCCGTACTGCCCGGGATTTCCGGCGGCGTACTTTGCGTTGTTTTTGGCATCTACAAAATCATAATGGAGTTTCTGGCTGACCCCATCCGAAAGTTCAAAACCCATTTCCCCAAACTGATTCCCGTAGGTATCGGCGGCGTCATCGGCTTCATCGGTATCGCAAAACTTCTGGAAAAGCTTCTGGACGCATATCCCGAGCCTTCCGTTTGCCTTTTCATCGGTTTGATTGTGGGTATGCTGCCTTCTATTTTCAGAGAAGCCGGCGAACAGGGACGCGATAAAAAATCCTACATATCCATGGTTATTGCCATGATACTGATTTCAGCTCTCCTGCTTAGTCTGGCTGCGGCAAACGTAGTTATTGTACCCAACTTTGCATGGTATATCTTCTGCGGCTTCTGTCTGGCACTGAGCGTAATCGCACCCGGTATGAGCTTTTCCACCCTGCTGATGCCTCTGGGTCTGTACGAACCTTTCATCGGCGGTATCGGTAATTTGGATTTTTCCATCTTGATTCCCGGCGGAATCGGTGCCCTTGCAACGGTTATCCTGTTCGCAAAGGCTGTTGATACCCTGTTTAAAAAGCATTACTCCGTTGCATTCCATGCCATCGTCGGTATCGTTATCGCAGCAACCGCAATGCTGATTATAATCCCTCAGGAGGATTTAAAGATTATCCAGAGCTTCACCACCTCCGCAACCTCTGCAATCATCAATATCGCATGCCTTGTATTCGGTATTGTTGCCGCACTGTTGCTGGATAAGTTCAATCAGAAATTTGCAGTAGAATAAAACTGTGAAGTATAGAAACAACAAAAGTGTCGCGGACTAAAATATCCGCGGCACTCTTTTATTGTTTGAGATAATTAAATTTCATTTTAACATTTCGCACGCCAATTTTTTCTTGCGATACCAAACATACCCCTGGTACATCAACAGACAAGCCATCCCCATCTTTCCTACCATATGTACCGTCACCACCACGAACCCTAAATCCGTAGCACGCGCCAGCCTCTCAACATAGAGCTTTGTAAGATAACAGACAGTAAGTACACCAATTGCCGGAATTCCCGCGAATGGTATTCCACGCTCCTTTTGCACCATAAACAGGATGATGTAAACCGCCATCCCCAGCGGAATTGCAAAGTCCGTTATCCAGCTGCCAAAGCCGATATAACCGTTCTTTTTTACCTGCATATCCGCAAAGGTTACCAGAAAGCTTACTGCTGCCATTCCATAGGGAACGCTCATAATGGCGCCCGCCCATTTCGCGGTCAATCGATTTCGCGCCGATAACACCACACCTATAACAGCTGCAAGCAAATGCACAAGCCGCACTGTATCGGCGCATATAATTACAGGCGTTATTTTACCAGCCGGTGTATTTGCCAGTGCCTCATTCGGTCTCATATAAGAATATAAACTGAAGGCACACAGCAACAGGTACGCAATTGCCGCCACCGTATATAGTACCGTCTGTACCACATTCTCCACCGGTCTCGCTAAAACCGGTTCCGACTCAATCTTTCCCCTCAGTTTTTCTCCCGACACCAACTCATCCAAAGATACGTCAAGCGTTGCCGCAATTTTCTTTGCCGTCAGCAAATCCGGGTATCGTGCCCCACATTCCCAGCGCGACACCGCCTGCCTTGTTACATACAGCTTTTCCGCCAGGGTCTGTTGTGTCAAGCCTCGTGCCTCCCGCACCGCCTTCAGCTTTTCTCCAAATTCTTTTTCTTCCGTTTTCATGATTTCATTCCGCCCGTTGTTCCTATTCGCTCTTTCATTTTCACTGCACAATGCATCAATTTCGCACTTCATATAAAATTATCTCCTTCCGATTTTCTGCCGGCAGTCTCATTATAAGTCAGTCCATGCACTTCGAAAAGAAACACCTCGCATCCACGCAGGAAACAGTTTGGTAACATCCGAAAATATCGAAAAACGCCACCGTCTTATCCCGGTGGCGCTTTGTCTAGATATCCATATCTCCTTCATGCAATATCAGGCTCACGGAACGCACACCCTCAACTTGCTTGATTTTTCTTACCAGTTCAGCTTCTTTTTCCTTTATTTGTAATTGGATAATAATGTCCATGTTATCCGCTGACAAATTCCTTGATTTCACCTTATACTTGGGTGCATATTCTTTCACAGCAGCAAGCAGCTCTTCCTCCGTCTCGGGCGCATCTGCATTTACCACCAGAAGCTTCTGCTCCCGAACCGCCGGAAGCAATTCCAAAAGTACGATTGCAATGGTAACGAAAAGTGATACTATTACCGCCACTTCAAACAAACCCGCTCCGCAGATAATTCCCGCCGATACAGCCCAAAAAAGATAGACTAAATCCATGGGATTTTTGATTGCAGTACGGAATCGCACAATCGACAATGCACCCACCATTCCCAGCGAAATCACCACACTTGACTGGATGGCCAGAATGATTCCCGACGTAATCATCGCCAGTGCTACAAGCGATATATTAAAGCTTTTTGAATAGAAGGTCTTTTGCGAAGCAAGCCTGTACACCAGAAAAATATAAATACCGATACAAGCCGTCACCGCCAATGTCACCAGAATCGACGATGTTGACAAGTCTGTCGCAAATCCCTCCACAAAGGATTTTTTTAATGCATCAGAAAAACTCATTTCTGCTTCCACCTTTCTTCTTATTGAACTGCCTTCCTACACATTGTATATTTTGAAAATGCTGTATGCCGCAAACCCGGTATCTGTAATTCCTGTCGGATAAACTCCGGAAGAAATTCATCATATTTCACTTCCATAATATGATACCCGGGCGGCAGCACACGCTTCGTTGCAAGTTCACGTTCCCCAAACCCGGAAACACGGCTGCTTCCCGCAATATCCCTGTCAAATGTAATTCTCACATTACCCGGTCCGTATACATACGGAGTCCGGTTATACTGTACAATTACCTTAGGGCGCATCAGCTTAGTCTGCATCTGTAGCACAAGTTTTTTCAACAATGCCGGATCGCCTTCCTCCGTCCGGTAAATTCCCTTCAGGATTTCCTCACATTGCTTCCGGGTAAGCTTACAGCTCTCTTTATGGTTCATTCCGTTTTTCTTTTGCTTACACTCAAGCCGGATATAACTCATATCGCCGTCATATATTCTGATGCGCATCTTTTCCCGCACATTCACGCCCTCGATGTTCTCCCGCAGACAGGTTTCGGCATAGTCGTCAAAGTACACACTACGCACCTCGTAGCTCCCCGCCTTCGCCACATGTACATCCTTGGAACACAAGCTTTTCACCCGCATCTCCAATAGAGCCAGTTGCGCTTCACTGCATAAATATTTTATCTCATTCCGGTACTTTACGTTCCCTTTCTCACTCATCAGCGAAAGCATCCTCTAAATAATCTCTCCGTTCCTGAAGGAACTCTTTTACATATTCCATTTGCTTAGCTGTATCGGTTCTGCCGCAATACACCGCATCCATACACGTGGACTCATAAATGGTATCCGCATACAAATCCAAGCCCTCTTCCAGCAGGAAATCCAGATACGGTAACACCCGTTTTTTATAAAGTGTTTTCACCTCTTCCCGGAAATCCTCTTTCTCCCAAAGCTGTTCACTCCAGTTTGCACGGTTCATATACAGGCCTTCCGGGTTCTGTAAAAGCTCCGTGTCTCCCCATCCGAAGTTATTCCCCAGTGCCGTATCATAATCCCACACCGGTCCTGCATACATTTGGCTGCTCCCGCGCGGCTTATAAAAGAAATAGCTGGAAAAACCGGCATCTATGTTTTTACTGACCTCGTCAATCAGATACCGCAGCGCAAAGGATTCCAAATCAATATATTCCAGATAATATGCTCCCGCTTCATTGTACCCGGTTTCGCTGTACAGAGCGTCCTCAAACTGTTGCACATGGGAGGATATATACAGTAGCTGTCCTCCCGAAACATGCTGAGGATTCTTTACAAGCACGGGAATCCCGTTTTTCGTAATAAATCCTCCCTGCTCCTCATAGAACCTGTCCAGATACATTTCCACTTCCAGCAAATACCCGCCGGACAGATCCTCCGGGTTATTCGGTATGTTGTAGCCTCGCAGCGGAATACCGTCATTCTCCGCAGAAAGAGGTCCGTATTCCTCCAAAGGACGTTCATTCAGTTTCTCGGTTTGCTCTTCCAAATCGCCGATTTCCAACCGTCCGTCTGCAACTTCAATCTTCTCCGTCAAAAGATAGCACCCGCAATATACTCCGTTGAGATAGAAATCCACCCACCGCGAGTCCACTGCACCCGGCATGCCGCAATGCATTGCCATATCCATAAAAATCTTGTTCCGAAGATTTGTTTCATCCAAAGCACCGCCCTGCAAAACCCAGTTCTTCCCCGGCGTCATTCCCAACAGCGAGCCTGACTTCGACAGTTTTATACCATAACTCTTTTTTTGCATCCACCAGCTGGAATTTCCCCGGCCCTTTATACGCTCCAGTTTTCCCGCGTAAGTTGTTTCTCCGGAATCATCCAAAATTGTCAGTTGACCCGCTGACACATTATTTTTGTCCTCATGGATATAGTCCGTACTCTCGACAGTTTCAATCCATACACTGGGAAGCAATGAGCCCTGTAACACGCGGAAAGTAAGTTCCTGCTCCCCAAAAACAATACGATGTTCTTTTTCTGCAAAATCATCACACGGGACAACCGCTTCGCCGGAAAGCGCAACGCCGTCGACCGTTAAGTCCGCTTGTCCTGCACCTACATCCCCACAGATAACGTACACCTTGTCCAATGCAAAATGCCCGGGCAAAAAGAAAAACGGTTCTCCCTCGTAGGATTCCTGCAGCTCCGCCACCGCTAACGTTGTTCCCTGCTTCCCCGATTCCGGTTTCTGTAAAAAATTCAACTGTTGCTCCAGCATCCGAACCCGCGGGTACCCCGTTTCCACAGATACCTCCAGAAACAGGACATTTCTGTTTATACGGAACAATACGATATATAACGCCAGGCAAAGCATACTGGCAATCAGAACAAAGTACATTGCCCGCTTTTTACCGTTCATTCAATCTCCTTATTATCGCGCAAATGCGCTCGTTACTGTTCTTAGCCATCTCTGTTCTCACATTTTTTTATTATATCTCCAAAGCAAATCATCGTCAAGCCGCCCCCGTTACTCCCTGTTGTAGCGATATGTGTTGGCACGGGAAGCATCCGTATGCTATAATATTTCACATGGAAAACCACTTACGCATCAAGACGACAATGACGATAGGAGAGATACCCGTATGTCACTCAGTTCTTTTTCATATATTCTTTTTTTGCCCCTTGTCACGGGAATTAATTTCATTTTACCCCGTAAATACCGATATCTCTGGCTTTTTACGGCAAGCTGTTTCTTTTACCTGTCCGGGGACATGCGCTTCGGTATTGCGCTGGTGTTTTGCGCTGCCACTACCTACGTCGCCGGATTACTGCTGGAAAAGGGCAATTCCCTATCCCGCAAGATTGTATTAGCGTCATGCATTATCCTGAATCTTCTGATGCTGCTGTTGTTTCGCTACTCCCCTATTAAGAACCTTTTTGTGCCTCTCGGCATTTCGTTCTATACGCTGCAGGCACTGGGCTATCTGGTGGATATATATCGCAGAGAAACTACCGCAGAACGAAACCCTATAAAGTACGCCCTGTTTATAAACTTTTTCCCCACTGTTGCCTCCGGTCCCATCCAGCGCAGTAAAGGACTTTTGCAGCAGATTCGTGAAGGATGTGATTTCAATGAGCGCAAAGCGCGCTCCGGTCTGTACTATCTTCTTTGGGGATATCTTCTGAAGCTTTTTGTTGCCAATCGTCTGGCTCATATGGTGGATTTTGCCTACGACGATTATACCACGCTCCCCGGCGCAGCTCTTTTGTGGGCCTCCGTGCTCTATTCCATACAGCTGTACTGCGATTTTGCCGGTTACAGCGCTCTGGCAATCGGAACCGCAAAAATATTAGGTTTCGACATACCGGAAAACTTTAAGCAACCTTATTTTTCCACCTCTATCCGGGATTTCTGGAACCGCTGGCACATAAGTCTTTCCTCCTGGCTAAAGGATTATATTTACATCCCCTTAGGCGGCAGCCGAAAGGGCACTCTGCGCACCTGTATAAATCTTATGATTACCTTTACCGTCAGCGGACTCTGGCACGGAACCGGCTTAAATTTTCTTGTCTGGGGTGCCTTACACGGTATATATCAGGTTGTGGGAAAGCTTTTGTCCGGCAAGAAAAAGGAAGGCACTTCCGCCGAAAAAGGCTTCCTTTCCGGTATCTGCACGGTAATAAAAGCCTTTGGAACGTTCCTCCTTGTAAATTTCGCATGGATTTTCTTCCGCTCCGGTTCACTGTCCGAAGCCTTGGCTTTTATACAACGCATTTGCTTCCACTTTGAGTTGCGCAACATGACCTACTACGGAAGTTACCTTCTGGGCGGCTCAAAAATAGAGCTTCTTTTGATTTTATTGGGCATCTGTCTGGTCTTCCTGATTGATTTTCTCCACGAGAAGCACCTTTCTCTGGAAGATTTCACCCTCAGGAAAGTCCCGATTGTATTTCGTTGGATTCTGTACATCGCATTGACTATGCTGATTATCTGGGTGCTGGTGTATGATTTCGGTCAAAGTGCATCCACATTTATTTACGAAAGGTTCTAGCTATGAAGAAATTTATTTTTAAGGGAATTCTTTTCTGCACAATTATATTTGCACTGTGCTCTGCCCTCATTCTGCTTTCTACTAAGGAACCGGGACGCACCTTTCTCGCCCGTTTAACCAAAAGCGAAGATTTTATGTATAACCACGGCATGCAGTTACTGTTTGAGGACGCACGGAAGCAAGACAATACTACGCAGCTGATTATCGGCGACAGCATAAGTCGCCAAATGTTTATCGATCTGAAAGAAGAAAATCCGCAGGCAAGTATCTTGTCCTCAAATGCCGCGTTCATGGTAAACGGGCAATACCTTGTGGCACACGAATATCTGGAAGCCCATCCGGAAACCACTGACATTTTTCTGATAATGCATCCTCTCACCATTACCCGGACATATGATTTGGAATGGACCTATCGGTATGGCGTCATGACTTATGTGGAGGGCGATGCCATACAGCATCTTGACCCAAGCACCCTTGATACTTTCAAGGAATTATACGGAAGCCTCCTTATGCAAAAGAATATTGTAGAGTTAATTGAGAATTCCCCTATTTTACAAAAGCTTGTATTAAGCTATATTTTGTTCTATGGGGAGGAATATGTCCAGAGTTCTTCCTTTGAAATTGCCGACCAATACATTAGAAAGCTATATGATTTGTGTCAGGAGAAGGGGGTAACATTACATTTCCACTCTGCCCCGGTGGCCGAACATTACCGCGAGCAGATGCAGACCTTGCTCCCCGAATTCGAAAACAGCTGGCTATCCACACAATATCCTGATTACATGAACGACATTTACTATTACCCCACCCAGTGGGCTGAAGATTTAAGCCACTTTAGCGGCGAGTATGGTCAGCGTCCGCAGCTGAACCAAACGATTCAAAATGCCTACGAAGGAACCGTTCTGTTAGAAAAGGTACATTTGGAATAAATGGAAAACGCAAACAGCGGCGAGATAGGAGTTCCTCCTCTCGCCGCTTCAAATTTACTCTTTTTAAATCAATGCCGTACTGAAATATCTTTCCGCTCTGTCGGCAAGAATCGTTACAATGGTCTTATCTGCGCCATACTTTTTCGCCATTTCCTTTGCCGCCCATACGTTAGCACCGGAGGAGGTTCCTACGAGGAAACCCTGTACCCTCGCCAGTTCTCTTGCGGTAGAAATGGCGTCCTCATCCGTCACTTCTACAATGTCCGTAATAATAGAGGTATCCAGAACCTCCGGTACAAAGCCGTCTCCGATTCCCTGAATCTGGTGCAGCCCCGGCTCATCTCCCAGAAGCGCGGACACATTTTTCGGCTCCACTGCCACAATCTTGCACTCCGGATTCTGTTCCAAAATCCGGGAAGCAATTCCCTGTAAGGTTCCTCCGCTACCGATGCCGGACACAAACACATCTATTTTCTTTCCAAGCTGCTCGATAATTTCACGTCCCGTTGTCTCATAATGGGCTGCCGGATTCGCCGGATTCTCAAACTGCTGCGGCACAAAGTATTCCTCCGAAGATGCTGCAATTTCCATAGCCCTATCCACGGAACCGCCGATGCTGAGTTCCGCCGGCGTCAGCACAAGCTCCGCCCCCAACGCCTTAATAATCTTCTTTCGCTCGTCACTCATATTTTCCGGCATTACAATGATTACCTTATAACCCTTTCGGATACCGCACAGTGCAAGCCCGATTCCCGTGTTACCGGAAGTAGGTTCTATAATTGTCATACCCTGTTTTAACTTTCCGCTCTTCTCCGCTTCCAGCAGCATATTCAGAGCAATTCTGTCCTTAATGCTTCCTCCCGGATTCAAAAACTCTGCCTTGGCATAAATGTCACATCCGGTAGTCTCCTTCAGACTCAGCAACGGTGTATTTCCGATTAAATCCAATATGTTACTATAATACATGTTTTCCTCCCCCAAACGGTCTGCCTTATACAAGCAACCGTCATCCTACACTTTGAATCTTATTATTTCACATTGCATTAAAATGTGCAATGCCAAAGTTCCAAAAAAGGAAGCGTCCCTTACGGAACCGCTTCCCTTCCCGAACACTTCCCGGAAATGCCTTTTATCTGTACTCTTCCCGCACCGTCACTGCATTTAGCCGGCACACACGCCCCTCTTCAAGCTCCGGCCACCTCTCCAGATATACCCAATCATCCTGCCGTAATGCCTTTACCTTCACAATCAGCCTCTCAGGATAGTTAAAGTACCTCATACTGATGGGAACCTGTTGCCCGGTATAAAAATGATCGTTCAACTTCTCACCGTCCGCATATATCTCCATACCATATCCCTCATAATCCAGCCTGATAAAGGTATCTCTCCCCGCTATACGGTTTCCTTTTCCGGCATAGCTTACAGCAATCTCGTACGTGGATTCCTCCGCATTCTCTGACACCTTATTAAAGGTAACCGTTGCAGACGGTGAATCGATTCTTCTCTCATATACCGCCAGACGCCCACTTTCTCCCGTCTTTCTAAATCCCGTGGGAACATCCTTCAGTTCCGGATAAGTCATAATGGTGGTATGCGCCTCTCCTACCACAACCAGCTTCCCATCTTCTTCCCAAACAAAATTATCATTGATAACTAAATAATCCTTGTCCAGTGTTACCTTAAACGCATTCAATGCCTGCTGCCTGGTCAAATGTAAAACATCTGCAGCACAGCCGTCCTTCCAGCTGTACTTTGGCTCATAATCGCCGTAGAACACAAAAGTTTCCGCCCCGCCTATGTCCAATCGACAGAAAGGGGTTGCCAAGGCCGTCTCCAGCACTGCGTCGCCCAACTGCATATTATACGGGAAAAAGCCGTAGGTTCCGCTTGCAATATCCACCGCCGGAAATACAACCTCTCCGTTAGCCGTCAATCCTTTGAAAACCACACCGGTATGCGCGTCCATGGTACGACGCCTCACATAATTGTTAAAGATTACATAGCCATGCGTATCGTCATGCCGGCACGCTTTTCTCAAGGTATGTACATCCTCCGGCATAACCCTTTCAGGGTCAATTTCCGTTGGCATAACCGCAATATCCGACCCAAAATCCTTTAAAAATGCAGCCAACAGCTTCAGTTCCTTATAGCTGTCGGAAATAGTACCATACTGACGGATAGGCGCATTAAAATCATAGTTGATTTCCGGCAGGTCATTATAGTTAATATATCTTGATGTTTTGCACTCCTGCAACGTTGTAAACTTTCCCTTAGGGTTACTGCCCCCATGATACATATAGTATCCCAGCAATGCCACACCGCTGGCCAGCTTTGTGGTAGACATACCGCCGATGTCTTTCCCCGTGGCAACAGGTCGTCTGTGAGCCGTCACCTGCAGACCGCCTCCCAATTCTGCCGTCAGATAAGGGTACCGGTTCTCATCAAAGGTAACAGAATCTTCTACATGATGGTCGCAGGCAATTAACGCGTCATTACGCACATGACTGATAATAAAGTTTGTATTTGCCGGCAGTTCTTCCGTACTCCGGTCCCAAGGTGCGTCACAGTATCCTCCCATTACGGGAAGTGCATCGCCGATTACGGCACCGCCCCAGCCGGTTGCGGTATACATGGGAACCACCATCCCCAGTTCCTTTGCAAGTGCCTCCAGAGCACGTATATGTCCATTACCGGCTTCGCCCCTCATTCCGCCCACATGTCCGTACTCGTTTTCCAGCTGAATGGCAATCACAGGACCGCCGTCCTTATCCAGAAGCCCCTCCGCCTGCTTTGCAACCTGCTCCCAATAACGTCGTACATAAGCCATATAGGTTTCGTCATTGCTGCGGAGCTTTACGCCCTCGTCCTGCAAATTTACCACCCAGTCAGGGAACCCGCCGTTCCGGCATTCCCCGTGAACCCAGGGGCCGATGCGCAGGCATACCTTGATATCAACCTTTTTACAAAGCTCCAAAAACTTCCTTAAATTGCGGCATCCGGAAAAGTCAAAAACACCCTTCTCCTCTTCATGATGCAGCCAGATTACATATGCGGAAACGATTGTTAATCCGCCGGCCTTCATCTTCCGAAGGGATTCCTCCCACAGGTCTTCCCGATATCTGCTGTAATGAATCTCTCCCATCACAGGAAACCAAGGTATCCCGTTCTTTAACAAATATTGGCTTGTAAAGCTGATTTCTGTACTCATCTTTTAGGTCTCCTCGTGTTTTTTCGTCAATCTGAAATGTTTGGTGGACAAGGAAATCGGCGGGGACTGAATCGCAATTCCCAAATTGATTTCTTCCCCTTCTTTCACCGTAAAATCAACCCTATAAGTAGTCCATTTTTCTATCGGATGAATCACGGTTTCCTTATGCGCGCTGCTTGTACAGGCAAACAATCGTACATCCACCCCCGTTGTATCCACCCCTTTTGCACTTACCGTCAGTATATAATCTCCGGGCTCACAACCTTCCAACACGGTATCCATGCGGAATGTAAAGTTCCGCTGGCTCTCCACAGCAAATATCTTGAATCCCAGGTTCGGCTCTGCCTCGCAAAAATGCCACGCCACATCCTCATCGGAAGCTCTCATATTCCATAGGTCACCCAAACGGGCAAAATCGCCGTTTGGCAACAGATTTATCCCTAAATCCATCTCGTCGGACATCATTTCTTCCCGGAGAATCTTACTCTTCAGCTCCGGCCAGAATTCCGGCTCCTTGCGCCTTTTTTCTTCCGTAGAATCGTAGGCAAGAATCGCTTCCATGGCTTTTCCGGTTTCATCCAGAATTCCCATATTTTCATCCCAACCGCCATGCTCCGGATTCGGAATACAAAGAGGCTCCCAGTAATAGATACCGCACCCCATGTTATCCGGCAGTTCTGCCAACAAATACATTATCAGCTCCAAATTCTGCCTCTGACTCAACGGACTTGCCGGTAACCCGCCGATACGCAGCTGCTCATCATCAATAAACCCGCGCTCACTCCTGCGCCATGCATAAGCAGTCTCCACTATCATAATGGGCTTCTGATAATCCGCCAGCAACTGCTTCATAGCAGCTTTCAAATCAAGATAGGTTCCATGCCAAAAGGGATAATAGGACAAACCAATCAGATCAAAATCCTCCAGACCTTCCGCAAAAGCGCCCTCAAACCATTTGTGCAGCCACTGATAGCGTCCGCCCTGATCCAGATGAATCATAACCTGCATGGTATCCTTATCCGCCACCGAGCGGGCCGCTCGGATTCCTGCATTAATCAGGCGCACCATCCCCCTGTAATCCGGCAATTCGCCTTCCGGAAATACCAGACCGCTCCGAATTTCGTTTCCAATCTGTACAATATCCGGCAGGGTCCCCTGCGCGTCCAACGCAAGAAGCACCTCCCGGGTATACTCATACAGCTTTTCTTCCAGTGCATCTCTGCTCAGGCCTTCCCAAGCCAGTGGCTTCTTTTGTTTTCCCGGGTCCGCCCACCAATCGGAATAGTGAAAGTCCAGCATGAACTTCATACCGTTTTCTTTCACCTGCTTTGCCATTCGTAAGGTATGTTCCAGATTACAATACCCCTTTGAGTAGGGCTCGTTCTCCGGATTTACCCAGATACGCAGCCGTATACTGTTTACATCATATTTTTTCAAAAATGCAAAAGGTTCTATCAGGCTTCCGTCCAGATCCCTTATCTGCATGCCTTCGTCCAGATAACGGGGCAGTCCCGAAATATCCATGCCCTTATGAAAATCCGTTTTTTTCATCCTGCATCCTCTCTCTGTTGATTCCGCTTGCTGATTTACGCATCAGGATTTCATAATCCATAATGGTTCTCGATTGATATTCCCTGCCTTCCAAATAACCAATCATCTGTCTGCAAATTGTATTCCCCACCTGTCTGGCAGATACATTCACCGCTGTAACTGCCGGTGAAAAGCACTCCAAGTTCGGACTGTTGTACAGAGATGCCACTGATACATCCTTTGGAATGCGATACCCTTCCGCCTGAAGATTAGACATTATCCGGGTACAGATCACATCATCTCCGCAAATAATACATTCCACCTTCTGACTGATTAAATTCTCCACTATGGAATCCATCAGTTCCGTATTCAAGGAAGCAGACACCACAATCTGTTTATCCGGCTGCATCCCCCTATTTATCAAAGCGTTACAGAAGCCCTTATAGCGGCTCTTGTTTACGTTATATTCCATGTTATCAATGATGAGTGCAAATTTGCGATATCCGCATCCAATCAGAAAAGATGTTAAGCTTTCCGCTGCCCCCTCATTGTCGATATCCACCTGAATTACCTTACTGTTATTACAGATTCCCGTAAGTCCCACCGGAAACCCTACTTCTGTCAGGTACTGAATTGCCCTGTCATCCTCAATGCTTCTGGTCAATATAATACCATCCACCTTTTTATTTTCCACCAGCTTCCTGATTCCGCTCATATCGCTGGCAGTGCCGGAGGCAATCAAGACATCATAATTCATAAATGCCGCCGTTTCGCAAACTCCTAAAATACACTCCTGAAAATACGGACCGCCGTTCAAATAGACATCCGCCGGCAACACAACTCCCAAATTCCGTGTTGCTCCGTCGCCGTTCCTCTCTGCGTTCATAGAAAGGTCCTGATTCTTGGCAAAGTCCATTATTTTTCTTCTCGTCTCTTCTCCGATTCTTCCTTTTCCGGACAGCGCTCTGGACACAGTACTCTTTGATACGCCCAATTCCTTTGCCATTTCATCTAATGTCATGTCTATCGTTCCTCTCTTTTGGGAAAAGGGTCGCCAAACAAGGCGACCCTTATAAGATTTATTACTTCGCTACATGCTCTGCAGCCTGTCTTTCCATCTCTGCAATAATATCTCTGATACCCGCAGCTTCAAGAGCAGCTCTCAACGCTTCAATTGAGCCATCCACATCATCCACCAAACCGTTTACCAACGGATCATAGTAAGTACCGATTGCCGCATCAACTGCTGCCATCTGGGTAGCTACATTGGTAGAATCAAAGTTGAAGCCATCGTAAGGATGCTCTGCCTTTACATTTGCGTTCCACTTTTCCAGCATTGCATCGCAAGTATCATCCAGTGCGGTTCTGTTCTCGATATACTCGGTTCTCTTAATCTCGTTGTTCATCCACCCCCAGTTACAGTTGTTGTCAACACCGAATGTGGAAGAATCAAGCACCTTATACTGCATATCGCCAACTGCTTCCCAGTGCTTACCCTCGATACCGAATCTGGTCATATCGTTAATCTCAGGGTTGGTATAGAACTCATTCAATACCATCATTGCTCTCTCGGGGTTCTTGGAGTTTACGTTGATTGCCACACCATTGTTGATGTAGGAGTTAACCTTCTTTGCCTGTGCAGATACAGGGTCAACAATCGTTACATTCCACTCAGGATGCTCTGTATTTGCCTGTGCCGCATAGAACTTACAGCTACCGATATTCCAAATCATACCTGCGGTTCTGCCGGTCAAAAGGCCCGTCTGTCGCTCATCGGTGGAATTCAGCACGTCTGCCGACCAGCATCCCAAATCTGCCAATTCCTTCATCTGCTTACAGTAATCTGCGAAGCCGTCCCAATCCAGCAGATAAGTGAAGCCCAAATCACTTGTGTCCTGTGCGTTGTACAGAATCAACTCACCGCCCTTAGGCGCACCACCTGTGGTAGAAAGACCCTTTGCCTGGAAGTACTGATACCAAGGTCCTCCGTTGCTTGCGTACATACCGTCTGCCGCACAAGCCTTATAGAAATTCATCAGTTCTTCCCAGCTTGTAATATCCTTGATACCGTATTTCTCCAACAGATCGCCGCGCACTGCCATCACATCCTGACCGAACTCGTTCTGGTAGTTCGGAACCATGTATGCCACGCCGTCAATCTTTGCCTGGCTCCATCCCATTTCAGGAACTACGTTCCAGATATCGGGTGCATAGGTCTGAATAAACTCTTCCGTCAAAGGATAAAAGCCGCCCAACGCTACTGTCTGCTCATAATGGCCCCAGCTGGACGCCGTAAATATCAGATCAAAATCTTCTTCGCCGGAAAAGAGCAGGGAATACTTTGTATCATGCTCACCCCAGGACAGGAAGTCAACCGAAACGGTACAATTCAGCTTCTCCTTTAAAATCTTATTAATCTCGCCGTAAACCTCGTCGAAATCCGCTGTTCTGTCACCCAGTAGGTACATCTTCAGCTCCACATACTCCGATGTATCTGCTACATCTGCGCTGACTGTGGTTGAATCCTTGCCGGCCGCCGTTGAGTCCTTGCCGACTGTAGTTGTTCCATTATCGGAACTACAACCGGCCAACATACCTGTTGTCATTACCGCACTTAATAAAAGTGCTGTGAGCTTTTTAAATCTCTTTCTCATAGTGTCCTCCTTAAATATATGTGTAATTAACCTATAACTACCAAATTTAGCGCATACCCCGCTTCTTAGCCTTTGACCGCACCGATTGTAATTCCCTGTACAAAATATTTCTGTACAAAGGGATACGCCAGCACAATAGGGCCTGTTACAACAACCGTCAACGCCATCTTCAAGCTCTGGGTCGGCAATGATACAGAGCTGATTACCGAGCTGCTTACCATTCCGTTTGCAATCAATTTCTTGTAGCTCTCAATTCCGTTAATCTTTTCGTACAAGAAATACTGTAGGGGATACTTATCCTCGGTATCGATGTAAAGCATTGCATTATACCAATCGTTCCAATAAGCCAACGCAATAAACAATCCAACCGTTGCCAACGCCGGTTTAATTAAGGGAAGCACCACCTTCACCAATATTCTGAACTCGCTGCACCCGTCGATCTTCGCTGCATCAATCAGTGAGTCCGGAATACCGAGAATATAGCTCTTCATAATCAGCAAATTGTACACACTGAACAGCAGTGGCAGCAGCAGCGCCAAGTAGGAATCCTTCAAATGCAACGTCTGCCTGATTAACAGATAGTAGGGCACCAAACCGCCGCTGAACAATGTCGTAAAGTAAAAGAAGAAGGAAAAGAAGCCTCTCCATTCAAACTCTTTTCTTGCCAGAACATATGCCGTCATGGTTTGAATTCCCAAGCCCAGCAACGTACCTACGATAGTAAGGATTATTGTGGTTGCATATGCCTTAACAACAACCATGGGCTGGGCAAATACTGTTTTATATGCTTCCAGACTGAAATCCTGAATTTTTAAGCTGAATCCGTTTTCGATAATCGCTGTTTCCGAGGAAAGGGAACCGGTAACAATCATGACAAACGGTATCGCACAAATCAGAGCAATAAACCCGCAAAATGTATATGCGATTATGTTTAACAGAATCACGTCTTTACCATGCTTCACTTTACCCAAGTGACTACTTGCAGCTACCATTTTCCCACCTCCTAGAACAATGCATAATCCTTGTCATATCGGCTGACCAGTTTATTTGCAAGAATAACCGTAATAAAACAAAGCACTGACTGGAAAAGTCCTATAGCTGCCGACATACCGTAGTTGTTTTGTGCCACCAACGCTCTAAAGGTCAGCGTATCGATTACATCCGTGTAGTTATATAACAAACCGTTGTTGCCAACCAGATTATAGAACATATCGAAGTTGCCCTTGAAGATACCGCCGATGGAAAGCAGGAACAAGATTACTGTCGTCGGCATAATCATGGGGATGGTTATCTTGAAAATTCTCTGGAATACATTCGCGCCGTCGATTGCAGCCGCTTCATACACCGATGTATCAATTCCCATAATCGCCGCCAGATACATTACAGAACCGTATCCTACGCCCTTCCACAAGCTAAAGAACGTCAGGATAAAGGGCCAAACTCCGGGCGTCGTATAAAACTTAAATTTCTCTCCACCCAGAGAAACGAGAATATTATTGATGAAGCCATAATCCGAACTAAAAATATTGAACGCCATCACTCCTACAACAACCCATGAGATGAAGTACGGAAGAAACATAACTGACTGCGTAATCTTGCGATAGTACTTGTTGCGGATCTCTGTCAATAAGACCGCTACTGCAATCTGCACTACCGTATTTACTACGATGAACACCGCATTATACAGCACTGTATTCCGAATTACCAATCCGGCCTGACCCGACTTGAAGAAAAACTTAAAATTCTCCAGCCCATTCCAATCACTTCCCCAGATTCCGCCGGCATATGTATATTTTTTAAACGCAAGCACGATTCCGGTCATTGGATAATAGGAAAACACCAATGTATAAATCACCGCGGGCAACAGCATCAACAGAAACGCCCTGTACTTATATGCCTTTTTAAAAAAGCCTTTGATTCCTCGATTGTTTTGCTTTACCGCAGCCTTTGTTTTCACAGTCGCTCATCTCCTTTTGCGCATTTGTTGCGCACTCTGTTGCTCTGGTTTTCTGCGCCTTTTGTGCTTTATTGCTATGTTTTTATTATAATCCCTACTTTTTTTGTCGTCAATGCACTATCACCGCCAAAAATCACGCAAACATTGCGCTTCGTTTTGACCAAAAAGGCCAATGTTGCGCAACTTTTTTCGTTTTCTGTTGCGCAAAGGAGCGTTACAAAGCGCCGTGCACACCTCGCAGCAAGCTGCTCGGTCGCGGGCTTCGCCCTATAAACAAGCAAAAAAATACCCGGAAGAGTGCAAGCACTCTCCGGGTTAATTTTTTACTTATTTGCTCGGCTCATTGCCATCGCGTATATTACTCAATGATAGTAGCAACACGGCCTGAACCTACGGTACGTCCACCTTCACGGATAGCGAAAGTAAGACCCTGCTCCATAGCGATAGGATGAATCAATTCGATGCTCATCTCTACGTTATCACCAGGCATGCACATCTCGGTACCAGCAGGAAGCTGGCAAACGCCGGTTACGTCAGTTGTTCTGAAGTAGAACTGAGGTCTGTAGTTGTTGAAGAAAGGAGTGTGACGTCCACCTTCATCCTTGGTTAAAACGTAAACCTGAGCGGTAAACTTGGTGTGGCACTTTACAGAGCCTGGCTTTGCAAGAACCTGACCTCTTTCGATGTCAGTTCTCTGGATACCACGAAGAAGAACACCGATGTTATCACCAGCCTGAGCCTCGTCAAGAAGCTTACGGAACATTTCGATACCGGTAACAACTGACTTCTGGGTCTCTTCCTTGATACCAACGATTTCAACTTCCTCAGATAAGTGAAGAACACCACGCTCTACTCTACCGGTAGCAACGGTACCACGACCAGTGATAGAGAATACGTCCTCAACAGGCATTAAGAAAGGCTTATCGGTTTCACGCTGA
>JAZQCX010000032.1:0-19201 GCA_045546495.1 Acetatifactor sp. | reverse complement strand
GGTGTGCTCCTTTGCTCTGCATATCCGTCCCTGAATCCTTATACCGGCTCCATGCCCGGTATCAAGGCATTTGTTGCGGCGGTATTTGGCGGAATCGGTTCTGTTCCGGGTGCTTTTATCGGTGGAGTTCTGCTTGGTATTATTGAGATTTTTGCAAAAGCATACATTTCTTCACAGGTGGCAGATGCCATTGTGTTTGGCGTGTTGATTGTAGTGCTTCTGATTAAGCCTACCGGTCTGCTTGGCAAAAATCTTCAGGAAAAGGTATAAGGGGGATGCGTTATGAAATTGTTAAATAAATTAAAAACAAATCCTAACTTAAAGAGTAATCTCATCACCTTCGGTATGGTGATTGCGGCGTATATATTGGTGCAGGTGTTGATTGCGGCAGGTGTGCTTTCCAGCCTTTTACAGGGACTTCTTGTACCGCTTTGTATTTATGCGATTCTTGCAGTTTCCCTGAACCTGACTGTAGGAATTCTGGGAGAATTAAGCCTTGGACACGCAGGATTTATGTGTGTAGGCGCTTTTTCCAGTGCATTTTTCTCAAAATGTATGCAGGATGCCATTCCGGTTGCGGGAGTCCGTTTTTTCCTTGCACTTATAGTCGGCGCATTGTTTGCGGGGCTTTTTGGTATTTTAATCGGAATCCCGGTACTTCGCCTGAAGGGTGACTACCTCGCAATTGTTACGCTGGCGTTTGGTGAAATTATAAAGAATCTTGTAAACATTCTGTATATCGGTGTAGACGAAAACGGATTTCATTTTTCGACAAAAAGCACATTGGAGCTTAATCTGTCAAAAGAGGGAACCGTTATCATCCAGGGTGCCCAGGGTATTACGGGTACACCAAACGATTCCAGCTTTACCATCGGCATTGTTTTGCTTCTGGTAACCCTGTTTATTGTCCTGAACCTGATTCATTCCAGAGACGGTCGGGCAATTATGGCAATTCGTGATAATACCATTGCAGCGGAATCGGTAGGTATTAATATTACCAAGTATAAGCTGATGGCATTTTCCATCTCTGCGGCGCTGGCCGGTGTTGCCGGTGTGTTGTATGCCCATAATCTGTCTACCCTGACGGCACTGCCTAAGAATTTTGGTTATAATATGTCCATTATGATTCTTGTATTTGTTGTGTTAGGCGGTATCGGTAACATCAGAGGCTCGATTGTTGCTGCTGTAATTCTGACGCTGTTGCCGGAGCTTTTGCGTGGTTTAAACGATTATCGTATGCTGATATATGCGGTTGTGTTGATTGTAATGATGCTCTTTAACTGGGCACCTGCATGCATCAACTGGCGTAAGAAAATGACTCATAAACTGAAGTTAAAGAAGTCGGTAGTATCTGACGGAAAGGAGGCTTAGGCATGGCATTATTGGAAGTAGGAAGCTTAGGTATCTCCTTCGGAGGTTTAAGAGCGGTAGATGATTTTAATTTGACCATTGAAAAAGGTTGCCTGTACGGCTTAATCGGCCCTAACGGTGCAGGAAAAACCACTGTGTTTAACCTTTTAACGGGTGTTTACACGCCCAGTGAGGGGATTATCCGTTTAGACGGGGCTGATATTACCGGTAAGAAAACCATTGATATCAATCGTGCCGGAATTGCAAGAACCTTCCAGAATATCCGTCTTTTTAAAGAGCTTACCGTGGCGGAAAATGTAAAGGTTGGTTTGCACAATCATTTGCATTACAGCACAATCGAGGGAATTCTTCGACTTCCCAGATATCGTGCGGTAGAAAAGCAGATGCAGGAGGAAGCACTGGAAATATTAAAGGTGTTTGACTTAGACGGTGAAGCGGATACGCTTGCCGCAAATCTGCCTTACGGAAAGCAGCGTAAGCTGGAAATTGCAAGAGCGCTGGCAACAAGACCCAAGCTGCTGTTGTTGGATGAGCCTGCGGCAGGTATGAATCCTAACGAGACGCAGGAATTGATGGATACCATTAAATTTGTTCAGAAGCATTTTGACATGACAATTCTTTTAATTGAACATGATATGCGACTTGTCAGCGGAATTTGTGAGGAACTTACCGTTTTGAACTTCGGACGGATTCTCTGTCAGGGAAAGACTGCGGATGTATTAAATAATCCCGAAGTAATCAAGGCATATTTGGGCGAATAAAGAAACGCTTTACGGCGGTACATTCAGAACGGAGAGATTAACTATGTCCATGTTGGAAGTTAAGGATTTAAAAGTATATTATGGCATGATTCAGGCAATCAAAGGCATTTCCTTTCATGTTGATGAGGGGGAAATCATTGCACTGATCGGTGCAAACGGAGCCGGAAAAACTACGATTCTGCATACGGTTTCCGGTCTGCTGGCGCCGAAGGAGGGAACGGTTACCTTTGACGGAAAGGATATTGTAAAGTTGCCCGGGCATAAAATCGTTTCTATGGGTATGGCGCATGTGCCGGAGGGAAGAAGAGTTTTCTCACAGCTTTCCGTGTTGCAAAACCTGAAGATGGGAGCCTATACCAGAAAGGATAAGAATGAAATTCAGGAAACCTTAAAGACTGTATTTCATCATTTTCCCAGATTGGAGGAGCGCCAGAATCAGTTGGCCGGTACCTTGAGCGGCGGTGAACAGCAGATGCTTGCCATGGGAAGAGCGTTGATGTCCCATCCTAAGATTATTTTAATGGATGAGCCTTCCATGGGACTTTCCCCTATCTTTGTAAATGAAATTTTTAATATCATTCAAGAGGTCAGCAAGAGCGGAACTACCGTACTTTTAGTGGAACAAAACGCGAAAAAAGCGCTTTCCATTGCGGACAGAGCCTATGTTTTGGAAACCGGAAATATTGTTTTGGAAGGCAAGGCAAGCGACTTGTTGAATGACGATTCCATAAAGAAAGCATACCTTGGTGAATAAAGGACGATGTATTTTAATCGGGGAGGAAGCAAAATGGATAAAGTAGTAATTACAATTGCGAGACAGTACGGAAGCGGCGGACGAACCATTGGTGAGATGTTGGCAGAGCAGCTGGGGATTCATTTCTACAATAAAGAGCTGTTGAAGCTTGCCAGCGAAGACAGCGGTATCAACGAGAGCCTGTTTGTAAAGGCAGATGAAAAGCCTAAGGGCTCCCGGCTCTTCGGAAATACACCGAATGTTTACAGCGGTGAGCTGATTCCGCCGGAAAGTAATGAGTTTACCTCAAATGACAATCTCTTTAACTATCAGGCAAAGATCATCCGACAGCTGGCAGAACGGGAGTCCTGTGTTATTGTTGGACGCTGTGCGGATTTTGTGTTAAAAGATTATGATAATGTTTTAAGCGTGTTTGTACATGCGCCCCATGATTTCTGTATGGAGCAGGCGGCAAAGAAGCACAGTATGAGTACAAAGGAGCTGGAGAAGTTCATCCAGAAAACGGACAAGGGACGTGCGGAGTACTATAAGTATCACACCGGAAGAGAATGGACGGATGCAAGAAACTATGACCTGTGTCTGGACAGTTCAAAGCTGGGTTTTGAAAGATGTGTACAGGAAATCATTGCATATATGAATGTGCGTTTTCAGTAAAATGAATAAGGCCATCGTTGATGTTTCTGCATCTTCGATGGCTTTTTACGAATAAATTGCTTATGAGGAAAAGTGAGGACTATAGTGATGTCATTCTCATCGGAATCGGTTTTTTTCCATGAATGGAAAAAACAGAAGAGCAGGCTAATGAGCTTTTTAAAATGGGGTGTTATTTCCACCGTAATCGGTATTATCGTTGGACTTGTAGGTACCGGATTTTATTATGGAATGCAATTTGTCACAAAGCTGCGTATTACCTATCCTGTGATTATATGGGGACTTCCCTTCGCGGGTTTGCTGATTGTATTTTTGTATCGGATTACAAAGCGGGGAAATGACACCGGGACAAACGGCGTTATCGCGGCGATTCGTTCGGAAAGTACACTGGGATTTGTCACTGTGCCGCTTATTTTTATCAGCACATTACTTACCCATTTGTTTGGCGGTTCCGCGGGACGAGAGGGTGCTGCGTTACAAATGGGCGGCGGTATCGGCAGTTCTGTGGGAAAAGCGTTGCATTTAGGCGAAAAGGACGTTCATATTGCGGTTATGTGCGGCATGAGTGCCTGCTTTGCGGCACTTTTCGGAACTCCCATTGCGGCATCTTTTTTTGCGATGGAGGTAGTCAGTGTGGGCGTTATGTATTATGCGGCACTGGTTCCCTGTGTATTTGCAGCCCTGATTGCATCCGGTATTGCACATGTTTTGGGCGTGGGCAGTGAAGCCATGACAATTTTAACTATACCGGAATTTACTCCTATGAATGCATGGAAAATAGCAGTACTGGCAATCCTCTGTGCCGCCATGAGTATCATCTTCTGTATTCTGCTTCACAGCACTTCAAAATACTCTAAAAAGTGGTTGCCGAATCCATACATAAGAATTTTTTTGACAGGTGCCTTGATTGCTGTCATTCATTTGCTGACAGGCGGTCAGGATTACATGGGCGCAGGTATGGAGGTAATAGAGCATGCCGTTCACGGGCAGACGAGACCGGAAGCCTTTTTGCTAAAGATGATTTTAACTGCACTCACACTGGGGGTCGGTTATAAAGGCGGTGAAATTGTTCCATCCTTTTTCATCGGGGCAACCTTTGGGTGCCTGATGGGACAGTTTTTCGGTATTTCTCCGGCTATGTGTGCGGCTGTGGGAATGATTTCTCTGTTTTGCGGTGTAACAAACAGTCCGGTTACCTCATTGCTTCTGGGATTTGAACTGTTCGGAGGCGCAGGAATTCATTTCATTCTCATTGGAATTGCGGTGAGCTACATGCTTTCCGGCTATTACAGCCTGTATGATTCCCAGAAAATCATGTACTCTAAGTATGATGCGGAATATCGTGGGCATAAGTGGAAGGGTACACAGGAGCGCGGAGAGAAGGAATAAATGTGGTCTCAGAATCTATCAATGTCTTAGGGTTCTCTAATAGAGTTTACATAGATATTAAATTGTAAAGGAGATGATTGTATATGAAACATAAAAATATCAGTTATACAAATAAAATGTGGAGGGATAAAATATCATAACCCTCCATGAAAATCAGGAGGAAAAATGGTAATTAATAGAATTGACAATGTTGAATTTAAACTGCAGGAATTGCATGATTTTAGTTGGTTAAAAAAATATGGTACGGCTTTTTGGGTTGTTGATGAAACCGGTTCCGGCTGTGTCTGTATTGGCATGGAGGATGCCGATAAAAAATATTTCTGCAAGATTGCAGGAGTAAATACCGTGGAGGCAGATGTTTCACCGACAGAATCTGTTGAACTGCTAAAAAAAGCAGTTTTGTTGTATCCAGATTTGGAACATCCTAACTTAATTAAACTGATAGAAGCATATGATTACAAGCAGTTCTATGTTGCGGTTTTTGAATGGGCAGAGGGTGAATGCTTATTTGATCACTGGAATTTTGAAAAATATACAGCAGATGTTTCGATTAAAAGCCCTAAAGAAAAATTTAAAGAATTACCCATTCATACAAGGCTTATGGCAATAGATGTATTGTTTTCATTCTTAAAAAGTGTGAATGAGAAAGGCTATGTTGCCGTTGATTTTTACGATGGAAGCATTATGTACGATTTCACGACAGATAAAACAATACTCTGTGATATTGATCTTTTCAGAAAAGCTCCGGTCATTAATGATAAAGGGATTGAATGGTTTGGCACGAAGCGGTTGAAAGCACCGGAAGAGTACGATGAAGGCAGTTTTATTGATGAACAAACGAATCTGTTTACCCTTGGAGCATTGATTTTTGAATTTTTTGGTGATTTCTCCAATGAGGAAGTCAGGCAAAGGTATCGTAATAATCAATTTCTTCCATGTACCTATTCTAACTGGCAATTAAACAAGGAAAGCTACCAAGTTGCAACAAAGGCCGTCAATCAAAAGAAAAGTGAGCGTTACTTGACATTTTCTGATTTTTGGAAAGAGTGGAAGAATGCAACAGGGGGCAATGATTTTAAAAGATAAATAATTAAATTCAAAAAGATGATTTCACAAAAAAAGCTCTTGTAGGTTGAGTTAGGTTTCAACAACAAGAGCTTTCTTGCTAGGACAGAGTCCATGTTCTTTATGTTTTCATATATTGACGGAGAAAAGTCAACGGAAGAATCGAAGGACACCGTACACCTTTCCCACAACCTGACAATCGTCTACAATGATAGGATCCATGGTATCGTTTTCCGGCTGAAGACGAATGTGACCGTTCTCTTTATAAAAGGTTTTTACCGTAGCGGAGTCGTCAATCAATGCAACAACAATATCGCCGTTATTAGCGGTGGAGCAGCTGTTTACGAAGATTCTGTCACCGCTGAAGATACCTGCGTTAATCATGGACTCGCCGCGAACATTCAAAATAAAGGATTCACCCTTGGGAACCATATCAGCGGGAACAGGGAAATAGTCCTGTATATTTTCTTCCGCCAGAATCGGCTGACCTGCAGCAACATTTCCCACAATCGGAATGCTTACCATCTCTGTACGTACCATCTGGAAGCTGTCGTCACAAATTTCAATCGCACGGGGCTTCGTAGGGTCTCGACGGATATAACCGTTTTTCTCCAAGGTTTCCAGATGAGAATGAACGGAAGAGGTTGATTTCAGATTTACCGTTTCACAAATTTCACGAACGGTAGGGGGATAGCCCCTTTTTAAGATTTCTTCCTTGATATAATCTAAGATTTCCTGCTGCTTAGGTGTGATTTTTCCAAAACCCATCGTATTTCCTCCTCCGATTTTCAATATACCATGATAGATTCGCAATCATGGTACGGATGGCCATTCGGCCTTTTCCTACCTTGAACAAATTCATTATATCATAAAAGCCGAAAAAAGCAAACATATATTCCAAAAATATGTTCGATTTTTGTGTTGACAAACAGATGTTCTTGCAATATAATAACAATAGAACAAACGTTCCGAACATACGAACGAACAACACATTTGGATATACATGTAAGAAATGAGGTTAATAAAATGAGACAGTTTCAGGAAGTATCTTATAGAAATGAATATCAGGCAGGAAATGAATGGGAGATGAGACGTTGCGCCAGAATTCGCAGACTCCGCAGAGAGCGCAGAAGAAAAGTTTTCACTTTTTTAGGCTCTGTTTTTGCAACCTTGTGTTTAATTCTGGTATGTTCCGTTTCTTACGGTTCCATCGAATCCAGCGCAAACGACAGTTTTAAGTATTATACACATATTACTGTTTCCTCCGGCGAAACACTTTGGGAGATTGCGGACGAATATATTGATTATAATCATTATAAGAATAAGAACAGCTATATCGCAGAAGTCCAGAGCATCAATCATTTAGAGTGTGCCGAGAATCTGGTTGCCGGCCAGACATTGGTTGTTCCCTATTATTCTGCTGAGTTTGTGTATTAGAAATGTATTCGGTTTGCTAACGGTCATAATATAATTGTAATAAATAAAAAGAAGGGGCAAATTGCCCCTTTAATCAGCCTTATCCCTTAATTTTACATATTGAGCAGCGCGCCGTCTGCGCTCGTCTTCCTGAGCCGCATAATGCTTTCTGGTAGTGTTTACATCTTTATGTCCCAGTACATCCGCAACGAGATAAATATCACCGGTTTCCTTGTAAAGTGTAGTACCGTAAGTACTCCTTAACTTATGTGGCGTGATTTTCTTTAATGTGGTAACTCTGGAGGCGTATTTCTTTACCAGATTTTCTACGGAACGAACCGCCATACGTCGATTTTGCAGGGAGAGAAACAGTGCATCCTCGTGTCCCTCGGACGGAATAACGTGTTCCCGTTCCTCTAAGTAATCTAAGAGAGCCGTTTCAACCTCTTCTCCGAAGTAGATAACTGCTTCATAACCGCCCTTTCTGCGGATTTTAATGCCACCGGACTCAAAATTCACATCATTTATATTTAGGCCGACACATTCCGAAACACGGATTCCGGTTCCCAGAAGAAGAGTGAGTAGAGCGACATCTCTGGTTTTTGTCTTTTTATGGTATTCCAATTCCTTTTTGGTAAGCTTTGTGCCATCCTCTACCTGATCCAGTAAGATAGCTACTTCGTTTGGCTCCAGACGAATGATTTCTTTTTCGTGACGTTTGGGAAGCGGAACCAGCGCGGCAGGATTGTTTGCAATCATTTCGTTTTGGTAAAAATAATTGTAAAAACTGCGAAGAGAAGCCAGTTTTCGGGCTTTTCCCCGCTCATCGTTAGATATCTCCCTGCCGTCCTTTTCATAAAGAGACATATATTCCAGATATTCCTCAATGTCCTGACGGTTTAGCTGTTCCAATATGGAAAGGGGGAACTGGGAAATATCCATCTTAGCACAAACTGCGTTATTCTCGTGCAAAAATTCAAAGAACAGGCGGATATCGTAGGCATAGGCCAAACGTGTCCGTGCAGAAGTATATTCTTCAATTCCTCTGAAAAAAGTTTTGCAGAAAGAGGGGAGTACTTCTAACACTGCCCGCATCTTCATAATATTTTGTTTATTCTGTTCGTCATGATAGTTATTTGATTTCAGTACTGCCAATGTATTCAGACCAACCTTTCATATTTCCGTTTTGGATAGCGGTAAACATACGCTCCTTTACGCCGGGATTTTCCAGATTCAGCTGTCGTACAAGATTCTTTATATATTCCCGTTTGGTGTGACCGTCAGCGGGGCAGGGGCTCTTTACTACCGGCACATCATATTTGTTAACAAACCCGATAACATCTACCTCATTCATGTACATTAGCGGGCGGATTACGGTTAAATTCATTCGGTCAAGATAGGTGACCGGTGCAAAGGTGTGAAATCGGCCTTCATAAATCAACGACATGAGCATGGTTTCCACTACATCATCCTTGTGATGGGCGTATGCCACTTTATTACAGCCGGCGTCTTTAATTGCCTGATTTAGCGCGCCTTTCCTCATCTTTGCACAAAGAGAACAGGGATTATCTTCCTTGCGCTCTTCAAAAATAATATGGGCAATATCGGTTTTAACGATGGTGTATTCTACCTCCAGTTTTCGGCAGAGTTCTTCGATTTTATCCAGCTTCAGATTATCCCAACCAAGGTCAACCGTAACTGCGTGAATTTCAAATTTCTTTGGGTAAAACCGTTTTAAACCATGTAATGCGTACAGCAAAGTAAGGCTATCCTTACCACCGGAGATACCGATAGCGATTTTATCCCCCTCTTCAATCATCTTATAATCGTCCACAGCTTTGCGGACATAACTTAAAACCTGTTGCAGCTTCATTACATTTTCCTCATTTCTGATGGCTTTCACCACATATATATTTTATTATTTTTATGAAATAAAGACAATACTAATTTAAACCTGAAAATATCGGATATACTTTATTTGTATCACCGGGAGAAAAATCTGCCGGATCATAGGAGGTTATTATGTCTGTAAAATTCGCGGAAAGTATTACGAAAGATAATCTTATGCGTGCATTCGCAGGAGAAAGTCAGGCAAGAAACAGATATGTGTTTGCGGCTTCCAAGGCTAAAAAGGACGGACTTTATGTTATCAGTGCCATATTTGCCTTTACTGCAGCGCAGGAAAAGGAACATGCTGAAATTTTCTATCATCATTTGGAGGAACTTGCGGGAAGCTCTATTTCCGTTGACGGTTCCTACCCGGTTGATCTTTCCGATGATGTGACGGAGCTTTTGGAAATGGCAAAGCATAATGAATTTGAGGAGCATGATTCCGTATATAAAGCTTTTGGCGAAAAGGCAAAAGAGGAAGGCTTTGATAAGATTGCTGCATCCTTTCTTCAAATTGCGGAAATCGAAAAGATTCACGGAGAACGTTTCGAAAAGTATGCGAAGCTGATAAAAGAAGGTAAGCTCTTCGTTTCCGATGTGGAAGAGGAGTGGATGTGCTTAAATTGCGGTTATGTATATAAGGGCGAAAAAGCCCCCAAGCAATGTCCCGTATGTAAGCATGACCAGGGATATTTTATTCGATTTGAGCTGACACCTGTTCCGTTTATAACTTCACAGAATTAAAGAATCCGTAGCTGTTTTTGCGATGTTTATATTATTTTAACTTGTAGTCAGGCGGCGGAAATAGTATGATAAAAGAGTAGTACAACGACTTACGAAAGAAGAGGGACGGTTCATGAAATTTAAGCTGAACAACAGATATTTTCGTTGGGGAATGACTGCGTTTTTGGTGATGGTTGCTGCCATCCTGTTCTACTATTTTGTTTTTCATGGAGCGAATATTAAGAGCGGCATTCAGACAATCACAAATATCCTTATGCCGATTGTATGGGGATTTGTGATTGCCTATTTGCTGACTCCTATTTTAAATTGGATTGAACGAAAGGTGTTAAATCCTATTTGCAATCTTTTACATATTAAGGAATCCGAAAAGCGTAATTCTCTGGTGCGCGGAATCGGTATTATTTTCACTGCTTTTTTGTTCGTTGCAATGATTTATCTTTTTTTCCATATGCTGATATCTCAAATCGTTCCCAGTGTACAAAGCATTATTTATTATTTTGACTCATACATAAATAATTTTACCAAATGGCTGAATCGGGTTTTGGAGGACAATCCGGAATTCAGCGAATCCGTAGTCAGGCTTGTAAGTAATTATTCAGATGAGATGGAAGAGTGGTTAAATAAATTGATTCCGAATACAGCGCAGCTGATTAAGACGGTTTCGTTGAGTGTCATCGGTGTCATCGGTGTCCTTTGGGATTTCATTATCGGTTTTGTGATTTCCATTTATGTACTTGCCAGCAAGGAGAAGTTTGCCGGTCAGGCAAAGAAAATGATTTATGCCATATTTGAGCAGGATACAGCTAATATTGTAGTACGTAATTTCCGCTTTACCCATCGTACCTTTATCGGGTTCCTTAGCGGTAAAATTCTGGATTCCATCATTATAGGGATTTTATGCTTTATCGGAACTTCGCTGTTAAATACCCCCTATGCGGCGCTAATCAGCGTCGTTGTCGGAGTTACAAACGTAATTCCCTTTTTCGGACCGTATCTGGGTGCCATTCCCAGTATTATATTGATTTTCTTTGTGGAACCTTCGCAGCCTTTAAATTGTGTTTACTTTGCATTATTTATATTGATTTTGCAACAGTTTGACGGAAATGTATTAGGCCCTAAGATTTTAGGCGAATCCACCGGATTGTCAGGATTCTGGGTTATTTTTTCCATTACTTTATTCGGCGGATTGTTCGGAGTGATGGGAATGCTGATTGGAGTGCCTTTCTTCGCGGTAATCTATGCCGCCGTGAAATCAGTGGTAAATACCATGCTGGAAAAGAAGGCATTGCCCATAGAGTCCGAAAAATACACAAAAATTGATTATGTGGACGAAACGGGCGTTTTCCATGAAATTTTAGAGCCTGTGAAGGAAGCTGAAAAAAAGAAAAGAAAATTTTTTAAGAAAAACGGAGCATCCAAGAAGTAGATAAAAACGGTATAATCAAATATATTTCATGCTTGTTACTGTTTTGGAAGTATGTAAAAAAGAAAGGAATACCTTTGTACTATGAAATTTGTAATACAACGAGTTGCCGAGGCGCAGGTTGCCGTGGACGGTGAAGTGATTGGAAAAATCGGGAAAGGATTTCTGGTTCTTGTTGGCATCAGCAACGCCGATACACGGGAAATCGCCGATAAAATGATAAAAAAATTGATCGGATTAAGAATTTTTGAGGATGAAAACGGAAAGACCAATTTGGATTTACATGCAGTAGGCGGTGAACTTCTGATGATTTCCCAATTTACTCTTTATGCCGATTGCCGCAAGGGAAACCGCCCGTCCTTTATCAATGCCGGTTCACCCGCTATGGCAGAGGAACTGTACCACTATATCGTTGAAAAATGCCGTCAGGAAATTGAAATCGTAGAAGAGGGCAGCTTTGGTGCAGACATGAAGGTTTCGTTACTAAATGACGGCCCCTTTACCATAGTGTTGGATTCTGAGGAAATTGTAAAGTGATTCCTTATATGAATTTGTATTTGGGGAAAAAGGGATTAGCGTGTAGACCGTGAAATTTGAAATTATGGAGATAACATTGTTTCGGAATCAATATATTCTTTTCTGCCGGATGGCTCTGTTTCAAATGGCGAAGATGATGTTTATCCTTCTTTTTTTCAAGAGTATAAATATAAATTAGAAAAGATATATTCAAGCTTCTATACTACAGAAGCAAAAAAGATTGCAAAAGAAAGACAAGATTCTGCGGTTGCATTTTATAATAATTTGTATGAAGAGGTAAAATCTTCGTATGAAAATGGAAAAAATGAGTTGAGAGAGATACTATCGTCATAGTTTAACGAATCAGTTGTGCCAACTTACCGGATAGATATAGGCCTTAAATCTAGTGAATTATCGAGTTGATTTCATATTATACCGCATCAACTATTCGTTAAACTATGGTTTTGCGCATAGTTTCATCTATCTCCCAAACTGCTCCTTTAGGGATTTTTTCTCCTTTTTCCGGGTTAATTCCACCAGTCCCAGCGGTGTCATATCTATTACCGAAACCTGCACTTTATCTTTTTTCACTTCCGACGCAAGGTATTTTAATAATTCCTGACGATCAGATTCCTTACTCAAATTGATAAAATCCACAACAATGATTCCGGACAGATTGCGAAGCCTAAGCTGTATGGCGATTTCCTCCGCAGCTTCCAGGTTAATCTTCATGGCAAAGGCTGCGGCATCTTTTTTTGCTTCATATTTGCCGGAATTCACATCGATTACGGTCAAAGCCTCCGTGGGCTGAATCACTAAATATCCACCGGATTTTAGCCATACACGTTCCTCAAGAGCTGTCTGCATCTTTGTATTCAGAGAATACAGACTGCTGAGAGAAAACGTAGTATCTTCATATAGCCGCACTCTTTTATCGGGCATATGTTTTTGCGCATAGTTAAAAAGGTTTTCCGCATAGTTGGGATTGTCCGTAATAATTTCTTCAAATTCGTTTTGAGAAACCAGAAAGGACAATATCTGTTCCAAAGCCGTAGGAGCCGCTTTTAGGCACGAAAAACAGGTGGTATGGAACATTTTCCCGATTAAGGTGTTAAAATCGCATAAAAGGGCATTAAAATGCGTTACAAGGCATGCACTATCGCACTCTCCTGCTTGTGTTCTTATAATTATACTTACGGGAAGCGTTAATTCCGGTAAAAAGAGCTTCTTATTTAAGCGTTTTGAGTCGGAAATATCTGTTATATTTGCATCCTTTAAAAGGTTGGTAAGCTCAAAACGCTTCTCTTTTTCCAGCTTTGAGGAATAAAAGATGCCCTCCGTTCCCAGTTCCATCACAAACCAGTCGTTGGACAACGTAATTTTTGAGGTAACGGAAGCCTGCTTTGTCTTTTGGGCATCCTTTGTAATTTGAACAGGCAATTCATCTCCTGCAACAAGGCGTCCGTCGAATTGTCGATTTAAAACGAGAGGATTCATTGCCTCTTTCAAGGGCAAAAAACAGATTTCTTTCCCCTCAATCTCCACAAAACACGCATTGATTCCCGGGGTGACATTTTTTACCTTGCCGATGTGAATTGCTCCAATCCGGCTTGCCTGTGCCTCTTCTACAACGGAAGCCGCTATCAGGCGGTTTTCCTTTAACAGCATGACACAGTCTTTTCCAGCATAATTCGCGAAAAGCAATTTTCCCTGTGCTGTATTTTGAAGAGCTTTTTCATCCTTTGACACGGTTACCGTGTTTTTTGACGCGATTGTTCGACTCATATGTTACACTTCACCTATTTCATCCAACGGAACCAGCTTCCGTTCTTCAGCGGTACCGATATTGGTATAAACATCTTCTCTTGTAATCAAAAGTGCGTTTTCCTGCAGCGTTTCCCCGCACTGAGCAAGCAGTGCCTCAATTACCATACCGGGCTTAATATTGCCTGCGCTGGAGGCATCCACCAGCATGGAAAAACAGTTTCCGTTCCAGGAGACTGAGTAAATTCCCTGTTTCAAATCAAGGGAACGTACCCCTTTCTTTGTCTCTTTGGTTATGGGAATACTCTCTCTTTTCATAAACTGCTCCAGTTCTGCAGCAATATCGCAGGAAGGTGTTCTTCCTTCGCGGAACTTTACGGTATATGATGCAGCAGCAACACTTGCCATGGCGTTTCCCGCCTTTTCCGGAAGAATTTTTACCGAAACAATCTCTATCCCCGGAACGCTTGCAGCATTAAGCCGCAGTCGTACATCCTCGCAGGGTTGGATGGAATTTACCTCAATATCCATATATTCACCGTTGCTTTCTAGTCCAACGCCCAGCGGTGCTGCAAAGGACATAATCTGGTGAGGACTGAATCCCGTCGTATATGCCACATCGATTTGTGCTCTTCGGATTGTTTTTTGAAAGAAACGCATGACATCCAAATGACCAATAAAGCGAATGGGGCCGTGCTTTTTAAATTTAATACGAAGCTTCATTTTATAAACCTATGCCTTTCCGTAAATCCTTAAACTGACGGCATTTACCGTATGCTTAACCGGAATATGCCTTTTTTGAGAAATTATCCGGGATTATCAGGAGGTTTTTGGCTGAAAACAAATTCCGCCGCCGAACGCAGCCGCACCGCAGCCCTGACATTTCACACTGCAATTCTCGGAAATTTCTTCCCGCTTTGCTTTCTCCCATTCCCGTTTTAAGAATTCCTTTGTAACACCGCAACTGATAAAATCCCACGGAAGAATCTCTTCAACGGAACGCTCCCTATGGGTATAAAATTCCGCAGAAAGTCCGCATTCCGCGATGGTTTCCATCCAGATATCGTGCTTGTAGTATTCACTCCACGCGTCGTAAATGCAGCCCTTCTCATAAACACGTCGGATCACCTCACAAAGGCGTCTGTCGCCTCTTGCAAGAATGCCTTCCAGTACGCTTGCATCTGCCTCATGCCAGTTATATTTGATGCTCTTTTGGTTTAACTGCTCGGAAATCGCAGTTCTTGTCTGGTATGCCTTATCGATGAATTCCTCTGCGGTACACTGTGCTGCCCACTGAAAAGGGGTAAAAGGCTTTGGTACAAAGAAGGAGGTGCTGGCAACAATCTGCACTTTACCGTTTACGCGCTTTTCCTTAGGTACGGTTTCAAAAAAGGTTGCCGCAATCTTGTTGGAAAGCTCCGCAATCCCCCGGATATCGTCAAGTGTTTCCGTAGGCAGCCCCAGCATAAAGTAAAGCTTTACCCTTGTCCAACCGCCTTCAAAGGCCAGAGCGGCGCCTTTTAAGATGACTTCTTCAGTCAATCCCTTATTGATAACATTTCGAAGACGCTGACTCCCCGCTTCGGGTGCAAAGGTCAGGCTGGATTTCTTTACATCCTGTACCTTACTCATTACATCAAGGGAAAAAGCATCAATACGAAGGGACGGTAAGGAAATATTAATATGTTTACTGTTGCACTCTTCTATCAGGAAATCAATCAACTCCGGCAGCTTACTGTAATCACTGGAGCTTAGAGAGCTTAATGAAATCTCTTCATGACCTGTATTCTGTAGCATTTCCACCGCCCATTTTTTCAAGGTGTCAACATCTCTTTCCCGAACCGGGCGATACAGTTGACCTGCCTGACAAAAACGACAGCCTCTGATGCAACCGCGCTGGATTTCCAGTACCACTCTGTCCTGTGTTACCTTAATGTAGGGCACAACAGGCTTCATGGGATAATAAGTATCGGTTACATCCATAACGATTTCTTTCGTTATAGTGGCGGGAATTCCCTCCTCCGTAGGCAGAAAGCTTTTGATGGTGCCGTCGGGATGATAAGTGGTCTCATAAAAACGGGGAACATACAGTCCGGGCAGCTTTGCCGCACGCCGCAAAAACTCCACACGCCCCAGCTTTTCCCGCTTGCAGAGCTTATATAAATCAAGTAATTCGCGGTAACGGGTTTCCCCTTCTCCGATATAAAAAATATCAAAGAAATCCGCCAGGGGCTCCGGATTATAGGAGCAGGGACCTCCGCCGATTACAATGGGGTCCTCCTCATTACGCTCCTTGGCATTTAGAGGAATCCCCGCCAAATCCAGAACCTGCAATATATTTGTATAGCACATTTCGTACTGGATGGTAATGCCGAGGAAATCAAATTCCTTTACAGGGTCTTGGGATTCCAGCGCAAACAGCGGGATTTTTTCTTCCCGCATAATTTTGTCAAGATCAAGCCACGGGGAATAAACACGTTCGCACCATACATCCTCCATGGAGTTCAACATATCATACAGTATCTGAATGCCCAAATGGGACATGCCGATTTCATAAACATCGGGAAAGCACATGGCAAAGCGGATATCAACTGCATTTTTATCCTTCATTACCGCATTTACTTCATGTCCGATATAGCGCTCCGGCTTAGATACCTTCATTAAAATATCATCCGAAAGTGCAAGCTTATCATACATAATTTTACTTACCTCAATTTCTGAATTTTCTTTCTCAACGTTTTGCATGCTATGTTGCATGCTTTATCTCACTTACCTTAATTTACGTACCCGGATGTATAGACCTCTTTTAATATTTCCGCCCGGCAGTTACTTACAAACTTCCTTCATCCGCTTTACGTCCTCCGCGGTAATATCCGCAGTGCTGTATCGAACCTTTTCATAGATGTCGGCCATACCCTCGCTACCTACAAGTGACTCGGATTCTCTCGCCGTAAAAAGGGCAAGCTTTTCCTTTTCCCCTTTTACAAGCTGAACGGAGTAATCTAACAGCTTTTTCTTGTAAAGCTTTCTGATTCGCTGGGTAGGACTCAGAAAGCCAAAGAGGCTACGCTCTCCTTTTTTTGTATCGTCTTTTGCCAGACCGCATTTCTCACGGATATCCGTATAACCGCCGTCGATTTCTACATATTTTTTCTGGGCAAAGCTCTCACCGAAACGCTCTCTGAAAAACCGGATAATGCCAACAATCAGCTTCCAAAGCAGGAATACAAAAGCAACAGCCAATGCTATAATGGCAACCACTTCCATAATTTCCCAAAACAGCGCCGATTCACCGCCCCAAAGCCCGATTTCCTCCTGCATGGGCTTCTCATCCTGTACCTGTTGCTGTAACGGCGCCGCATCCCCCTTAGAGCCGCTGAAAAGAGAAACGATAAATCGAATCGTACCAATTACAAGTTTTTTCAAAAAGTCGAGAATCGCTTCCAACCATGGTAAATTTGTTGCAAAAAGTAATACCATAACAGCAAACGCAGTATAGCCCACTACCATTCCCATGCCGGTATGAAATATTTCTGATGCGGGCATGGCACCTGTACTATTTTCATTAAGTCTTAAAAAAGACAGATAATGGTTCACGTAATAAATAAGCATATACGCGGCAAAACAACCGATTAAAGGGAAAACGAAATAAGCTTCCCAACCATGATGCTCATATACGTTATTCAGGAATAAAATACCGAAAACAGAAATCCCCACACCAACTGTAGGTAAAATGGTTTCGGAATACATATCATTTGCTTTCAGCCGTAAAATATAGGTATGAATAATGTATCCCACTCCACACGCTACAGCAACTATTCTGCCCGAAAAAACGGTGACCGGGATAAAAAAGGTTATAGCAAAAATAGCCATATTACACAGAGTGAAGGGTATAAAACGAGAGACCTTCCATCTTACAAAAAACATCAGAAGCGGTATGATACTGCAGCATGCCCACATGAGAACATCGGGCTTACGGATGGGATACAACTCATTTAACGCCCCTGTCACCGTCATTGCAATACAAAACAGCATCCAGTGGTTCATTTGTTGCGTCAAAAATTCACTGATAAGCTCTATCCACTTTTCTTTTTTTGCAGACAAAATGAAATCCTCCTTAGGTGTCAAGATGTATCAGACGAATCCGTTTTTCAAGTGCAGCCGGCAACGTAGGATCAGATTTTCCCTCTGTCGGATAAAACCATATAAAATCGTTTCCTTCATCCTGATATTTTTCCAAAAGCTGCGCAAAATCCGTGTATTGATTCGGTGCAATAAAACAGGTAATCGTTCCCTTTGCGTGCTTGAAAAGCCGTTCCTCAAAGGTGGCTGTGAAATCAACCACCGGACGCTCTAAATCCAATCTTGCCAATCCGCGCAAGATGGTATCAAACTGTCCGTCTCCTGCCTTTGGTTCTATGGTCATAGGCTTTCCGGTTTGAAAATCAACGCCGTTTCCGTAGCAGGAAACCTGAATCCCCTGTTGCAAAAAGAACGAACTAAGACCTGCCGCAATTCGCAGGGAGGCTTCTACACAGGCTTCCTTTTTCATGATATTGTCATCCTGCACATTGAAAAAAATCCGAATACTTTTTAGTGCAGTATAATTTTTCTGGTTAACCTTTAAATCCCCCGTTTTTGCGGTGGCCTTCCAGTTGATGCTTCGCATGTCATCAAAGGGCTGATATTCGCGGATCCCCCGATATTCAAAGGGGTCCTCCAAAAGGTGCCGTTTTGCAAGCACTTCGCCATTCAGCTGCGTTAGGGAACGCCGAAACTCCGCACTGTCGAAAGGGCGCGGATATACATAAATTCCCGTAAGCAACGGTATTTCCGCTACCATCTGATTCGTAAGGAACAGATCCGTCGCAACAAGGCTGATGGCATTGATGGTATAATACCCCCGTCTTCCGCCCTTGAATTTCAGACGACGTACGACTCTTTCTCCGCCGCCAATGCGGAAAATGTCATTCCGATAAAACTGATCCGTGGTTTTCGAGCCCTTACTATCTTCAAATAACAGATGCCTATCCGTTTTAAATTTTACCTTCAACATGGAAAGCGGCAACCGTTTTCTGTTTTCAACAGTTTCTTTTAGTTCGCTCTGCTCTCCCTCCCAGATATGCTCCTTTGCGAAAGCGACTTCTACCTTTAAATGCTTCTGCCAAAGCCGCTGGTATACAGTTCTCTGCAAAAGAAACAGCAGGAAAAAGCTCAGACCGACTGCCAATAATTTAATCATGCTTCAAAGTCCTCGGTGGGTGCCGGTGTTGTGTCCAGAATTTTCTTTATCAGTTCCTTTGCTGTATCGCTGCCGCCCGCACCATATCCGAGTACGATACGGTGTGCAAGAACCGGTACTGCAAGTGCTTTAATATCGTCCGGTGTTACGAAACTGCGTCCTGACAAATAAGCGTATGCTTTTGCACAGCGAAGCAGCGCAAGATTTCCTCTGGG
>JAZQCX010000031.1:0-14763 GCA_045546495.1 Acetatifactor sp. | reverse complement strand
GGTGCGTCCCGTCAACTGCGCCAGCATTCGCAGCAGGTACATGAACACTGCCCGACATGCCGAGATACCGAAACCGGTCATCATGCCGTAGAGGAAAATAACCACCCCTCCGAAAACCGCTGATGTCCGAACCGGTACTCCCATCTTTCTAAGCGCTCCGTAAAGGCTCATCCCCAAGGCCGTAACATGCAAAGAAGAGATACTCAGAATATGCAGTATCCCATTTTGCTTATAAAGCTCCTGTGTGGTATCATCCAGTTTCTCCCTGTCGCCAAGCAAAAGTGCACATACTACGGATGCCTCTTTTTCGGGAAGCACTGCATACAATCTCTCTTTCCCTTTATCCCGCAGCCGGTATAGGAATTCCTGTACGGAAAATATGGGCGCCTCCTCATGCAGTATCCGGCCTTTTCGGATTCTTCCGCCTACTCCGATACTCCTGTAATAACCGGCACTATCAAATTCTCCCGGATTCGTTCCCTCCGAAAAAAGCGCAAACGTTCCCGCCACAGCTACCGAGCCACCTAAAGTCACTGTCTCTGCGCTGTCCACTTCACATATAAATTCTTCTTTGCAGGAAATTCCCTGATATGATTTTGAAACGAAAGTGATATTGTCCCGTAGGATATTCAGATTATCCGGAACCTGATAAAGAACAACAGATTTTAAAGAAATTGTTTTGTTGGTTTTTCGGCATACCTGCCCTGTTATCATTACCGCCTCACCATCCGGCGGCAAGGTCGGCTGTTCCCGACCGGGCGGGGATGTTGCGCCGCCCCATATCAGCCGCAGAACAGTTACAACTACCAAGACGAAGGCTGCCGCAAAAAGCGGTCTTTTCATAAAATATCTCCGTAAAAAAACATTTCACCTTTTCACAACCCCGATTACTTTTCAAGGGTAGTCACAATGTCCAGATTTCTTTCAAAGGTAGATACAGAAAAATTCGCAGGAACCTCACCGTTAATCAAAATCTGCACCTTGTTTACGTTACTTAACTCCACCAGGGCATTCACAATGGCATATACGGACACCTCGGTTGGCACGTTGTTTACCACAGTCAGAAAGCTTTCATCTAAATTCACATAGCAGATGCCATCCTTCGTAATCACGTTGGCAATTTTGGTCTGTGGATTTATTACCGGGAACATCCCCTCTGCCTGACTGCCCGGTCCCGCAATCAGCTCCTCTACCACAAAACGCTCCAGTGGCGTACTGGTAGAATATCGTTTTTCCCGAAAGGTTTCTATCAGTCCCGTACCGTCCTCCGTAGCAAAATACAGCTTTACCTTGGCAAGCTCATACGTGTTTATTTCGTTTCCGTCATTAAAGATGAACTGGTCGGCATTCATCCACCCTACCAGTTTCCCCATACTGTCAAAAAACTGATTTCCCTCAACCGTAATCGTTACATAGCTGACATTAGGCAGCTGGGTCAGAGTATGCACAACTGCCGCCCGGACTAAAACCTCCGTAGTAGGTGGCAGCTTTGTATATTTCTCATCTACATCAATGGTCAGCCTCCCCTCCGCAAGCCGCACATCCTTCACCTGAAAATCCAAGGTAAAGGGGGCCTTGTATTCCAGCTTTTCAGGATTTGTAGAGAGACAGTCAATCAGCTCGTAAAGCTGTTCTTCCTCCTCCGTTGCCTGCATCTTATGAGGATGAATTTCCACCTTTGTCTCACCGTTATTGATATAATAAACCTGATATACATCGCCGTCGCTACCATCTTCCTCCCCACAGGCAACGAATAACATACAGCACAGCATGCAGCACAATATCATCAGTCCTATTTTATATAACCTTTTCATTATCCGGTTTATTCCTTTCTAAGCGACTGTTCCACAAGGCACATTGCGAACCCTTCTCTTTCCTACTCCGCTATTCTATTCCGTCGTGCCCGAACTTCCTGCAATGTAAGTCAAGGGAATTTTCACCGTAAAGCAGGAGCCAGATCCCTCCACGCTGGAAACAGTAATAGAGCCGCGATGCATCAACACAGCATTTTTCGTAATTGCAAGTCCAAGACCGGTTCCCCCGATTTCTCTGGAATGCGACTTATCCACCCGATAAAATCTTTCGTAAATATGCGCAAGAGATTCCTCCGGGATTCCCAAGCCCGAATCACTTACCGTAAAGGTGAAAAACTGATGATCCGCATCCAGTTCTACCTTCACCCAGCCGTGCTCCTTGTTATATTTAATGGCGTTTTCCACCAGATTCGTCATCACCAGCGTCAGCTTTACTTCGTCCACCTCTGCCACCACCGGACGCATGCTTTCAAACACAACCTCCACATCCTTTTTCCGGGCAATAGGACGCAGGCGCTTTAAAATCAGCTCTGTCAAATCATTGATATTTAATGGAACTATGTTAAGCTCCTGCACCGTCTTGTCCATCTTTACAAGCGCCAGAAGATCCGTAATAATCTGATTTTCGCGGTCAATTTCAGATACAATATCCTCCAAAAATTCCCGGTAAAGCTCCGCCGGCGCTCCGTCCTGGGCAAGCAGGGAATCCGCTAATACCTTGATGGAAGTCATTGGTGTTTTTAACTCATGAGACACATTCGCCACGAACTCCTGTCTGGAATCATCCAGTGCTTTCATTCGCTTCAGCATCTGGTTAAAAGCATCTACGATATGCACCGTCTCAACATAATCCGGTACGGATATGGTTTCATCCGTATAACCTGCTTTTACATCATTAATCGCATTGGTAATTTTATTAAAGGGGCGTGTAAGCACCTCAGACATGATAATCGCCACAGCAATAATGGCAATCAACATCAGATTCTCCAAAATGACCGCTTTCCGGTCAATCGTTTCCATGGTACTCACGATGGCTTCATTGGAAATACTGGTGAGAATTACTCCCACCACCCGCTTTTCCTCCTGACTTGTGTCCACAATGGGAGTGGTCATCTCTATGTATCCGTGCTCCTTGTCGTAATGAGACATACTTTCCCCACGCAGACACTTGATTACTTCCTCGGAAATAATCGTCTTTCCCTTACTGATACCATAGGTGTCCTTTACCACGCAAAGACCAGAGTTAATGATAATCACACGACCTTCGTAAAGGTTAGAGATCATTTCCAGCTCTGCATCAATTACATTTACATTTGTCTGCCCATCCGAAAAATAATTGTTACTTAAAAGATGGTTTCCTACAATTCTCAACTGATTTTGTACGGTGGCGATACGGTTTTCCACGGCGCGCTCCTCGTAATTCTGTAAAATGCCGTGACGAAGGAGCACAGCCGGAATAACACCTACCACCAATATGATGAAAAAGATGCGCGCCCGCAAGCTACGCAGAGAAACCAGCGATTTCATCCCGCTGAATATTTTTTTAATCATAATCGAAGACACCCCTATCTATTATGACTGTGAGGTAATCTGAAAGTAATATCCCACGCCCCACTTTGTATGTACATACTTGGGTTCACTGGGGGTCTGCTCAATTTTCTCCCGCAGCCGTCTGATGTGTACATCCACGGTTCTGACATCACCCGGATAATCCGCGCCCCAGATAAGCTGCAAAAGATTTTCCCTGCTGTACACCTTATTGGGATTTTTCATCAAAAGCTCCAATACTTCAAACTCTTTCGCAGTCAGACCGATTTCCCTGTCGGAAATATACGCTCTTCTGCCCTCACAGTCAAGGCGCATCTCGCCGCTCTCAAGCACCTTTACTGCCGGTGCTTCCGACGCAGCACGCTTAGGCTCCGTACGTCGCATAATTGCCTTGATACGTGCCTTTACCTCAAGGATATTAAAGGGCTTGGTAATGTAATCATCTGCGCCGTACTCCAACCCAAGAATCTTATCCATATCGTCCCCTCTGGCAGTCAGCATAATAATGGGAACACTTGAAAACTCCCTAATCTGTTGGCACACCTCGAAACCGGTCAATTTAGGCAGCATCACATCCAGCAGAATAATATCATACTGATTGTTTCGCGCATATTCCAAGGCTTCCTCACCGTCATAAGCGCAGTCTACCTGCATATCATCCTGCTCCAGACTGAACCGGATTCCCTTTACAATCAGTTTCTCATCATCTACTATCAACGCTCTCTTTGCTGCCATAATATTTTCTCCCTACTCTTTTCCCTCTCTGCGATGTCCCCCGCCCATTCATGCAAGCCATCCTGCCTTGCAGCAGTTACGGTTTCCCATGATTACATACGCACGGACATCTGTGCAAATATCACTGCACGGTTATTTTATCTCTTATTTTTTCATAAACAGAAGTCTTAATACCGGATACCTTCATGATATCCTCCACTGTGCGAAAAGCACCGTTGTTCTCCCTGTATGTTATAATATCCAACGCCCTTGCTTCGCCAATGCCCGGCAGGGTACAAAGCAAGCTCTTGTCTGCGGTGTTGATATTCACCTTTCCGTTCTCTTCATCGGATACAGTCGAATAGACCGCGTTAATTCCCGTCTCACCGGGCGATATCTGTCCTCCTGCGATGAAAGCTTTCGTTTCCTCTTCCGTAGGAAAATAAATCTGTGCACCATCCTTCACCCGGGCTGCCAGATTTACGTAGTTTCTATCCGCATCCTGCGTAAATCCGCCTGCGGCCTGTAATGCCGCTTCCACTCTGCTTTCCGCTTCGAGCGTTACCACTCCCGGGTTATGTACCGCACCACATACATATACGCAAATCTGCTGTGGTGCTTTTGCACATTCTTCTTTTGTCGCATCGTTCCCGGACCGTTCAAAATCCTGCTCGCCATCCCCCGATACCTCCTGTCCGTTCTCTTTCAAACCCGAAACGGAAGTATCTTCCTCCGAAAAAAACGCCGCGGCACTCTCAGCAGACCGCCCAATCAACACGGCCTCCCCCGGACTATCACCGCAGCCGCAAAGCACACAGCAAAAAAACAGCACCGTAAACGCAACACAAAATCCCGCAACCTTTTTATCTTTTCTCATCATAGTCCTTCTCCTTCCGACCCTTCGGTCACGAACTCAAAGGATTGCCTCTCTATGCTGATTGATTTTATTGTAATGGAATTAAAACCATTTTACAAGTGAGATTTTCATTTCCATTTAAAGATAACAATACCTGCTACGGCAACTGCCATCCCAAGGGCTTTTCGCCACTCCCAGGGCTGCTTCTCCACACCGAAGCACCCAACGAGCTCAATCGCATAAGCCACCGCAAGCTGTGCAATTACAATAATCATAACCGCCTTTGCGGGGCCAAGCTGTTCCATGCTTTTTATAACGGTATAAGTAATAAAGGCACCGATTGCACCGCCCAGAAGCATATACTTCGGCTGTACCTGCAATACCTGCAATAAATTGCCGCGTTCCTTACAAAGCCACGCCCCAAGGCAGACGAGAAGTGCCGTAAATTGTACAAACGCGCTGGCTGCCCATACGTTGGATGCCTTCGTCACCTGCGTATTAAAAACTCCCTGTATACTCATCAACGCACCTGATATCATCGCAATCAAAAAACCGCCCATTTGACTACCTACCTTTCTTTTCCGAATAAGGTTAGTATTCCTTGGCGGTTTGTATTTTATACCTGTATAATGCAACACCCGCGACAGTATCGCAGGCGCACATAATCTTGTTTATAAAATTTAATCTGTATCGGAAAGCTGCGATGCAATCTGCCCCGAAAGCTCCTGTACCAGCGCAGTTACATCTGCTCCGTTCCACACACTGGCAAAAAGACGCTCCAGCTGAATCCAGAAGTTCTCCGTTTCCATCATCTTGGTCAACGGAATGCTGTCTGCGTATTCGGTCATGAAAATCTGTAATTCCTTATTATCCGTATTTACATGTAAATTCGCAGAAGGCTTTCCCGTCATCTCATACAGCTCACCCGCATATTCACAGGTCAGATACGCCGCAAACCGGTTCGCCAGCTCCTTATGCTCCGAATAGCCGTTGACTGCCACCGCATGCGTAACTGACATGGAGCGGCTTTTCAGCTCCTCGCTTACTTCCGGCATGGTTGCAAAACCGTATTCAAAGGCAATCTGTCCGTTTTCCTTCGCTTCTTTAAACCGGGCAACCGCATCCGATGTGGCGATGGTATAAATCGTCTTTCCTGCCGAAAAATCTTCCAACACCGCATCATATGCCACTGTATCGGATTCAATGGAGAAAAACTGATTCAGCGCCTTATATACCTCTAAGCACTGAATTGCTTCCTGATTGTCAATGCTGATCAGCGCACTATCGTCTCCTGCTTCTCCCCCTACGTTAATGTAGTTTCCCACAACCCAGTAATTATAGAAAATATCGGATACATCCCATTTAAACACACCTTCTACTCCCTGAGGAACATCAAAGGTATCTGCCACATAAAGAATATCATCCACGGTAGCCGGAATCGCTTTCTCATAATATTCCGCCGTTTTTTGTGTTAGCACTGCTTCATCCACGGGAATTCCCTGTGACTCCGGCGTAGGTTCTTCCTCGCCCGCATTCAAAAGCTCTCTCTGAGCAACCTGCGCTGCCCATTCCGTAAGATAAGTGTCGTTATACACCAGGGCACTGGTTTCATAGCTTAACGGGTACGCAATTTCTTTTCCCTCATAGCTAATCGCTGAAAGGGCTGCTTTCGGGAAATTCGCTTCCCCGCAGGCATTCTCCGTATCCTGAATCTCCGTAGCCAAGCCCGCCAGATAAGCCTTCTCCAGTGAATTATGACTGACAATATAAGCATCCGGAACTTGCTCTCCCGCGAGGGAAGCCTGATTCAGTGCCTCCAGATATTCACTGTCCGAGGTCAGAACGGGAATCACTCTGACTCCCTCCTTCTCACCGAAGGAAACTGCCGCACTGTTTATGAAATTGCTCATGGTCTCATCCGAGTACCAAAAATAGATGGTTTCCTTCTGGGAAAACCATGACAAAGGACTTACCTCCTCGGTTGGCTCCCTAAGTTCCAACGTACCGCCATATAAAAGAGCGGCAGCCATGGCTCCCACGGCTGCCACTGCAACAACTCGTTCTTTTAAATTCATAGATACCCTCAACGTTTCTTGGGAAAGCTCCGTTTGACTTTCTTAGTCAAAGCACTATCCGATACAACTGTCCAGAATAGAAATCATTTCATCTACATTTTCCTTGGAGATTACAAGGGGCGGTACAAAACGGATAATGTTTGCTCCCGCATTAATGAGAATTAAGCCCTTATCCACTGCCTTATTTATCATATCCGATACGGGGCAGTTAAATACAAGCCCCTGCATCAGACCGGTTCCGCGGCGCTCCACAATACAATCATGCTTCGCCTTTAATTCCTCAAGACGCGCCTCCAGATAAGGTGCCACCTCTCTCACATTTTCTATTATATGGTTACGCTCGAATAAATCAAGCACTTTTTCCACTGCTGCACAGGCAAAGGGATTGCCGCCGTAGGTGGTTCCGTGGTCTCCTGCCACTAAGGAACTCTGCGCCACCTTTTCCGTCATCATAAACGCACCCACAGGTACACCGCAGCCAAGTGCTTTGGCCGAAGTCATAATATCCGGCTTCACACCATATTTCTGCCATGCATACATATAGCCGGTACGCCCCATACCGCACTGGATTTCATCCAGAATCAGAAGAATATCCTTTTCCTCGCAAAGTGCCTTTACCTTCCGCAGAAAATCTTCTGTCGCGGGAACGAGGCCTCCCTCGCCCTGTACCGTCTCCAGAATGATTGCGCAGGTCTTATCATTAACAAGTGCCTCCACGCTCTCATAATCATTCAAATCCGCAAACTTAATATGACCGATCATAGGCTCGAAGGCTTCACGGTAGTGGGGATTTCCCGTAACGGACAACGCTCCCATAGTTCTGCCGTGGAAAGAATGGTTCATTGCAATAATCTCATGGTCCGTACAGCCATCCTTCAGATAAGCATACTTTCTCGCTGCCTTAATCGCTCCTTCCACTGCCTCCGCACCGGAATTGGTAAAGAATACCCTGTCCATGCCGGATGCCGCTTTCAGCTTCTTTGCCGCCTCAATTGCCGGAACATTATAATAATAGTTGGAGGTGTGCAGCAGCTTATCCACCTGATTTTTTAAAGTATCATTATACTCTTTGTTATTATAGCCTAACGCAAACACTGCGATACCGGCGCAAAAATCCAGATACTTCTTGCCTTCGATATCATAGAGATAAACGCCGTCTCCCTTATCCAACACAATCTGGAACCGATTATAGGTATGAAGCAGTGCACTTTCCGCCTGCTCAATATATTCCTTCATATTCATGTCTCTTTCCTCCCGTGCGCCTCACTTCGTTTCCCTCAGGCACCCTCCGGTACCTCTTGAAATTCCTTAGTGTTCCGTCTCCTCGCCGTCTGCAACAATTGCAGTACCGATACCATGCTTGGTAAAAATTTCCAAAAGCAGACAATGGGCAATTCTGCCGTCCAAAATATGTACACGGTTTACACCGTTACGGATAGCGGAAGTACAGTTGGTAAGCTTAGGCAACATACCGCCGCCGATAAAGCCGCCGTTGATTAAATCCTCTGCCTGAGATGCCGTAATTCTGGAAATAAAGGAAGACTTATCGTTGATATCCTTATATAACCCCTCAATATCTGTCAAAAACGCCAGCTTCTGCGCCTGCACAGCCTTTGCAATAGCACATGCTGCGTCATCCGCATTGATGTTATAAGTCTGACAATCCGCATCCAGCCCGATAGGCGCTACAATAGGCAGATAATCATTCTCCAGCATGTCATACAAAATCTTAGGATTTACACCGGTAATCTCACCTACAAAGCCGATATCCTGACCGTCGGAATACTTTTTCTCCACCTGAAGCAGTCCGCCGTCCTTGCCGCTGATACCTACAGCTTTTACACCCAGCTCCTCTACCATGGTCACCAGCTGCTTGTTTACCTTATTCAGTACCATCTCTGCAATTTCCATGGTCTCTTCATCGGTAACGCGCAACCCGTTGATAAACTTTGCTTCCTTACCTACCTTGCCCACCCAACGGCTGATTTCCTTACCGCCGCCGTGTACAATAATGGGCTTAAAGCCTACCAGTTTTAACAGGGTAACATCCTTAATTACGTTCTTCTGCAGCTCCTCGTTGCTCATGGCACTGCCGCCGTACTTTACCACAATAATCTTGCGGTTAAATTTCTGAATATAGGGAAGGGCTTCAATCAGCACCTCTGCTTTTTTTAATAACTGTTCCATATCCTTTTCCATTGTTCCGTTTCCTTTCGGGTTGTTTTCTTCCCACTATTTTCTCTCGTGCCTGCACCTGTCTCGTTACCCTGTTACAGGTTACGTTCCGTCCATTTTCTTAGCTACGATAATCTGCGTTAATTTTTACATAATCGTAACTCAAATCGCATCCCCATGCGGTAGCCTCGGCATCGCCCATATGCATATCTACCAGCACCGTCACCTCCGGGTCGGAAAGAATCTTAGTTGCTTCCTCTTCGCTGTAATCGCAACCTACGCCGTTTTGATAAATGGTAATCTGTCCGCTCTTGCTTTGGAAGAAAAGTTCCACCTTCTCCGGGTCAAACTTTGCTCCTGAATACCCCAACGCGCAAAGAATACGTCCCCAGTTCGCATCGTGACCGAAGATGGCTGCCTTCGTCAGGGAAGAACAAATCACAGATTTTGCAAGGGTTCTCGCATCCTCCTTGGAAGCGGCACCCACAACCTTCGTCTCAAACAGGCAGGTTGCTCCTTCGCCGTCTCCCGCCATTTTCTTAGCAAGATAAGTAGTAATTTCGGAAAGCGCTTCACAGAACAGCCTGTAGTCCTCGCCTTCTGTGCAAATCTCCTGATTTCCCGCCAAACCGTTTGCCAACACCAACAAAGTATCGTTTGTGCTGGTGTCACCGTCCACGGAAATCATGTTAAAGGAATCCTGTACATCCGCACTCAGCGCCTTCTGCAACATCTCCTTGGAAATATTCGCATCTGTTGTAACAAAGCCCAGCATGGTACACATATTGGGATGAATCATACCGGAGCCCTTGCACATGCCGCCCAAGGTCACGGTCTTGCCTCCGATTTCCACCTGTACCGCAATCTGCTTGTGTACCGTATCCGTTGTCATAATCGCCTTTGCCGCATCCAGTCCCGCCTCTAAAGTATCCGACTTTGCTGCAACCAGCTTTTCAATCCCTGTCGTCAGTCTCTCCACGGGAAGCTGCATTCCAATAACGCCGGTGGACGCCACCAATACAGCGTCTGCGGGGATGTCAAGCAACTTACCTGCGCACTCAGCCTCTGCCTTACAGCTGTCCATGCCCTGCTTTCCGGTACAGGCATTTGCCACACCGGAATTCACTACAACCGCCTGTGCATAGGGCGAATTGTCCACAATGTTTTTATCCCACATAACGGGGGCAGCCTTTACAACATTTGTAGTAAAAGTGCCTGCCACCTTACAGGGAACCTCACTATATACAAGTGCCATATCCTTACGATTCTGATACTTTACTCCCGCTTCCACGCCCGCCGCCTGAAAGCCCTTTGCTGCGGTTACACCGCCTTCTATATGCTTCATAATCTTATCCTCTCGCTATGCTTTTTCTTTCCTCTTTTTCCGTATGTACGCTTCGTTGGTGCCCGGTTTTCCCTGCTGCTTTCCACACCTCACCCGTTTTCGTTAAACAGCCCTTAAACAGCCCGGGAATATTACTTGTTAAACGCGGTAATATTTGCCTCATTCAACGTAAAATCATAATAGTTTAGGTCCTCACGCTTGGTCCAGCCGATGCAGTTCCAGAATGCATTGCCGACATCATTTACCGTAAAGGCAATGAGACTGACCTTGTTCACCTGCTCCGCCTTCAGCGCATTCATGCAGTGCACCACCATGGCCTTACCGATTCCTTTTCTCCGGTAATCCTCTCTCACACAAACATGGTACAGACAGCCACGTCTGCCGTCATGCCCGCAGAGAATACCACCTACGATACTGCCGTCCTCTGCCACTGCCACAACACTGGTTTCAGGATTTCTTTTTAAGAAACGCTCTACTCCCTCTCTGGAATCATCAATACTTCTCATACCGAAGCCCTTGATTGTCATCCAAAGAGCGTACAGTCCCTCGTAATCATCGATTGTCATAGTTTTAATAGTAAACGTTTTTTCCGCATTATTGCTCATTTGCTTCTTCCTATCTCTACTTTGCGTAATTTCCTGTAACCTTTTAAGTATACACTGCTTTCCTTTATCTGGCAACGTCTGATTCCTGCAGTATTTACGCAAAAATGATGACCAAATACTCCCCTTTCTTACGGGAAGCAGGGAACCAGCTCCAGTCCTGTCGACTCAGGCAGACCGAAAAGCAGGTTCATATTCTGTACCGCCTGACCTGCCGCGCCCTTTACCAGATTATCCAGTGCGCCCATCATAATAATGCGACCCGTTCTCTCATCGATAACAAAATTGATGTCCACATAGTTGCTGCCCTCTACCCACTTTGTTTCGGGGCAAACACCCTTTTCCAGTACGCGGACAAACTTTTCATTTGCATAATACTTGTCGTAAACCGCCTTAATCTCATCATAGGTAGGCAGGCTTCCGTCAGGCTTCTTTTTCAAAGTTGCATACTCTGTTGCCAGAATACCTCTGTTCATGGGAACCAGATGAGGTGTAAAATTAATCACAACCTCACAATCTCCCGCATAGCCCAGCTGCTCCTCAATCTCGGGAGTATGACGATGGCTTGCCACACCGTAGGCCTTAATGTTTTCGTTAACTTCGCAATACAGGTTGGGTACTTTTGCACCTCTTCCCGCGCCGGAGGTTCCTGATTTCGCGTCCACAATCAGAGTAGATACATCAATCAAACCTTCCTTTACCAAAGGATACGCGGTCAAAATGGAGCAGGTGGTATAGCAACCGGGGTTCGCTACCAGACGGGTATCTTTTGTAATCTTCCCACGATTGATCTCACAAAGACCGTACACTGCTTCCTCAATAAACTGAGGAGATTTATGCTCGATGCCGTACCACTTCTCGTAAACAGCCACGTCCTTAATTCTGTAGTCCGCAGACAAGTCCACAATTTTTACCTTTTCTAAAACCTCTTCGGTCAAAATACCTGCCAAAAAGCCCTGTGGAGTAGCCGTAAAGATTACATCTACCTGCTCTGCCAATTCCTGCAGATTATCGTCCTTACAGATATCCTCCACAATTTGGAACATGTTCTGGTAAACTTCTGCGTATTTCTTATCTATATAGCTTCTGGAGCCGTACCAGAGAATTTTTACATCCTTATGATTCATCAGAATTCTCACCAGCTCACCGCCGGCGTATCCTGTCGCTCCGATAATACCAACCTTAATCATTTTTTATCCTCCTGTCGCTTCCGCTGTGACCTCAATCCGGTTTTCATTCATTATATCACCTTTTGCATAAATGTCTACTACTTTTTTATTTTTATGCGAATATTTATGCGTTTAGTTGCTTGTTTTATGCATTTATTCATATTTTATTCCTGTTTTTATTCATTCATTCAAATATTTTATTCACTTAACTCTTGCATTTCGTACCTTTCTGGTGTATAGTGTTGTCAGATTACATAAAACAACCTATTATTTATATGAAAAACGGAGGATTCATTACCTATGAAAGAGAAAGTTGTTTTGGCTTATTCCGGCGGTCTGGACACTACCGCCATCATCCCTTGGTTAAAGGAAAATTTCGACTATGAAGTAATCTGTGTGTGCGTTGACTGCGGCCAGGCAGAGGAGCTGGATGGTCTGGAGGAAAGAGCAAAATCCTGCGGTGCTTCCAAGCTTTATATTGAGAATGTAATCGATGAGTTCTGCGATGAGTATATCGTTCCCTGTGTGCAGGCAAATGCCATCTACGAGAACAAGTATCTGCTGGGTACTTCCATGGCACGTCCCCTGATTGCAAAAAAGCTGGTTGAAATCGCAAGAAAAGAAGGCGCTACCGCTATCTGCCACGGTGCAACCGGTAAGGGTAACGACCAGATTCGTTTTGAGCTGGGCATCAAGGCACTGGCTCCCGATATCAAGATTATTGCTGCATGGAGAAACGAAAAGTGGACCATGGATTCCCGTGAATCCGAAATCGCATACTGTGAGGCACACGGCATTCACCTTCCCTTCTCCGCAGATTCCTCCTACAGCCGTGACCGTAACATCTGGCACATCAGCCACGAAGGACTGGAGCTGGAGGACCCCGCAAACGAGCCTAACTTCGACCATCTTCTGGTTCTCGGAACTACTCCCGAGAAGGCTCCCGACGAAGGCGAGTATGTAACCATGACCTTCGAAAAGGGTGTTCCCACTTCCGTAAATGGTAAGCAGATGAAGGTTTCCGATATCATCAGCACCTTAAACGAGCTGGGCGGTAAGCACGGCATCGGTATTATCGACATCGTAGAAAACCGTGTAGTAGGTATGAAGTCCCGCGGTGTATACGAGACCCCCGGCGGAACCATCCTGATGGAAGCGCATCAGCAGCTGGAAGAGCTGATTCTGGATCGCGACACCTACGCACTGAAGAAGGAAATGGGTAGCAAGTTCGCAAGCCTTGTTTACGAGGGCAAGTGGTTCACTCCCCTCCGTCAGGCTGAGCAGGCATTCATTGAGGAAACCCAGAAATACGTTACCGGCGAAGTAAAGTTCAAGCTCTACAAGGGCAATATTATTAAGGCGGGTACCACCTCTCCTTACTCCCTGTACAACGAGAGCATCGCTTCCTTCACCACCGGTGACCTGTATGACCACCACGATGCAGAAGGCTTTATCAACCTGTTCGGTCTTTCCTGCAAGGTTCGTGCAATGAAAATGCAGGAGCAGGGCGAGAAGCTTCTGTAAGAATTACAACGTTGCTCATACAATATTCGTAAAGAAATGGTGTTTATATGGTTATATTCCTAATCTATTATGCAGTTATCAATTTGATTGGCTTTGTAATAATGGGTGTGGATAAAAAAAGAGCCATCCGAGGTGCCTGGCGCATCTCGGAGGCTTCTTTATTTTTTACTGCCCTGCTTGGCGGTGCCTTGGGTTGTACCTTTGGCATGCACACATTTCGCCACAAAACAAAGCACTGGTATTTTAAATACGGTATGCCCTTTATTTTTATTCTACAGGCGTTACTGTTTATTAAGCTACTTCCCATACTTGTATAACTCGCAGGTGCTGTCATAGCACCTTTGCTGTCATAGCACCTTTGCAAACGGCGTATCTTTACACCGCTCTCACGGTGTGCTATTGGGTCTCACCGGCACATTCCTCGTAAAGCTCTCCCGCCTTTTCATAAGACATTCCAAAACGCTTTATCAGCTTTTCAAGCACCTGCTCCTTAGATACATTTTCCTCTATTTTATCTAAAACATAAGCACGCAACACTTCTGCACGGCCTTCTTCTCTTCCAATCCGTCGTCCTTCTGCCAGTAAAATCCTCTCATCCGCCATCTTTCTCATATACTCTACCGACACCTCCTCGTCATGCTTCACATGCTCCACAATTCCGTGCAGCTTTTGCAAAAATGCATTTGTCACATTCTCCGAAGAATTTTTCTCCATGTACGCCAACAACTGCTTTACTTCTTCAGACGGTACCCCTACCGTTCCCTTTGTGTACAAAAACAATGTTCTCATACCGTCCTCGTTTGTGTGGCAAACAAGCAGGAAATCCGTGCCATCGTTACCGCCGCTTCCCTGCAAGTTCACCATATTTTTATGCAACATGGGAATTTGCAACCGAACGGTTCAGACAGTCCCAGAATTGTGATTTTATGGTAGCAGAAACC
>JAZQCX010000030.1:0-41349 GCA_045546495.1 Acetatifactor sp. | reverse complement strand
AACACCGACAAGAACACCTTGGCCCACGCAGAAATCACCGCTATCAATAAGGCCAGCAAAGTCATCGGCGACTGGCATTTGGAGGAATGCACGCTCTATGTGACATTAGAGCCCTGCCAGATGTGTGCCGGTGCCATTGTTCAGGCCCGCATTCCCGAAGTGGTCATGGGATGTATGAATCCCAAGGCAGGCTGCGCCGGATCCATTTTAAACATATTGGACATGCCCGAATTTAACCATCAGGTTGCCGCCACCCGAGGGGTCATGGAGGAAGAGTGCAGTCAGATACTGAAAACCTTCTTTACAGAGCTTCGCATCCGGAACAAAGCGGAAAAAGAAGCTGCGAAGCGTCTGGTTTAGATAAGTACCCGTTTTCAAAAGAACAAAAAATCGCAAGTCACAGACGTGTGCTTGCGATTTTTAAATTCATAGCGTGTTTAGGGTAGCCCGCCGACTCTTTCTTTATCAGGTGAAGCCGTTACAATAGAGAATCGCACTTCCTACTGCTGCCAGCCAGACAATCAGCAGACTGCCCCGCGCCGGAAGCGCCTCCTTTTCTGCCAGCAAAGGCTTCACAACGGACGGCACCAATAATGACAAAAACAGGCTTGCAAAGCCGAAAAACAGTGCCGGGGTATCCATCAGGGACACCAGCTTCAAAAAGCCTCCTCCCATTCTCTGCATCATATCCCACGGGAAATAATGGTTTGCAGCCCAAAGGCAGATAAGCACAAGTGCACCCAACAGCTTATTTTCTTTCGCTGTCTTCTCACCCCGAATCAACAGGAGCCAAAAGAACAGAACCACTGCCAGCAAAAGCCCGAGTCCAAAGCCCGGTTTTCCCTCCCGGAATCTCCACATGGTCATGTAATCGCTGACTGCATAGCCCTTTACCGCGATACTTGAAACCGTAATCTCCAGTCCATCCAGAGCTCCGGTGAATAAATACTTAAAAAAGCGGATTCCTTGAGGAAGCCAAAGCAATACGCCTCCCGCAATCGGCAAAATTCCGGAAAGCACCCGAACGATACCTCTTCCTTTTTCTGCTCTCGGGCAGATAAAAAACCAAATAACCGTAAACGCCAACAGTAAAATCAGCATTACACTGCTACCGTACCCAATCACTGCCAATGCCACAGCGGAAATCCACGCTGTACGCCCACTGCGATGCAGTCCGTAAAGATACCACGGGACCAGTGCCCACACAGCACAAAGTACCAGGTCTCCTCTCTCATAACAAAGGTGCAGCCGATACGGACAAAGCAGGTATAAAGTTGCTCCCAGCAACACCGCCAACGGCTCCTGATAAAGTCTGTTCATTAACAGATATATTCCCGCTCCCGTTATCAACTGAAGCAATGCCATGGCTACAATATAGGAAAGTACAATGCTCTTTGTCAGCCGATACAGAACTGCCGGCAACAGCAGGTACAGGTTCGTATCAATTTCTCCGGTTTTCGGAAACAGCGTCAGACGCGGAAGCTCCGCTGCCAATTCCATCACCCGATTTGCCCAGTTCAGCAGTTCACCCCGCTCTACCAGATAACCAAAGGTCAAAGGAAGACACGCTGCAACCATTGCTACAAGATAAAGCCATTTTCTATTTTCCGCTATCTTGTCTGTCATGCTTCTTCCTCCTTCCCAACACTGTCATCGAAATCCACAACAACACACAAACCACGGATATCCCCGTTGCCGGAATAAAGCCTGATGCATCCCACAGCCAAACTCCATCCACTCCCACAGGTACATAGCCGGGATTCGGCAGGGAATAAATGTATGCGGGATTCATAAAGTACACTGCGTCATTCAGATAAAACACTGTCACTCCCGCTATCACAATTCCCAAAAACACCATCTCGTATTTTCTGTAAGCCTTTTCTGCTTCCCGCTTCATAAAGAAACAAATCAGAAAAGCACACAGAGCACCCACAATCGCCATCATTTTGACCGGAGACTGCATGAAAATCACCATTTTACCAAGCACCGGCACCTTTTCAAGCAAGCTCCAAGGGAAATAACGCGTACTCATAAGAATGCACACCAGTATTGTCCAAAACAATACATTACTCTCCCGGCTGCTGCAATCCTTGGCTTTTCTGTTCTTCACCCAATACGCTGCATATAACAGCAACACGGATACCGTTGCGATTCCCAGCTGTCCCTGAGTACCCACGCCTCTGCCGGATTGGGAAACCAGCGCCTTAGGCAGCAAGCGGAATAAATCTTCCAGACTACTTCCGACAGAGGACGAAAGGAAGCTTTCCAAATACGCCGACCAAATGTCCTTTTGACCAAGCAGCTGCACAAAAGGTATCAGAAACCAAAGGTTACACCCTATGGCCAGTCCAAGTCCACCGGCAACTTGCTTCAGTGTTTCCTTCCTTACACTTCTTTTCCGGTTACACATCCCAAAAACAAGGAACACGAAAAACGATATCAGCCCTAATGCGGGAGAAGTGTGCAGCAATCCGGTAAAGCCTGCCGCAAGATAATATTTACACTTTCCGTACTGTTTTTCTTCCGTTTCCTGCTTCAGCAGCAGGTAAGTCCCGCAAAATACCAGCGGCAGGAAAGTCATCGCCAGGTATTCCGCCATATCGCCCACACTGTACAAACTGTACAGGCGATAAGGATTCAGCGTATAAAACACGGTTCCCAGCAGCGCGGCGTAACAATCCTCCACGCACCTTTTGAAGCAAAAATAGCAAATTACAGCGGTCGCTGTCCCCACCGCAAAAACCGTTATGTGATAGACCGTAATTACCGACAATCCGCAAATTCTCAAAAATACCGCAGGGAGCATAAACAAACCGCCGCTCTGGAATCCCGCTTCATTTCCCGTATGCAATAGACAGTCTGCCGCACAGGGGATGCAGGACAACAGCACCGTACCTGCGAGCACCCAGATGGTTACCTGCTGCTCCTTTGTAATCCGCTTTTCTTTTATCAGATTCCTGAAATATGAAATTCCGTGGACAACCGTCATCACAAGCAAAAAGACTATGGCCAACGCGCTCCAGCCTTTTCCCGTTTGAAGCACAGTAATCTTACCCTGCACTTCGGCCTTTTCCGGGACATCGATGGGCGTACTCGTCAGGCTCAACAATTCCAGTTTTTCCGTTACATAAAACTCATACTCCAGCGTTTCCTGTCCGCCATACAGACGCACAACATTCGACATGAATGCCCGATGATTATTTTCCTCTGCGCTTTGCACAGTAATAATAAGCTCGCTATCCTTCGGAACCGCAGCCTCCACTCTCACCTTGTAAATCCCCGGCTTTACACCGAAATTAGTTGTAGTGTAAACTTCCTGCAGAGACACATCGCTCAAGCTCAGAACCGGCTCCTCTTTCCGGGTCAGTCCGAAAATCACCAACACAAACACCAGAAGGAGCTCTGCCAAATATATCCGTTTCTTCATGACCATCCTCCTTCTCTATATAACGCGAAACTTTCTGCGACGTTTCCCGTAGGTACGAACACAATACACTACCAGCAGTACCCCCGACGCAAGAGACACCAATTCACAAATTCTCCAGTAAACAGGCGGTTCAAAAGCCACCGTCCACTGTCCGTCAAATCCTGCCGGAAGCATTACTCTAACCTGCATTCTCTCATTATATGTAACCTGCAGTTCTTCGCCCGTTGCCGTTCTTGCACGATAATCCCGATAGCTCAAAATCGGCACATCCATATAGCTTTCTTCATCTGAAGGATTCGCACAATCTACCGTGTAGGACAAGTAGTTTTTCTCGTAAGAACGTACTTCAATCACCTCCGGCCACACCGGATTCTCTACCGTCAGTTCACCCGTCTTCGTACCCTCCAGTACAAACTCCGAATCCGACACAAACCCCGAGCCCATACCTTCTTCGTTGTAAACGGTAAAAGTTCCTGCATCCACAAGTACATTTTCTGACATGTAACAGGTTGAGGTAGTGATACTGATCAACACCACCAATATTCCCGCCCAGAAGCATTTGTTCCAGCCGTTCTTCTCAAAATACCAAAGGCACACTCCGAACACACAGATAAGGAACGCCGTCGCCCACCCCAGCACTCTTGTGGGGAACTCCATGCTACTGATTAGCGGCGCAAATAAATCGCTCATTCTCTGAAGCCTGTCCCAAGGAAAACTATTCAGGCTCATCACAACCAGCAGCGTACCGAAAACCGCCGACAGCTTACCAAATTTTAAATGATTTTCACCCTTCTCCGTTCTGGGAAATCCGTTGAACCAGATAATTAAAAATGCCGCCAAGCCCACCAACAGCATCAGTCCGATTCCCACCGGATAGGTTTGCAACGCCCCGTTATTGCCCTGCGGGGTATACTCTCCCCGCAACCAGAAATGAAACAGCATATGTACCGGCGTTGCACCTCTTGCCTGGATAATTCTGGCAATAAAATGCTTGATACGGATATCCTGAGTCAAATAATAATCCGCGAAGGGAACCAGATACCAAAGGCTCAGTGCAAAAGCCCCGGCCGCTCCCTTTGCAAGTTCCACAAAGACCCGCTTTTTTATTACCTTTTTAATACATACAAGGCAAAGCAAAATTGTTACAAATAACGTAATCTCGCAGGTAAGTACATGGGTCTGCATAAACCCTGCATATCCCAACGCCAACGGCAACCAAGCCGTCTTATACTTCTTACTCTCCGGATTCTCGGTAAAGACACGGTAATAGCCGTAAATGACCAACGGATAAAAGGTCAGCGCCGTACCGTCGCCGAAATCACCCGTCTGGTACAGCTTGTAAATACGGTAAGTGGACAACGTGTATAACGCGCTGCATGCCAGTCCCACCCGATAACTGCCGAATATTTTTCGGAAGCAATGATACGCAATCGTTGCTGTAAGCAGATTCATGGTCACAAAGAAAATGTTGGTACTTGCCACTACCGTAAAGCCCAACAGGCGAAGTATACCCGGCAGAACAAGCAGGCCGTTGCAATAGAAGATGCCGCAGCCAAATCCCTGTCCAAACAACCATTCCGGCTCAATTCGCACCGGTAGCTGACCACTTACAAATCCGTCCGCAACGCCTTCTATTCTCATATAATGGAATGTCAGGTCTATACTTTTCAGTCCTTCTCCTGTTAAAGAAATAAACGAGGAAACGGTAGCAATCAGAAGCACTCCCCAGATGCCCGCCTTCTGCTCAACAGTAAGAACAGCACTCCAATGGTAATGATATTGCAAGCCCAAAAATGTCACAAAAGCCGCAAACAGGATTACAGTCAGCAGCATGGTCCAAAGCTGATTTGTTTCTGTGAACCGCACACCGTGAAATGCAATCGCATCTTCCTTTCCCGTAAATATTACCTGCATCTGTTCCGTGGATTCATAAAGCCATGCGTGGAAGCCTGTCCGGGACGCATTTGCATAAGTATGCTCACCGTTTGTTTTTAATCCTCCATGGAAAACCGTGCCATCCTGCAAGTTAATATGAGCCTTCAAATCTCCGTCTGTTTCATAGAACACTTCTACTTCATATCCGCCCGCGGGCAGGGAAATGCCATCATAAATTACAACATTCTCCGCATTTACTCCCTCCGGGAACAACACATCTTCCTGAAAATCATAGGTCTTATTCGGCATCGCAATTCGGATTACACAAAAGAGTGCCAACACCGCAAAAAGACCCATAACACATATGTAAACTCTACGGGAATTTCCGCTTTTCTTCATAGAACCTTCTCCTAAACACATAATTCGAGTACCCCAAACCGCTTCATAGCAAATTCGCATACTCCATAAAATTTTATCATATATTCCGCAATTTTCCTAGTGCTTTTCAAAACTTGCATTTTCCAATTATTTTCTTCTGCCTTGACAAATCGTCCCGAAACCGCTACACTAATAAAGCCGTACATTCGTGCAGATGCAATGGTGAAATTCGGTCTCGCGCAATGGGAATCTGTGAACCGTGTCAGGTTGGGAACAAAGCAGCACTAAACAGAACCTCTCATGTGCCGTGAGGCAACCGGGTGGAGTTGTAGCTCGCGGGTGTACGGTATTTGATTGTTACTTTTTTAAATAACATGTCCACCCACAGGCTTTCGTTCCACACGAGATTCCACCGATAACATTTTTCTTGTACGAACCGGCACATCGCACTACACCAATAGTTCAGGAACCATATTACCATGACAGAAAAGTTTACCCGCGACCAAATAACCGCATACATGAGCGACTGCACTCTCTGCCCCAGAGAATGTCATGCAAACCGCGCAGACGGACAACGGGGCTTTTGCAGGCAAACTGCGGACATTGCCGCTTCGCGGGCAGCTCTACACTTTTGGGAAGAGCCTTGTATTTCCGGCACCTGCGGCTCCGGAACCGTATTTTTTTCCGGTTGCAATCTCCAATGCATTTTCTGTCAGAATCACAATATCGCTATTGGCAACGGTGGCCGAATCATTCCCCCCGAGCGACTGACTGAGATTTTCCTTGAGCTGCAGGAAAAGGGAGCCGCAAATATCAATCTGGTAACCGGAAGCCATTACATTCCCCAGATTGCTTATGCGCTGACCCGAGCGCGCATAGACGGACTTCAGATCCCCGTTGTTTATAACACAGGAAGCTATGAAAAAGTTACCTCTCTAAAGCTTCTGGAGGGGCTTGTGGATATCTATCTCCCTGATCTAAAATACCGCAGTGAGGTACTCGCTGCGGACTATTCGCATGCACCGGATTACTTCACCGTTGCCACCGCCGCCATCAGCGAAATGCTCCGGCAGGTCGGCAAACCTGTATTTGACGCCACAACCGGCCTCATGCAAAAAGGAGTCCTTGTCCGACACCTGCTTCTTCCCGGTCAGACTGCAGACTCCAAACGCATTCTGCGTTATCTCCATGATACTTTTGGAAATGACATATATGTCAGTATTATGAGTCAATATACACCGATGCCCCACGTGTCAGATATCCCTTCTCTGAACCGGGCCGTTACAAAGGAAGAATACGGGCGCGTTTTATCCTTCGCAGAAAGAATCGGCATACACCGGGGCTTTGTACAGGAGGGTGAGGTTGCCTCCGAAAGCTTTATTCCGCAATTCGATGGAGAAGGACTGTAAACAGTACGGCCGCCTGTACCTCACAACATCAGACATACCAGGCACGTTTACCGACCTTTCCTTATAAATTCACCCGCATCATATAATATCCGAAATCTCCGTATTCCGCCGGTTCACTGGCACATTCAAAGCTCTCAAACCGAAACATCACCGCAACCTGTTTCTCTCTTTCGCAGTAATTTCCCGGTACACCTACATAGTACAGATTCTCACCTCTCTGCTCCATTCTTGTCAAAATCAAATGCTTATAATTGTAATAGCCATGCAGCAGGAAGCTGTTATGTACTGCCTTGTAATCTTTTTCCGGAAAGAGCACAAAATCCGCGGGACTGATGGAGAGATATTCCCTCTCATCACGAAAAGGATTAATGTGCGGATAAATGGCGCATAATTGGGTCCATTTATCCTCCCGCCATGTCTCTGACAGATTCTTTTCTGCCGAAAACTGTCCCCGAACCAGAGGCTCCTCTCTTCTGCTTCTGTGCACGCTACCACTACCGTGCAGATTTCTCTCTTCCTTTACCGTAACTTTCGGTATCATACCATTGCTTGTATCAGCCGGCTCCGCCTTTCTCGGGCTCCGTACCGCGTTTCCGGTTGCAAGCACATCTGACTCCGTTTCTCTCCAATCCGGTATTGCTTTTTCGGCTACAGATGCTTCCTTCTCCTCTTCCACCGGTTCCGACCCACGCTCAGCGGCATATGTCCTTTCTTCCTTACGTGCGGATGCCCCGTACGGCTCCCAAAAACAGGCAATCTCCTTCCCCTCTGCCAACGGAATGCGCACCCCTCTCCACCTGTCATAGGTAATTCCGGAGGATGCAATGTCATTTTCCGCGTGACACTCGTGTCGCAAATTCCCATCGCCCTGCTTCAATTCCAGTTCAGCAACGGCAACCTCCTTTTCCCCCACAAACAGGATAGGAAAACTTCCGGAAATATCGCCTGCACCTTTGACCGACATTTCCCAGCGCAACACCTTGTCCCGCATTTCCACTTTCAAAAAACCGCTTCCTTTTAATACCTCTCCAGACTCGTAATAGTTAAGATATTTCACCTTTCTGTCATAAAACATAAAAACACCCCCGAACATGCTGTATTGATATATTCAGCATATTCGGGGAGTTGTCCTCTTATTCCTTAATATTCCTGGGAATCCAGATATTTCATATAATTTACTACCATCAAAGCAATCTTGAAGGTCAGCGCATCATCAAAATTTCTCAAGTCAAGTCCGCTGCTCTTTTGAATTTTTTCAATTCTGTACACTAGAGTGTTTCTATGTACAAACAGCTGTCTGGAGGTTTCCGAAACATTCAGATTGTTTTCGAAAAACTTGTTGATGGTGGTCAATGTTTCCTCATCTAACTCGCTGGGTATATTTTCTCCGAAAATCTCCTCAATAAAAATTTTGCACAGATTCACGGGAAGCTGATAAATCAAACGACCGATACCCAAAGTACTGTACGCCGCCACATTTCTCTCAGCGTAGAAAATCTTTCCTACATCCAACGCCATCTTCGCTTCCTTATAAGACTTGGAAACGTCTTTCAGCTCCTGCACCACCGTTCCAAAGGAAACTCTTACATTCAACATTGCTTCCGTATTCATTGTTCCCACGATGGTGTCCGCAATCTCCAGAAGGTCTTCATGCTTGGCATTGGGCTCCAGTGATTTAATTAGAATCACGCTGCTCTCGTCTACCGTGGTAATGTAATCTCCTGCCTGCGCCGAAAACATTCCTTTCAAAAATTCCGTTACAATACTATCCTTTTCCGGTCGGGCTTCCACAAGAAATACCGCTCTGGGCACGGACACTTCAACATGAAGCTTTTTCGCTCTGTTGTAAATATCTACCAGCAGTAGATTATCCAACAACAGGTTCTGGAAAAAATTATTTCTGTCAAATCGCTCCTTGTATGCGATCGCAAGATTCTGAATCTGGCAAACTGCAATTTTTCCTATCATATATACGTCATCTGTGGAACCCTTTGCTACCAGAACATACAAAAGCTCCCCATCATCCAAAATTTTCAGCAGATGATGCGGTCCGATTACCTGACTGTCCGCAGGGGAGTTTGCAAAGCCTCTGATCAAATCACCGGTAATGTCTGTCTGCTCCGTGGTAGATGCCACCGTCATTCCGCTCAAATCGTAAACATACAGGTCTACCTTTGTAATCGCCTTCAATTCATCAATACTCGTCTGAATTGTCTGACTTGAAATCATATAATATACCTTCGCCTTTCTGATGTGACACTCGTGTCATATCCCAAAGCCGTCACTCTCTAAAATGATAAGGGGTGCTGTTACCAGCACCCCTCAGATGTCTTAAACTAGTTTGTGATAACCTGCTCGGTTTCCTTATCAAATACATGAATCTTCTCAACATCGAACGCAAACTTGATGTTGTCACCAGGTCTGGAAGTTGTACGAGAATCAACTCTTGCGGTGATAGGGAACTCGTCAAGATCGAAGTACAGATAAACTTCTGCACCAAGCAACTCGTAAACCTTTACAGAGGACTCGAATACGCTCTGAGGAGAAGCCTCGATAAACATCTCGGAATCATATACATCCTCAGGACGGATACCGAAGGTAACAACCTTTCCGTCATAACCGCCATCGATAAGCTTCTTGGACTTAGCGGGAGGCAGAGGAATGGAACGTCCAGCGATCTCCAAGCTTGCAACATCACCGTTAATCTTAACGGTTGCATCCAGGAAGTTCATCTGAGGAGATCCCATGAATCCTGCTACGAACAGGTTTGCGGGCTTCTCATACAGATTCTGAGGAGTATCTACCTGCTGGATAACGCCGTCCTTCATAACAACGATTCTGGTACCCAGGGTCATAGCCTCGGTCTGGTCATGTGTAACGTAGATGATGGTGGTGCCCAGCTTCTGGTGCAGCTTAGCGATCTCGATACGCATCTGTACACGCAGCTTAGCGTCCAAGTTGGACAGAGGCTCATCCATCAGGAATACCTTAGGGTTACGAACGATTGCACGTCCCATAGCAACACGCTGTCTCTGACCACCGGACAAAGCCTTAGGCTTTCTGTCAAGGAGGGGAGTCAGATCCAGGATCTTAGCTGCTTCCTTAACCATCTTGTCGATCTGATCCTTGGGAACCTTTCTCAACTTCAGACCGAATGCCATGTTGTCATATACGGACATATGAGGATACAGAGCGTAGTTCTGGAATACCATCGCGATATCACGATCCTTAGGCTCTACATCATTTACTACTCTGTCACCAATCTTCAACTCACCGGAGGAGATGTCTTCCAGACCTGCAATCATACGAAGGGTGGTAGTCTTACCACATCCGGAAGGACCTACGAAGATAATAAATTCCTGATCTGCAATTTCAAGGTTGAAATCCTTAACAGCTTCAAATCCGTTAGGATATACCTTGTTAATGTTTGTCAAAGATAAACTTGCCATAATTGAAAACTCCTTTCATTCTCTTACAAATTCTTATCTATAGTTTAGCAGCTTACTACTGCCTCACTCCAAAAAATAGTATATCTGAAAAGCCTTTTTTACGCCATACCACTATTTCACAAAGATTTTAAATCAGTTTATATAAATTGCTTATAATCTGAGCCTTTTTTCCCAAACAGTGACATTTTGTACAAAAGCAATTCCGTTTCTTAGTCAAATTAGACAAGATACTATTGTTCCGTACTTCCGCCGGCTAACGTCTCATCCAATTCGTCCTTGAAAATTCTCACATCCTCACCGTTTTCATCCGTTTCTACCTCAGGGGGATTGGCTGCGAGAATCTGATCCTCAATCTTCTGGAAAAACTTATTATACAGCTTCGCGGACAGCCATGCCGGAAGAGAAAGCCCGAACAGGAATACCAAGGGAATTGCCTGGGGGATAAAAATAAATACTGCCGGCGGAATGATTGATATAATAATCATTAATATAGTCTTGGGAAACTGCATAATGCTCATCAGGAAGGCATTCTTAATTGTCTGGCGAATCGTATTCACAAACCTTGCCAAAACAGGAAATACAAAGGTTGCCATAAACAAAAACAAAATCGAGATAGCTATGATTATCACCTGTAATGCCTTCGGGAAATCCAAACCGGAATATTTTATGATGAGGAAATCTCCCACCAGCATGGCAATCACAACCAGCATAATCAGCCAGATTGCGGTAGCCTGCAGAAAATTTTCCTTGAAGGATTTAAAAAATCCTCTTGTAATGTAGCATTCCTCATCCCTTACAATCTTCAGTGACATATAGTGCAGCGCCGTCAACGCAGGTCCCACCGTTATAATAGGGATGCAGCATATCAGCGTAAGAATATTCAGCCACATCAAATCTGCCACTTTTCCCAGGGCCTGCATAACAGGACTGTCCAAACTAAAAAACTTCATAACAAATACCAAACCTTTCCGTATTCTAAAACATTTTTTCCATGGCCGTCACACGAATTCCGGAGATTTCCTCCTCCGGTCTCACCATCCGAAAGCCCAACCTTCTGTAAAAGTCCACCGCATACGGTGACGCAAGCACTGACATATAACGCTCGCCGGCCTCCTCCTTGAGAAAACGGCACAGCCTGCTTACCAGCTCTCTGCCGATGCCTCGCAGATGATATTCCTCATCCACAAAAAGAAGCGATAACCGGTTTCTGTTGCGCAAAGACCCGGCTCCTATGATTTTATCGCCGTCCAAGGCAACCATCAGTCGATATTCACCTCGCAAAAACGACACATAAAGTCCGTCATCCGTTATCAGCTCGAAGAAATTTTTAATTCCCTCGTCCGTATAATCGTCCCCTTCAAACTTTAGAAAGGTCCGCCATATCATCTGCATGGAGGGCGCCCATTCCTCTTCTCTCGCCCATCTGACCTGGTACGCAGTATTTGAAGCCTCATCCGGTATCATGATTTCCTCTCCGCCTTCTGCAACACATTTTTTTCCATCCATTCCTGGATATACTGACGAACCTCCTCACGGTTTGTCTCATTAAACAGCTCGTGCCTTGCACCTTCGTAAAGTTTAAGCTCCACGTTCTCCATTCCGGCCGCACGCAGGGATACAAAACTCTTGCGTACCGTCTTTCCGTACTCTCCTACCGGGTCAGCATCCCCTGACACCATAAGAATGGGAAGCTTCTTCCACATACGGTCCAAATTCTCCGTATTATATAATCTGAGAATTAATTCGAACAGAGTCAGAAAGCCGTTTACCGTATAAATAAAACCGCAGTGAGGATCCGAAATGTATTTATCCACCCTGTTACTGTCTCTTGTCAGCCAGTCAAACTGGGTTCTGGGCTTTACGATTTCCTGATTGTAGTGCCCCATGGCTCCGCGGTCCAACAGCTTACTCACATGATGGGAGCCAAAAAAACTCCGGTTAATCATACCGAATATTTTAGCCGCAACCAGTCTGGTTTTGGACTGCAGACCGGTTCCCATAATAATTGCCGCCGATATTCCCGTACCATAGCGCATAAGGTAATTTCTCAGAATGAAAGAACCCATACTGTGTCCCAAAATCACATAAGGTACATCCGGGAACTCCATCTGCGTTGCCTTTTTCAGGCGGTGCACATCGCGCACCAGCACCGTCGCCGGATCCTGCTCACAAAAATATCCGAACTGACCGTCCTTTCCCACAGACTTACCATGTCCGATATGGTCGGCTCCCGTAACCACAAAGCCCCGCTCCGTGAAAAAACGGGCAACCTCCTCATATCTTTCAATGTATTCCGCCATACCGTGCACAATTTGCAGCACACCCACTACGCTGTTCAAATCGTCCGGGGTATATCTTACTGCGTATAATTTTGTTTTTCCATCTCTGGAATCATAATAAAACTCGCTCTTTATCATTATTCCACCCCACAGCATCCGCTGTTTTATCGCTGTATCTTTCAGTATAACGCATCTTACCGGAAATTTTAAGTACTTTAGAAAAATTTAACACACTTCCGCGCCGGAGGGCATATCCTTTTCAGGTTTCATTAAAGCAAGATTACCTTCTGCATCCTCTGCACACAGCAGCATTCCTTCGGAAAGAACACCCGCAAGCGTCGCCGGCTTTAAGTTCACCAGAACCAGAACCTTCTTACCCACCATCTCCTCGGGAGAGTAGTATGCCTTAATACCGGACACAATCTGCTTTACCTGACTGCCGATTTTTACCTGACTGCACAGGAGTTTCTTAGACTTAGGCACCGCCTCGCAGGCAATGATTTCACCCACCTGGAACTGTAGCTTCGCAAAGTCATCATAGCTGATTTCCGGCTTGGCCTCAATATCGATCACCGCTTCTCCGCTCTCTTCCTTTGCCGCCTCTTTTTCTGCCGCTGCAATCATGGCTGCCGCAAGCTCCTCTTCCTTCTTTGCAACCTCCTTCATATCAAGTCTTGCAAAAAGAATTTCCGGCTGCTCCGTTACCTTACTGCCACTCTCATATAAACCAAACTGCTCCAGTGCCTCAAAGCTTCTTAAAGAGGTATTCAGCTGCGCCGCAATCTTCTCCGCTGTCTCAGGCATATAGGGCTCCAACAGGGACGCGCCAATCACAATACTTTCTACCAGATTGTACAAAACAGTGGAAAGTCGGTCGGACTTTGCCTCATCCTTTGCCAGAACCCAGGGCTCCGTCTCGTCAATATATTTGTTGCAACGCTTAAAGATGGCAAAAATCTCCGTCAACGCATCTGCCACATGCAGGGTGCTCATCTTATCCACTACCTTAGCGTACGCACCGGTTACCACAGCCTTCAAATCCTCATCCAACGTCGCATCAACAGCACCCTTGTCCGCCACAACACCGCCGAAATACTTATTACTCATAGAAATGGTACGGTTTACCAGATTACCCAGAGTGTTTGCCAAATCAGAATTGGTTCTCTCCGCAATCAGTTCCCAGGTTGCGTTGCCGTCATTCTCAAAGGGCATCTCATGAATCATGTAGTAACGAACCGCATCCACGCCAAAGAAGTCCACCAAATCATCCACGTAAATAACGTTACCCTTGGACTTACTCATCTTACCACCGTTCATCATCAGCCAGGGATGACCGAAAATCTGCTTCGGCAAAGGCTCGCCCAACGCCATCAGGAAAATAGGCCAGTAAATCGTATGGAAACGGATAATATCCTTTCCAATCAAGTGCAAATCAGCGGGCCACAGCTTCTTATACTGCTCAGAGCTATTGCCCTCCGCATCATAACCGATTCCGGTGATATAGTTTGTCAATGCATCCAACCACACATAAACAACATGCTTGCTGTCAAAATCTACGGGAATACCCCACTTAAAGGAGGTTCTGGATACACACAAATCCTGAAGACCGGGCAACAGGAAGTTATTCATCATCTCGTTCTTACGGGATACCGGCTGGATAAATTCGGGATGCTCGTTAATATGCGCAATCAGTCTGTCCGCATATTTGCTCATACGGAAGAAATATGCCTCCTCCTTGGCAGGCTTTACTTCTCTGCCGCAGTCGGGGCATTTGCCCTCCACCAGCTGGGACTCCGTCCAGAAGGACTCACAGGGAGTACAGTACAGACCCTCGTAGGAGCTCTTGTAAATATCGCCCTGATCGTAGAAGCGCTTAAACATCTTCTGTACCTGCTTCTCATGGTAGTCGTCCGTGGTACGGATAAACTTATCGTAGGAAATATTCAGCAGGTCGCAAAGTCCGCGGATTACGCCCGCAACCCCGTCAACAAACTCCTTGGGTGTTACACCTGCTTCCTGTGCCTTCAGCTCGATTTTCTGACCGTGCTCATCGGTTCCGGTCTGGAAGAATACATCATATCCTTCCTTTCTCTTAAAGCGTGCGATGCTGTCTGCCAACACGATTTCGTAGTTGTTACCGATATGCGGTTTACCGGAAGTATAAGCAATCGCTGTTGTCAAATAATAGGGTTTCTTGTTTTCCATCTCTCTCCTCCTAAAAATACATAAAATTTCCTTCGCCGGACGCGCATTCTTTCAACCGGGCGTTCTTTTGGGGTTTTTGCCTTATACGCACGAGTGCGCATCCTCACAGAGCGTTTTTGACATATGGGAAAGACTTTCGCTCGTTAGTGCCACAAGACTTTCCCATATGCCAAAAAAAGCCCGCCTTCCGAACGCGTCTTTCGCGTACAAGAAGACGAGCCTGACACTCGTGGTACCACTTCTCTTCATCTGCCCCTCGCAGGACAGACCTCTTCGGGTCAGTAACCCTATCCGCTATAACAGGCGGAACCTGTCGCAGCCTAACCGGCTTTTCCCGGTTCGGTGCGCTGCTCGGAAGCCATCTTCCACTCTTCTCGCCCGGTTCCTCTCAGCTGTCCGCAACGCCACCGGCATCGCAAGGAACCTTCTCTGTAAAGCCCTAAAAAAGTGTACTCTCTTCGTCACTGCGTTTCTCTTTCTTAGTAGAGTAGCACAAAGGACGATGAAATGTCAACCACATTCCCCATTCTTGTAATCGTTTTCACGGCAATACAGGTGCCCACCCGGAATCAGGACATTTGCCCTGCCACCCCGTACGCAGCTACTTCCGCGCCACCATGCTTCCCCGCATATCTCCCGCCAGTCTGCTGTACTCCCCCCGGCGGTTATAGGAATCCTGTAGGTAGCTGTCATCCGTTAGGACGCAGTCTATTTCCAGCTCGTCCTGACGATACTTACTGCGCTTGCGTAAATCCTCCTTAGGCGCCTCCTGCTTCATCTGGAAGGAACTCTTCGCCTGAAAACTTGTAAATCTGCCCGGCAGGTGACCGGACATCCGTCCCGCCACATCCCGGAACTTCACTTTCATTTTCTGCCACAGGGTTTCTTTTCTTCCGCCGGTTTCCACCGCTTCAAAATAGGCATTCTGCTGAAGTACGTGATCCTGCTCTGCCTGCACCGCTGTTGCCGCCGCAGCCGCCTGAGGCGCATGCAAAGTATGCACCTGTTCACTTCTGATTCCGTATCCCGAATGTCCCCTCGCTTCCCCTGTCCGCTGTCCATGCAACAGCGCACCGGATGCATTATTTTCAGCCTCCGACATTGCCAGTGCCTGCTCCGCAAGAGATTGACCTCCGTTCCCGTTCGCAGCCGCACTCCGCTCACTGCCCCAAAAGCCCTGCCATAATTTTTTCCCGTTGTTTAAGGTTTTATCCAACCACGCCGACAGAGAAAACTGTCCCTCCGGTTGCGCCGCCGCACTCTGTTGCGACAGGGTTACCGTATCAGTCAATCCACCCATTGCTGCCGCACCGCCCGTCTTTCTGCCTGCCGAGTGCTCATGCAGACAATCTGTCACATGATGGTCACTACTGCTGTGTCCGGTTCCGATTCCGTTTATCTGCATAAGCAATCCTCCTTTGTGTTCTTATTATAGTATATCGGCTGTTTTTTCCACAAAGTAGAGTGACAAGAAAACAAATAAAGCGTAGTATAGTGCAAAATTAACGTTATATCCGCTAGCAACAGGGCTGTGGACAGGATATAATTATATAAAAAATGAAGGAGCAACAACATGATTCAGTTTCATATTCCAAACGAGAAAAAGGTACGTGTCATTCTGAACACTGATGCAAAAAATGAGGTAGACGACCAGTTTGCGATTGCGCAAGCTGTTTTAAGTGAATCCTTTGATATCCGTGGTATAGTTGCCGCTCATTTTGGCAATGAAAAGTCGAAACAAAGCATGCAGGACAGCTACGAGGAAATAAATAGAGTACTGTCTTTGATGGACGCAGTACATATCCCTGTTTTTCACGGTGCCGAAGCAGCTCTGGAATCCGAGCTTATTCCGGCCGAATCGGAGGGCGCAAGACTCATTATTGAAGAGGCTATGAAAGAGGACGAAAGACCTTTGTATATTGCATTTCTCGGACCGCTAACCGATATGGCGTCCGCTCTCCTAATGCAGCCCGAAATAGCCAAAAGGGATATCACAGTCATTTGGATTGGCGGAGGAAATTGGCCCACCGGAGGCTGGGAGTATAATCTCAAAAACGATGTGTGTGCAGCCAACGTGGTATTTCAGTCAGATGTGCAGCTGTGGCAGGTGCCAAGAAATGTATATCGCATGATGCCGATAACATATGCTGAATTGTGGAACCGTATATACCCCTGTGGCGCAATCGGAAAATATCTGGCTGAAAATGTAGTTGCCTTTAACAACGAAGAGACTTCAAGGCCCCGCGAGTTTAGAATCCTCGGTGATTCCCCCGCGATTGGAATCATCCTGTATAATGACTGCGGTGAATGGGAATGGAAGCCTGCTCCTGAATTTGACAGCGCCATGAATTACATCCACACCGGAAAAAACAGACCCATAAAAGTTTATAAGAACATTGATTCACGCTTTATTTTGGAAGACCTGTATGCGAAGTTGGAATTGGCCGCAAAAAGCTGATGCTACTTCAAGTTGCCAGAGCACAAAGTCAGGTTGATAGACATTCCGATTGAAAATTGCTATAAACAATACTTGGGGGATAATTATGGTTGAATTAAAAGAGATAACCAAAGATAATCTGGAAGATGTTTTGAGCTTAAATATTTCAGAACATCAAAAAGCATTTGTGTCCTCTACCGCTTGTTCGTTAGCTCAAGCGTATGTCTATCACGAAACAGCCTTTCCTTTTGCTGTATACGCTGATAATACCCTAGTAGGATTCATTATGCTGGGATACTATGAAACCCAGAAGCAATATACATTGTGGAAATTTTTGATCGATAAGAATCATCAAAATAAAGGATATGGCAGAGCAGCACTAAAAGAAGGGATTACCTATTTGAAAGACAGATTTGGTGCTAAAGAAATATACACCGGTGTTGCGTTGGGTAATGAGAGAGCAAAACATCTATATACTTCAATCGGATTCAAAGAAACCGGACTTATCAAGGACAATATGGAAGAAATGAAACTTATTTTCTGAAAAAGCAGTAATAAAACGGCGGGGTAAACCCCGCCGCTTTATGGACCAGGACCTTGCGCTTAGTCCAAACATCCATTCATCTTCCCCAGAAAATTTTTCACATTCTCCGTCACATCATTCTTAAACACTGCGGAGCCTGCCACAACCACGTTTGCGCCGGCCTCCAGTGCAAGGTGCACGTTGCTTACGTCAATTCCGCCGTCCACCTCAATGTCGGTAGTCAAGCCTTTTTCCGTTACCATACTGCGGATTTCTTTTACCTTTTCAAGGCATTCCGGTATCAGTTTCTGTCCGCCGAAGCCGGGCTCTACCGTCATGACGAGCACCATATCCACCTTTTCCAGATACGGTTCCACCGCCGAAGCAGGGGTATTCGGCTTAATTGTAATTCCTACCTTTTTTCCGAAGCCGCGAATCTTTTCAATGGTGCCCTCAGCATCCTCTGTGGCCTCCAAATGAAAATTTATCAAATCTGCTCCGCTCTCCGCGAACTCTTTTATATATCGCTCCGGTTTCTCTATCATGAGATGAACGTCAAAGAAAATTGAAGTTCCCTTTCGGATGGATGCAATCACCGGCATTCCATAGGAAATGGACGGTACAAAAAGACCGTCCATTACATCTATATGCAGGTACTGCGCACCCGCTTGTTCCACTTCCCGAATCTGTTCGCCCAATCTGCAAAAGTCCGCTGACAAAATAGACGGTGCTAAAATATTCATCCTATCGGTCTCCCATCATGGTTTTCTAATTTTTGAAAGAAAAGCTTCTTTCTAAGCCGTTCTCTTGTCCGTTTCTGCTCTTTTACAGAAATTCCTTCACCGACTTGTAAACGCCCTCTGCATCCAGTCCGTATTTCTGAACCAGTGCTGCTGCGGAGCCGGACTCGCCGAAAATATCCTGCATACCGATTTTCTTTACCTTGGTAGGCAGATTCGCACTCAGGGTATCACAAACCGCACTTCCCAGACCGCCGATAACGGAATGCTCCTCAACGGTAACAACCTTACCGGTCTTCCTTGCACTGTTGATGATAATTTCCTCATCAAGAGGCTTGATGGTACAGATGCTTACTACCTCTGCCTCGATGCCCTCTGCTGCCAGCTTCTCTGCCGCGCCCATTGCGGAATCTACGCAGATACCGGTTGCAACGATGGTAACATCCTTACCCTCGCGCACAATGGTACCCTTTCCGATTTCAAATTTGTAATCAGGCTTATCGTTAATTACGGGCACTGCCGCACGACCGAATCTGATATATACGGGACCTTCGTATTCAAGAGCTGCACGGACTGCCGCTCTTGCCTCTACATCATCCGCCGGACACATAACCACCATACCGGGAATCGTTCTCATCAGAGCGATATCCTCGTTACACTGGTGGGTTGCGCCATCCTCACCTACAGTGATACCCGCATGGGTTGCGCCAATCTTTACGTTGAGATGAGGATAACCGATGGAGTTACGAACCTGCTCGAAAGCACGTCCTGCCGCAAACATGGCAAAGGAGCTTACAAAGGGAATCTTTCCGGTCAGGGAAAGACCTGCTGCCACACCCATCATGTTAGACTCAGCGATACCGCAATCGATATGACGGTCGGGATAAGCCTTTCTGAAAATACTCGTCTTCGTTGCAGCTGCAAGGTCAGCATCCAGCACTACCAGCTCCGGAAACTCTTCTGCCAAATCCTTCAGCGCATTACCATAGCTTTCACGAGTTGCAATCTTTTTAATCGTGTCCTTTACGATTTTCTCTGCCATTATGCTTCACCTGCTTTCTCTAATTCTGCATCAATCTTCTCCAAATCAGCCATAGCCACTGCGTACTCCTCGTCATTGGGAGCCTTTCCGTGCCAGTCAACGCTGTTTTCCATAAAGGACACGCCGCGTCCCTTCAGGCTGTGAAGTACGATACAGGTAGGCATACCCTTCGTCTCACGCGCCTCCTTAAATGCAGCACGGAGTGCATCAAAATCATGTGCATCCACGTTGATTACATGGAAATTAAATGCCTCGAATTTCTTATCGATGGGGTAAGGAGAGCAAACCTGATCAACGGGACCGTCAATCTGCAAACCGTTATTATCTACGATGACACACAGGTTGTCCAGCTTACGGTGTCCTGCGAACATAGCGGCCTCCCAAACCTGTCCTTCCTCGATTTCACCGTCACCAAGCAGAGTGTAAACGCGGAAATCCTTGCCTCCCATTCTTGCGCCCAGTGCCATACCTACCGCTGCGGAGATACCCTGTCCCAAGGAACCGGAGGACATATCCACGCCGGGGATATGAATACAGGGATGTCCCTGCAGATAAGAGCCCAAATGTCTCAGGGTCTTCAAGTCCTCAACAGGGAAGAAGCCTCTGTTCGCCAGAGCGGAATAAAGTCCGGGAGCAGTATGTCCCTTAGACAATACGAAACGATCTCTGTCCTCTTTATCAGGATTCTCAGGATCGATATTCATCTCTTCAAAATACAGGAATGTAAACACATCTGCCGCGGAAAGAGATCCGCCGGGATGTCCTGCCTTTGCGCTGTGAACTGCTGTTACAATGCCCTTGCGCACCGCATTTGCTTTTTTCTGCAGCTCTAAATTATTCATGCTCTCCTCCATTCTGCCATATCTGCATACAGCAACCTTTTCTATCGTCTCTTATACTAGCACAGTTACCTGCGTTCGTCCAGTGTTTTATACCGAAAAATGCTTATTGTGCTCGCGCACGCTCTATTTCTCACCGGTGCTCTGCCCATAATATGCATTGGCACCGTGCTTTCTGAAATAATGCTTGTCCTGCAGCTCCTGAGGCGCAGGCTGAATGTCCCGATTGATGGTCTCTGCGCGGTATGCCATCTTCGCGACCTCCTCTAAAACCACCGCGTTATGGACTGCCTCCTTCGCATCCTTTCCCCATGTAAAGGGACCATGATTTTTACAAAGCACAGCGGGCACGCCCACGGGGTCTTTTCCCATGCGCTTCCACTCGCTTACAATCAACTCTCCGGTACACTTTTCGTATGCCCTGTCAATTTCCTCCGCCGTAAGGCACCTGACACAGGGTACCTCTCCGTAAATATAATCCGCATGAGTCGTTCCGTAGCAGGGAATGCTTCTTCCCGCCTGGGCCCAGCTGGTTGCATAGGAGGAATGGGTATGTACAATACCGCCGATTTCGGGAAACTCCCGATAAAGCACGGCATGGGTCGCGGTGTCAGAGGAAGGATTATAACGCCCCTCTACCTTATTGCCGTCCAAATCCACTACCACCATATCCTCCGGGGTCAGCTTGTCATATTCCACCCCGCTGGGCTTGATTACAAAAAGCCCGCTCTCCCGGTCAATGGCGCTGACGTTTCCCCAGGTAAAGGTCACTAGACCATATCTGGGCAACTCCATATTTGCTTCGTATACCAATTGCTTCAACTGTTCTAACATTCCTTTTCCTCCCTTTTTCGCAAAAGTGTTCCCCTAAGTTATCTTTTACTCAACCATAAGGGAAACTGAAATTTTCAAGTGTGTCGTTAAATTGGACTCTGGCTATTTCTTTACACATAGATATGGACCTAAATCGAATTCATGTGTACGAACATAAGTCCATGAAAAGTCTGTTGCTACAATATACACATCACTCTTTTTGTCTTTGTCAACTTTTTTTGCTGAAATCTTTTCTATGACAGAGACATCTTCAATATGGTTTGAGTATCCATCATAAAATCTGACTGCTTCTGTATACTGCAAATCATCAAATGCCTTTCTTGCATCATCACCTTTCAAACATTGGACATTTCCCCAAGTAAATAGATGCCACATATGATTACCATTCGAAGTTACATGGTTTTCAACCAGCTTTTTATCAACACACTTGCCAAAGACAGAAAGCCATTTTTCAATAAATTCACGATTATCCATAACGAAATTACCTCTATCAAATTGGAATTTGACGCGCTCAAAGAAAAGGGAAGCGACTGCGAAGCAGGCATTTCCTTTTCCTGGCGCGTCACTGACAGAACCGCAAGTAGCACAAAGTGCTACGACAGACGCGGAGCGGCTGGGTTCTGGAAGTGTGCCTTTTGCTCGACAATTTTCTGTCCTGCCCCGACAGAATGTAAAATCGGCTAAAATTCATGAAATCCATGGTTCTATCTGCCGAAAGTTGCATTAGAGCAGATAGCATTGATACATTTAAAAGTTCTATCCGTTCCAACCTCCAAAATCCAGCCGCTTCGCGCCTGTCGTGCTTCGCACTTTCGATTTTGTCGGTATCGCGCTGGGAAAAGTAAATACTTGCTTCGCAAGTGCTTCCTTTTCCCTTGTGCGCGATAAATTTCAATTTGTTTAAATAATTCTGACCGACCAAATACACTGTTTAACTTTTTAGTCGGACATTTTTCTCTTCAGACACCCTACTAAATCGCATTTTCTCACTTTTAGTCGGAGCATTGCTGTCTTTTTACATGGCACAACGCGCACCAAAAACCCTCCGGATTCTTACCTCAGCCCTTCTACAGCCGCCTTCTCAGCGGGAAGGGTGCTCTTGTACTTCTCCACAAAGGCATCGAAGCCTGCCACGTCCTCTGCCTTGGGCGCAATAGTTGTTCCGGTCTGACCCGCAAAAATCTTGTTTGCCAGATAATCCGGCAGTGTTTCTCCATCCGCCTTCTCTGCCATAAATGCTGCCAGTACGGCAATACCCCATGCACCGCCTTCGCTTGCGGTGTCCATTACGGTAACGGGCGCGTTCATGGCTGCTGCCATCAGCTGCTGTCCTACCACGGGTGTCTTAAACAGACCGCCATGTCCCATCATGGAATCCACGGTTATCTTCTCTTCCTTTAACAGGATATCGTTACCGATTTTCAAGGTCGCCATTGCCGCATACAGGTGGCTCCGCATGAAGTTTGCCAGCGTAAACTTTGCATCCGGCGTGCGTACAAACATAGGGCGTCCCTCGTTGAGTCCTACTACCGGCTCTCCTGCAAAGAAATTATACGACACCAGTCCGCCGCAATCCGTATCTGCAGAAAGCGCCTCACGGTACAGGGTACCGTACAGGTCGTTCTTGTCTATTTTCATGCCGAACTTTCCGGCAAACTCATCAAAGAGATTTACCCATGCATTCAAATCAGAGGTACAGTTGTTGCAGTGCACCATAGCAACCGGATTACCGTCCGGCGTAGTTACCATATCAATTTCCTCATGTACCTTTTCAGGCATTCTGTCCGTTACTACCATGGAGAAAATGGAGGTACCTGCGGAAATATTACCGGTGCGTACCTTTACGCTGTTGGTTGCCACCATACCTGTTCCCGCGTCTCCCTCGGGAGGACACATGGGAATTCCCGCCTGCAAGGTTCCCGTAGGATCTAACAGCTTTGCTCCTTCCGCAGTCAGCACGCCCGCCTTCTCTCCCGCACAAAGCACCTTGGGCAGAATTTCTCCCAGCTTCCAAGGATAGCCTTTAGGTGCCACCAGCTCATCAAACTGCGTCACCATCTTCCGGTTATAATCCAGTATTTCGGAATCAATGGGAAACATACCCGAAGCATCGCCGATTCCAAGCACCTTTTCTCCGGAAAGCTGCCAGTGAATATAGCCCGCCAAAGTCGTAAACAAATCAATATCCTTTACATGCTCTTCCCCGTTCAAAATTGCCTGATACAGGTGCGCAATGCTCCATCTCTGAGGAATGTTAAACTGCAGTAATGGCGTCAACTCCTTACACGCCTCCTCCGTAATTGTGTTTCTCCAGGTACGGAAAGGCGCCAGCAGCTTACCCTGCTTATCAAATGCCATATAACCGTGCATCATACCGGAAAAGCCGATACTGCCGATAATTGTCAGAGGTTCCCCGTATTTCACCTTTACATCCTCCGCAAGACTCCTGTAACAGCCCTGCAGACCGCTCCAGATATCCTCCAGACTATACGTCCAAACATTATCCTCTAACCGATTCTCCCAATCATAAGTTCCCATTGCAACCGGCTGGTAGCTTTCATCTATCAGCACCGCCTTAATTCTTGTAGAGCCAAATTCGATTCCCAGTGTCGTTTTTCCTGCCCGAATCGCTTCCTTTGCCGTTACGCTCATTGTGCAACCTCTCTTTCCTGCTTCCGCTTTTCGATTTTTACCTTCCCTTTTTGGGCCTGATCTCTTTACTTATTTCACTTTTTATTCATCTTCGCTTCATTAAAACACATCGTTTTTATTTTAACATATTTTCCCGCGGCTTGTATACCACATAACACGGAATTTCTTACTTTTGTTTCGTGCTGTGGCTGTCCTGTGGTTTTTTACCTCCGGCGGCGCAGGTTTCTTTGATATCCGGGAAACTGCCGCATATATATTAAATAATATAAATCAGAAACCGGAGTCCTACCCTTGAAAAAAAACACCATCACCTTCAAAATATGTCTTTTTATACCTGTTCTTTTTTTTGCTTTTTTTGTCCTAACCATGTTGCTCTTCCTCCCTCATGCCGAAGAGAAGAAGTTTACAAGTCTCACCTCTAAACTGTTCATCTCGGAGATGGAAGCCAACACCTTAAATATGCACTATACCCTGGCCTCCCCTGCGGATTTCGGTATTTACGATTATACGGCAGTGCTGCCCGGCTATCAGCCTGACAGGAACGCATCAGAGCAGGCCTCAACCGAAAATCTTCTCGCCGCTCTCCGCGACATAGATGTTTCTAAACTGAATGAAAGCGACAGCTACCTACATACCCTGATGACCCGTTATCTGGAAAATTCCCTTACACTCTCAGGGTTCACCTATTACGGCGAGCCCCTCTCGCCTGCCTCCGGGATGCAGTCCCAGCTTCCCATTCTGCTTGCGGAATATACCTTTCGCACCAAACGGGATGTAGAAGACTATCTGGCTCTTTTGGATCAGACTGACGAATACTTTTCTTCCCTGCTTCGCTATGAGCAGGAAAAAGCTGCCGCCGGTCTCCTTATGCCCGCCTCTTCCCTAAAGGACATCCGGGAGCAATGTGACACTATTGTCACATTGGACTCTCTGGAGAATGGCACACACTTTTTACAGCTCACCTTTCAGGAGCGGTTACAAGCATTGTACACACAGGGAATCATTACCACCGAGGAAGCGGAAAGCTACCTGTCGGAAAATAACCGTCTTTTAAAAACAGTGGTATATCCTGCCTATGTAGCCTTAGGAGATGGTCTCATTGTACTGGAGGACACCTCCATCCGACTTTCCGGACTCGCTTCCAAACCGGATGGCAAGGCTTATTATGAAGCGTTGTTCATTTCGGAAACCGGCTCCTACCGTCCTGTCAGTGAGGTTCAGGCAATGCTGCTTGCCAAGTTCCAAGACTCCTACGACCGGATACGGCAACTGGTTTTGGAAAACCCGGAGATGGTTCAGGATAACAGAACAGAAGATTTCCGTTTTCCGCTTACCTCCTCGGAACAGATGCTGGCAGATTTGCAAAGCCGTATGAATGGACTTTTCCCCACCATTCCCGGCAGCCATACCGATATTTCCGTAAAAGCCGTTTCGGACAGCCTGCAAAATTACTGTGCTCCTGCATTTTACCTGACTGCCCCTTTGGACAATACTGACACAAATGTCATTTATATCAATCATAAGAAAACTCCTGATGGACTGGAGCTCTATACGACCCTTGCCCACGAGGGCTATCCGGGGCATCTCTACCAGACCGTTTACAATAACCGTACCTTCCGCGAAAAGGAACTTCGTCCCGCCAAAGAACTGCTTTGGTACGGTGGCTATCTGGAGGGCTGGGCATTATATGTGGAATTTTTGTCCTATGACTATGCTTCCGCACTTTTAAAAGAAGCGGGAATGGAGCAGGAGGCTTTGTTTGCCCAAATAGAAAAGCATAACCGCAGCCTGCAGCTATGCCTTTATTCGCTTCTTGATATTATGATTCATTATGAAGACGCTTCCTTCAGCCGTGTGGCCGATATGCTGGAAGGCTTCGGCATCACCGACAGTGCCTCTGTCAAAGCCGTATACAGCTACGTTGCCGAAGAGCCCTGTAACTATCCCAAGTACTACGTAGGATATCTGGAAATTCTTTCCCTAAAGGAAAAGGCCGCCGAGATGTGGGGAGACGAATACAGCGACTACCGCTTCCACTGCTTCCTGCTGGATAACGGTCCCGCCGACTTCCAATCTCTGCAGGAGCGGCTACTGTCCACGGAACAATAACTCACGCAGAAGCCTTGCACTGCGGCATCCTCTGCAACAACACGCCCTGCCGTTACTGCTCTTCAAGCATACTCTCCAGATAACCACGGTCCCATAGAAGAATCTTCAGCTTTTTAGCCGCCTCTACCGCCGGCTGGGTAAAGTACTGATTGGTCAGCACCGCTCCCACCATTCGGTCATAATAATCCCGTCCGGCGTAGGCCTCCTGCACCGCCTTAACTCCTACCGGGGCAGTGTAGCACTTACACTGAATGGCATAGGTCACTCCTTCTTTTTCCGCCAGAATATCAATTCCGTAATCACCACTTCCTTTTGTAACCTCAACCTCCTGAAATCCCCGTTTCCTCAACAGTTCCGCGCAATAGCATTCAAAGTCGTGTCCTTCCATCAGGTCGATGTCATCAGGTCGCGCCGCTTTGCAACGCCGCAAAAGCATAATCGCCCCCGAAAAAAGCAGCAGTATTATTATCATTAAAATTATAATTATAATGTAATCGTCCATGTGTGATATTGTAGCATAATTTTAAAAAATATACCACAGCATTCAATTCATGCCACAATTCGGTTCAAGCCGCAACTTCAGAGCCGCACCGGTGTCATATAGCGCGAGCCATTTCCCGACTCATTTTTTCGCATCTGCCGACTTTTCCCATTTTCTCTTTACTACATATTTCTACAGCATATTGGCAAGCACCACGCTTGCCACCGTTCCCGCTATGGTAGAAAGAAGTGCTCCGGACAACGTGTACCTTGTTTTTGTAACCTTTGCCGCCAGAAAGTAAACACTCATGGTATAAAAAACCGTTTCCGTACAGCTCATCAGGATAGATGTCAGCATGCCTATATAGGAATCCGGCCCCCATGTCTTAAAAATATCCAGCACAAGGCCGGTAGCCGCCGACGAAGAAAACAGTTTTACAATGAGAAGCGGCAATATCTGCGCCGGAAGTCCCACCATTTCCGTTGCCGGAGTCAAAAGCTTTCCCAGAAACTCAAAAAAGCCGGAAGCCCGCAGCATCCCCACCGCCATTAAAAGTCCAATCAGCGTAGGCACAATATCCACAACAATTTTTAATCCTTCCTTTGCCCCCTTTAAAAAGCATTCATAGACCTTGACTCCCGACACATATCCATAGCACACCACAAAAAAGATGAGCACGGGAATCAGGATATCCGAAATATGGGAAAGTGCATTCATCATCTTGCCATCCTCCCGCTCTTTCGCTTTCCGTTTCCCAGCACATCCTTCCATTTACAATACGTAACCGCCACAAGCGTTCCAAGCAGGGTTGCCACAATGGCAGGTGCAATGATTGCCGCCGGATTTACGCTTCCGTACTGACTTCGATAAGCAATCATGTTCACGGGAATCAGCTGTAGGGAGGATATATTTAAAATGAGGAAAATACACATTTCATCGCTTGCGCACCGCTCTGTCACACCGTTTTTGTCCTGTCCCCGGTAGTGTGATTGATATTGCTTCTCTTCTACGGCACTTTCCCGCATTGCCTCACCTGCCCTATCGTAGCCCGGAGTCCCCCGCTGAGCCTCCAACTTTGCCAGCGCCTCCATGGCCTTCAATCCCGCCGGAGTACATGCCCACCCCAGCCCCAGCACATTCGCAATCAGGTTTGTAGCTATGTAACCTCTCGCCTCATGCTCTTTCGGAATTCTTGGAAACATAAAGTTCAGGAAAGGGCTAATCCCCTTTGTCAGCTTCCCGATAAGCCCCGCTTTTTCCGCAATCTCCATAAGTCCCATCCAAAGTGCCACCACTCCCGCCATGGTAATGCACAGCGAAATAGCTTCTCCTGCGCTGTCCAGCGCTCCTTGCGTAAGATCACCCATGTGTCCGGAAAAGGTCCCGTACACCACTGCAATCAGAATCATGACTGTCCAAATCGCATTTAACATGATATCACTCTTTTCAAATATCTATCGTTTCATCTTATTCCGAAAAGGTCTTGCCTATTCAGGAAACCTTCTCCTCCACTTGCAAAACAAAAGGCCTCGTGTTAACATAATGCTGTGTTTGATACATGCTAAAACGGAGGAATCACGAATGAAAAAGCATTTCAAGTTATTTTTAATCAGTTCATTAATGGTGCTTTGTCTTTCTGCGTGCGGAGACGGCAGAGAAATAGCCGTAAGCACAAAGAACGCAGAAGTAGCGAAATCTGATGAAGCAAAGTCCGATGACACAAAGTCCGACGAGGCAAAATCCGACGAAGCAAAGTCCGATGATACAAAATCCGATGAAGCAAAATCCGACGAAGCAAAGTCCGATGATACAAAATCCGATGAAGCAAAATCCGATGAAGCAAAATCCGATGAAGCAAAGTCCGATGACACAAAAGCCGGAGAAGCAAATCCCGAACAGGAAGTCCTTACTCTCGAGGATGAGTATGCACAATATTGGATTTACTACGACGATATTTATTCAGAAGAGGCGAAAGCATCTTTTCCCGACGAGCTGAAAACTGGCGATATCATTTACGCATGCTATGACGAAAATTCCGAATATTGCGCAGATTATATTATCCCGATGCCGGCAGGAGTTGCTGAAAATGCAGGTTTGGGTGATGTCGTAGACGGATATAGCGGATGCTTGAAGGTTACATACTCCGAACTTTTAAGCTGCGGAGATAAGTATTATACGAAGGATTGGGAGGACAAGCCCATTCCCTGCTACATCTTGAAGGACGCAGTTGTTGAATATTTGGATGTACAATACATGGAATATACCGGCGACGAAACATCCTATATGGAAATGGATTTAACAAAGATGATAGAGGTGGTGGTTACCATTATTGAAAACGGAGCTCCCACAGGCAACGTACTTGAATTTAATTAGAATATCATCGAAAAAAAATTTACCCGTCTCAATAAAAGACCCTTTCGCAGATATCAATATCAAGACTTCTGCGAAAGGGGTTTTTTAATTTTTCAATATTTTTACAAAGTTCCCTGCGTGAACAGATTCTTTACATGCTGAACCTCTTCCTCCGTAGCCTTGCTGGCAGGAACATAATAGGACTTTTCTCTGGCAATGTTGTAAAGCTCCTCCTGAGACTGCTCACATGCATTACGCATCTGCTTCAGGGTCTGCTTCAACTCCTTATTTTCAGACTGGGCAATCATCTCCGCATAACGCACCAGCTCACCGTTGATACCTGCCAGGGTATCTGCAACCATGGTCTTTTCCTGTAACTGCATATTTCTTCTCCTCTCCTACTGCAAAAACTTCATCAGCTGCTGCTTGTTATCCATTGCGGACTTTGCACCCTTCTCGAAAAACTGCTTAATCTGAGGGTCTGTAGCTTCCTTTGCATACTCCTGCATCTTACAGTGAGTGGTGTCATAACCGCCAATCAGGTGACGCAGATTCTGTAAATCAAGTTCTGAAATATTGGTCATATCCGTAACCTCCTTTTTTCTTTCGAGGTTATTGTTGACCCGTTACATGAAAATTATTCTCCTACTCTCAGTCTACACGCTAAATTTTATTGACCACTGTCATTCAGTTAAGTCCTTTTTCGCCCCAGTAAAAAGGGCAGGCAACGATTCAGCAGTTCAATCACAGGTATTTCGATTACCAAAACACCGACCGACATGCACAAGCACAGCAGCACCTGTCCCAAAGGAAAAATGTAATCATTCACTCCGTAGGTTATCTTTGCCGCAATATACATGATATAAAAGGGCGCATGCGTCATCATAACCACTAAGGAATTTCTGCCGTAATACATACAAATCCTAATGGGTATTGTCTTCCAAAAACATTCCAGCACGCAAGAAAACAGCACAATTGCACCGGAGCCGCACAAGGAAGTTACAAGGTACAGTAATATATTGTTGTAGACCATATAATTCATATCCGTGATGCCGTTTCTCTGACTCACAAACAAAGTTACCGCCGTCAGAACAATTCCCAATAGCAGCCCCAACCATATTTTACCTGTTTTTTTCACCCCTTCAACGTTCTTCTCTCTCAGGAATTTCTCAATCAGACCATATCCAAAATAGCCCGCTGCCACAAATGCCGCACTGAAAAAGATGCGTAAAACAGCCCGCAGGAAAAGAAATAAGTAGGTGTATCCTACCGTATTATCACAGTTCCCCTGTAAATAATTCACTCCCAAAAGCCCTGCATATGCAACCGTAGCCATCAGCACTGTTGTAATACCGCAGACTGCTTTGGAAGTTTTTTTACGCACTCCGAGAAAAATCAGTTCTCCGAAAAACAGTGCCGGTAAAAACCAGAACACAGACGCTCCGCTGAGGCACACCGTAGCAAACAGATGCTCCGCCAGAACCGACCACTCCCCCTTTTTCAGAACAGTTATACAAAGCAGCTCCACAAGCAGGCACAGCACCGAAAAAACCGTATAGGGAATAGCGATACTTCGCAGCTTTCGCTTTACAATCACTCCCATTTCCCGAGCCTCTTCCCCGGTCACGCGGATAATCATGCCGGAAAGAATAAAAAACAGCGGCATATGAAAGGATGTTATAAACTGACGTGCAGAAACACTTAAATCAGGGACGTGCCCGAGAATCATCAAAAATACCCCGATTCCCTTTGCAATATCCAGATAATATATCCTCTTTTTCTCCATGAAAAAACTCCTTACATCTGATGCCTTACTACCGCGTATTCGTCATCCAACCTGAAATACGGGCATTCCCGTTGCGTTCCCGACAGAAAACGGTACATTTCATCCTCGTCCAGATTTACCATACAGGTATAGCATTCATAATCCTCATCATACACATAGTTGACACACATGTCACAATTCTGTGCTGCCATCGCTAGTTCTCCTCCGATTCTCCATGCAGATATGCGTAAATCTCCCGTTTACCCACACCTCTGTCCTTTGCCACCTGCTTCATCGCCGTCTTACTGTCCATACCCTGTGCTTCATAATGCGCCATATGTTCTTCAATACTCATGGTCTCCCAGGATGCAATTTCTTCACGGCGCTTCTCCTCGTGACTTTTTCCTTCCACCACAAGGACATATTCTCCCCGGGGCTCTTCATCTTTATAAAAAGCCAACGCTTTTTCCAGCGTTGTAGGCATTACCGTTTCAAACTTTTTTGTCAGTTCCCGACACAGCGTAATCCTGCGCTCCCCCAGCACTGCATACAGTTCCTCCAAAGTCCGTACCAGATGATGGGGCGCCTCATACAGAATTATGGTACGGCTCTCGCTTTGCAGTTCCTTCAGAACAGCTGCTTTCTCTTTCTTTTCCGTTGGCAGAAAGCCCTCAAAGCAAAATCGTCTCGTTGGCAGACCTGACAAGGTAAGGGCTGTAATACAGGCTGCAGGACCGGGCAGAGACGTTACCGTAATCCCCTGCTCGTGGCACAGACGCACCAGCACTTCCCCGGGATCAGAGATGGCCGGCGTACCCGCATCCGTAATCAGTGCGATATTTTGCCCGCTCTGCATCTGCCCGATAAGCTGATGAGCCTTTTCCACTTTATTATATTCATGATAGCTGGTCATGGGAGTATGTATATCAAAATGGTTGAGCAGCTTGATGCTGTTCCGGGTGTCTTCTGCCGCAATCACATCCACGCTCCGCAGAGTTTCCACTACTCTTGGCGTCATATCCTGTAAATTTCCGATAGGAGTCGCACATAAATATAAAATTCCTGCCATCTTTTCTCCTTTCGCGTTCCTCTCCTGCACCTGCGCCCTGCATTGTCTCTACATCCGCAGTTGCTTTTGCAAACCGTCTTCGCGTTAGAATTCTATCGAAGTAACCGTTTTAATAACCATACCTCTCACGTATCTCCGGCATATACACACCGGGCTTTTCAAATACAATTAAAGGTTTTTCCACCGTCATACGCGGTTTCCCGCCTCTTACCGCTTCCAGAAGCACCATGTTGGGCTCCTTATCCACGTAGGGGTATACAAGCTGCATGCGCTTAGGTTCCAGCTTATACTTTACAAGTGTCGTGATAATTTCCGGAAGCCGAAAAGGTCTGTGTACCAAAAAGAAATGTCCGCCCGGCTTCAACAGCTTTGCTGCCTGTCTCGCCACATCCTCAAAGGTGCAAAGCACCTCATGACGTGCAATGGCTTTCGGACTGTCCGGGTTTGTAATTCCATGCTGTCCTATCATATAGGGCGGATTACAGGTAATGCAATCAAAAGAAGCAGACGGGAAAAATTTGTCTGCCTCCTTGATGTCTCCTGTTACAATCTCGATTTTATCCGACAGGCCGTTCAACGCTACACTTCTCGCCGCCATATCCGCACTTTCCGGTTGAATCTCAAGTCCGGTAAGGTGTGCACAGTGATATTTTGCCTCCATTAGAATGGGAATGATACCCGTTCCGGTTCCCAAATCCAACAAAACATCCTCTTTATCGGCACCGGCAAAGCCTGTCAAAAGTACCGCATCCATTCCGAAGCAGAACTTCTCCGGATTCTGAATGATGCGATATCCGTTTCGCTGTAAATCATCCAGCCGCTCGTTCTCTTTAAGATTGACTATCATCTCTTCCGGACTGTCCTTCCTGTCTGCCCTTTTGATGGTTTCTGTGACGGTGATGACGGTTGCGGTTTCCCTGCTGCCGTCCTTCCTCCTGTTGTTCACCGTTCTGGCGGTTTCGATTATCCTGACGGTTCTTATAATCGTGTCTGTTTCTGCCGCCCTGCTTCTGGGATGCCTCCTGACGGTTTTTCTGGTTCTGCTGACCGTCACTCTGCTGTTCACTATTCTCGCTCTGCTGCGGCTCCTCATTCTGACGCTGACCGTCATTATGATACTGCTCCTTACGACCGCGCTGCTGATTCTTCTTATTATCGGTTTCCTGGCTGTCCTTTTCTTCCAGACGCTCCAGCTCCTGCAGCTCCTCCGCGGACAGCTCCAGCTTTTCCTTCTTGCCGCGTCTGCGCTTAAATTGCAGCTGCTCTACCGGGTACTCCTTAATTTCCTTCTCGTCTCCCTGCTCCACAACTACCTTTACCAGCTGGCGCAGCACATTGACGCTGTGAACCTCACCCTTAAAGCCGTCTTCCGTGGTAACATAGTCACCGATACCGGGCAGCTTACGGTTCAGCTCTTCGTAAGTTTCTTCTTCATTCTTCAGGCAACACATCAGTCTGCCGCAAACACCTGAAATCTTAGTGGGATTCAGGGATAAATTCTGCTCCTTCGCCATCTTGATAGATACGGGAATAAAGTCTGCCAGATAGCTGTGACAGCACAGGGGGCGTCCGCAAATGCCGATACCTCCCACAATCTTGGTCTCATCCCTGACGCCGATTTGGCGCAGTTCAATTCTTGTTTTAAAAACTCCTGCCAAATCCTTTACCAGCTCCCGGAAATCGATTCTTCCGTCCGCAGTAAAATAAAAGAGTACCTTATTATTATCAAAGGTATACTCTGCATCAATCAGCTTCATGTCCAGTTCATGCTTGCGGATTTTCTCCAGACATACTTTAAAGGCTTCCTTTTCCTTAATCTTATTGTTAGCCTCCTGCTCTATATCGCGTTCCGTAGCAAGACGGATAACAGGCTTCAAAGGCTGGACAATTTTATCATCCTCCACCTCCGTCACACCGGTCATTACCGTTCCGAACTCGATTCCTCTGGCGGTCTCCACAATAACGTGATCGCCTCTTTTTATCTCCAGATTCAAGGGATCAAAGAAATAAATCTTGCCCGCTGTACGAAATCTCACACCTATTACTTTTGTCATCTATACACCTCACTGTTACAAATAAATCACATGCCAATACACAACATGGACATTTTATCATAAGCCCCGCAAAAAAGCCACTGTTACCTAAACTTAACTATTTTCCTGAATTGTTAACATCAGAAGTTCCATCGTCAATTCAAAATTAACATTTGCTTCCAGACGCCTTTTCGCAGTCTCTAAAGCCTTAATTATTGTTTCGATTCCCTCATAGCTGCTATGCTGCGCCGTAGCCCGCAGAGCCTGCATTTCCTCTCGGAAAACGAGGCAGTTCAAATCGTTCGTCGCCTTAAACATCAGCACATCCCTATACCAGATGGCAAATACATCCAGATAATCGCTGACCTCCAGCTTGTACTCGTTAATTTTCTTAACGGCCGCAATCATCTCGTTCAGCTCCATGTCGCCTATGTATTTCAGAAGAGAAAGCGCCTCTGCCTTAACATTCTCGAACTCCTCGCTGGAAGCGAGTGCCCGCGCCTTACCAATATTTCCTCTTGCAAAAGCTACGCACACCTCCGCCTTGTAGTCAGGTATCCGCATCTCCTCCATAAGGTATTTCTTCACCAGTTCGTCCGAAACCGGCTTCATATTCAATACTACGCAACGGCTGAGAACCGTAGGCAGCAGGGAATTGACATTTGTTGTCAACAACATGATAACGGCATACTCCGGCGGCTCCTCCAACGTTTTCAGAATGGCGTTCTGCGCCTGGACCGTCATTTTCTCCGCCTCATTTACAATATACACCTTGTAGGGGCTACTGTACGGCTTAATTCCCACATCGTTGTTTATCTGCCCTCTGATATCATCTACACCGATGGTATTCGGCTTTTCATGGGTCAACCGTATAATGTCCGGATGATTTTCCGAAAGCGCCTGCTTACAGGAATGGCACTCCCCGCATGGCTCAGCGCCATCATTCTCACACTGAAGGGCCTGTGCAAATACGCGCGCAATAAACTCCTTACCGGAAGATTTTTCACCGTTTATAATGTAGGCGTGAGAAACCTTCCTTGTATTTACTGCATTTATCAAATGCTCTTTCATCTGTTCCTGACCGATAATATCCCGAAACCCCGCCATCGTAGTACCTCTCCCGTTCTTTCACGTTATGTAAATATATCCAGCAGCAATCCGCGAATTTCCCCAATTTTATTCAGAATTGCCAAGTTATCCTGCTCGTCCTTCATCAGTTCCTGCGCCAGCTGATCAAGATTTTCATCTATCAGCCGGATGATGCCGTAAACTCTGTGGCGCCCTCTGCGATCCAGAAAATTCTCTCTGGAAAAAGCATGGGAACGACTTACTATTTCATTCAAAAATTCCTTCACCAGTCCGCGGTAATGCTTCATGTCCTTCACATCCCGCCGCTTATACAGCCGCTCACCCTGCATGGTGATTTCTTCCATAAGCGACTGCAGTCTCACCTGCAAATCCGCTTCCTGAATATGGCTTGCAAGCGTAAACTTAAAACTTCCGTCGGTGGGCGGCTTAGACTGCACTTGCGCGGCAGGCGCCGTCTGGTTTACCTGATTCACTTTTATCTCCACACAGTCGCCCCCTTTCCGGCATAATGCCGCCTTCTACCGGCTCTGTAATATGTATTGTCTGATTTCCCCGATGCAGCAATCTAAATCATCATTCCGGAAACGTCTTTTTATTCCCGCTTCTTCCAGCTTTTCCTCCGCAAAATCCGCGCTGTCAGCCAGAAATCTTCTGCACATTTCCTCATATCTGGGAGGGTCCTGGGCACTCTCTCTATCCAGCGCCCGCCGCAAGCGAATCCCGTCATCTAATTCTATCATAACCGGAAGCATTCTGTCTTCACCAAAATGCTGCTTTAGCCTGTTATACGCCTCCAGCGTGCCGATGAGAGCGTAATTCTGCTCCTCCTGTGCAAACTGTCCGTCATCCACGGTAAAATATCTCCAAAGTCCATGAAAGGTGTTATATGCTCTGTCCTCTAACACCTTTCCCTGCTCCTTCAGCTGTTGAAACCCGGCTTCATCCGTAAAAAAGTACTCCACACCGTTCGTTTCTCCCTCCCGTATGGGACGGGTTGTATAAGGAACAACCGTCTTCAGTCCAAGGGACTTATCTGCCAGCAGACGCTTAAAGATAGTGTCCTTTCCCGTGGAGCTTTTCCCCATAAGATAAATAATTTTCCCCATGCTTTATTCAACCTCTATTACACGAATCATGTTTGTGGTACCGGCAATTCCCAAAGGAACTCCAGCCGTGATTACCACCACATCCCCGCTCTTTATATAACCCGCTTTCTTTGTTTCCTCTACCGCATTTGCAAAAAGCTCCTCTGTATCCTGCACCTCACAAATACAAAGAGGACTAACGCCCCACAGAAGATTCAGTTTTCTGCTGACTCTGTCGCTGATAGCACATCCCACAATGGGGCACTTAGGCTTGAATCTGGAAATGGCACCCGCCGTAAATCCGGACAAGGTTACCGTAATAATCGCAGCTGCGTTCAAATCCATTGCCGTAGCACAGGTTGCGTGAGCAATAGCAGTCGTAATTTCCGACCGTTCCCCCGCATCATTCCGTTTCATTCTGGAGTAGTAATCAATATCTTTTTCGGCACTTTCCGCGATTCTCGCCATGGTTTTTACAGCTTCCACCGGATATTTTCCCGCGGCACTTTCTCCCGAAAGCATAATCGCAGTTGTTCCGTCATAAATCGCATTGGCAACATCCGTTGCTTCCGCTCTTGTGGGTCTGGGGTTGTTAATCATGGAATCCAACATCTGCGTTGCCGTAATAACATGCTTACCCTGCGCATTCGCCAGTTTAATCATACGCTTCTGCCAGATAGGAACCTCCTCCAGAGGAATTTCTACACCCATGTCGCCTCTGGCAACCATAATTCCGTCGGAAACCTCCAGAATCTCCTCCAGATTCTGAATTCCCTGCATATTCTCAATCTTTGCAATAATCTGTGCATCACTGCCGTGCTCCTGCAGAATGTTGCGCACCTCTAAAATATCTTCCCTGCATCTGGCAAAGGATGCCGCAATAAACTCGAAGCCCTGTTCCGCGCCAAAAATAATGTCCGCCCGGTCAGTCTCGTTAATGTAAGGCATGGAAAGTATTGCCCCGGGTACGTTAATGCCTTTGTGGTTTGAAACAAATCCGCCATTCACCACGCGACACACAATCTCTTCCTCCGAAATTTCTTCCACCTTCATCTCAATCAGACCGTCGTCAATTAAAATAGTCATCCCGACACTTATGTCATTTTTTAAACCTTTATAGGAAATCGACGCTTTTTCCGCCGTTCCCATAATCTCTTCTGTGGTCAGCACAAATCGCTGCCCCGACTGCAGTTCTGCTTTCCCGTTTTCGAAATCCCGCAGTCTGATTTCCGGTCCCTTTGTATCAAGTAACGCCGCCACAGGCAATCCTAACTCCTCACGCGCCTGCTTCAATCTCTCGTATTTCTTCTTTTGCTCCTCATGAGTTCCGTGGGAAAAATTAAATCTCGCCACATTCATACCCGCCTGCATCAGCTTTTTTAAGCATTCCACGCTCTCACTGGCAGGTCCTATAGTACAAATAATTTTTGTTTTTCTCATATATTTCCACGCCTTTCCGTAATTCACATTTTCGGTTCCGACACAGGTCGTCCACATTCCACACCCTGCACCGTTAATCCCTGCTCCAGCCATCTGGCGATACTGTCGCAGAGCTCTTTTGTAATGCGTTCCCCCGGCACTGTCACCGGAATCCCCGGCGGATATAAATTGATGAAATCTCCCGCGATGCGACCCCCTGCTTCTTTTAAGCTACACCAGCTCTTTTCCGCGTCCCACGCCGCCTGCAAGGACATATCCTGTTTACCCGGTTGGTTACCTATCGGAATCACCGCTTCATTGCAAGCTTCTACATACAACTCGTCCGGTCTGCAGACCTCCAAATCCGGTTCTGTTTTTCCACTTTTAGCCTCGTCGCCAAACACTCCCCTATCAATTTCTGCGTCGATTTCCAGCAACGCCCGAGTCATTCTCTCATAGCCTTCCCTACTGTCGTTTATTGTAAACATAGCCAACACATAGGTTTCTGTTGCCATCTCCGGCTGCAACCGGTATTTTCCCAGTAACACATCATATAGTTGCCGCCCCGACAAGGAAGTTCCCGTAACGGAAATCAACAGCTTACCGATATCCTGCGAAGCATCTCCCCGGCTCACAAGACGCAGATGTTTACATGCGGCCAGTTCCTTCTGCATTCTGCTCCATTCCTGCAAGAACGACGCAAACGCACGCTTTCCTCTCTCCTGTACATAGTTTAGGGCGTTATCAATACTTGCCATCAACAGATAAGAAGGACTACTGGTCTGGTAAATACGTAAAAATCGTTTTAAACGTTCTCTGTCTACTCTTGAACCGTTTACATGTAACAGTGCAGTCTGGGTCAGTGCCGGCAAGGTCTTATGCACGCTGTGAATTACAATATCCGCGCCTGCCTGACAGCTGTTTTCCGCAAAACCCTCCGCAAAGCCCAAATGCGCACCATGCGCTTCATCTACAATAAGAGGAATTCCTCTTTTGTGAACTACCTCCGCGATTTCCCGCACATTGGCAATCCGACCTTCGTAGCTGGGCGAAACAATCAATACCGCCTGCACTCCGGGATTTTCTTCCAAGGCCCTCTCTATCTGCTTAGGCGTCAACGCGTCCAATATACCATATTCATCCAACATGCCCGGATAAAGATAGCTTATCTTTAAATTTCTCAAGTATGCAGCATGATAAGCAGATTTATGACAATTTCTCGCCATCAGCAAATGCCCGCCTACCGGAAGCACGGCGCTGACAGCGCTCAAAATTCCTCCGGTACTGCCGTTTACCACGTAAAAGCTTTCATCTGCACCATACATTACAGCCGCTCTTTGCTGAAGCTCTTTTAAAATTCCTTCCGGCTGATGAAGATTGTCAAATCCGTCTATTTCTGTAATGTCTTTGAGAAACATATCTGTCGGAAGCTCACCACAGCAGCGGCGCTTATGCCCCGGCATATGATAGGGATATATATCACTTTTTCCGTTTTCCTCTAACATATCAAATAAATTTCTCAAATCAATCTTCCTCAGTTTACTTGCTCTCGCAATATATCAGAAACGCTTCTTCCCTGTCCGTCAAAAATATCTGCGTCCGTCGACACCTTTCATCATTCGTCAGAGTCATCCTCTTCCTCCTGCGATGCAAGCGGATCTACTTCATAGTAATAACAAATAACCGGAAATCCTGCGGAAACATGCTGGTACAACACTGCTGCAGATTCCAACGGCAAATTCAAACAACCGTGAGAACCGTCTGTAATATAAATATCTCCACCGAACTCCGTTCTCCATGTAGCATCGTGCATTCCGTAATTGTTATAGAAAGGCATCCAATAGGTAACGGGAGTAACATAATCGGAACCTCGAAGTACAGCATTGGTCGTCTTGTAGCTGATTCCAAAAACGCCCGGCGGTGTCACTGCTCCCGGAGCGGAATTCATATGACCCGACACAAAATCCGTCTCAAACACAATCTGTCCGTCTATGTAGAGGTACAGATGCTGATGGGTCAGGTCAGCCTCCACATAAGAAGAACCGATATCACTCATGCCCTTCCGCTTTGCCTTGCTTGCATAAACGGGCTCTCTTGATACAACACTGCCTTCACGAATCAGCTTTGCAAGCTCTTCTGCTTCTGCCTCACGGTCTGTCAACCATCCGTAATATCCGCTGGGAAGGCTCAGTTCAACTCCTAGAGTCGTCATAAAGTTTCTACTTTTACCATAGGTATCGTTTTTCTGTGCATGCTCTTTCACAAACGCCCGTACAGCTTCCTCATCGAGAACGGCTGCATTGTTTTCTACAGACACCCATGTTTTCAGCTGCTCCTTGTCCAAAACCACCTTTGCGCCATTCCAATCGTATGTAATCTGCGCGTTCAGCATTTTGTTTGCATCGTCTACAGCCTTTACCAATTTTTCATCCTGACCGGTCACCTGCGGCTCTTCATAGCAGCCTGCAGCTTCTATATCCAGAGATGATTCCTGCGCCAGAATTGCTTTATCCGCCAGTTCCAGTGCATGCTCTACATCAAATGCTGTTCCGATAGTTTCCGGTATGATTTCGTAACCTCCCAAGCTCTCGGAATATTCACTGATATATGCATCTGCAGGAACAATCATGTTCTCTGAAGCGCTTGCTTCCCACGCTTTGAACGCAGACGTCAAAAGAGCCTTATCGTAGGATACACCCTGCGGAATTGTAAACATCTCTTTAGAATCACCTGATGCACGGCCCAGCCATGTATATTCATTCTGCGCTTCCAAAAAACCGGCTACCACGGCAGCAACATCTACGCTGTGGGTTAATCCTATTTCCGAAGCAGTTATCGTCCCCAGTACCGTCCCTGATTCGGCCGTTTTATAATCACGTCCCACAATCTCAAGAGAGTAGTCCTGATATTTACCACCCAGCATTGCAGTAACCTGAGCCACTTCCAACTCTGAAACATCCACATTATCAATTACTGTCCCGGGAAGAAAATGTGTACTATAATGCTTCACTCCCCTAAAATAATAAATCCCCGCCGCAACAAGCGCTATTAATATCAAAACCGCAAATATGAGAACTATAATTTTTTTAGAGGATTTCTTTTGATCGCAATTCTGTTCCTTTTGTTCTTTTGTATCTTCCATCACCATATCTTTTGTTTTTTCCCGCGTTTCTCTTTGTGTTTCTTTCTGTATTTCTTTCTGTATTTCGTTTTTTATTTCTTTCTGCGTTTCGTTTTTTGTTTCTTTTTGTACTTCCTTCTTCATTTCTTTTTCCATAATATTCTCCAACTGATCTTCTGTTCCTTCTCCAACAGCTTCTTATTATACCATGTATATATAAAAAAAAATAGCATTAAAGGGCTGATTTTCAACCAAATAATGCCATTTCTGCAATAAAAAATGCCCAGAACCGGAATCGAACCAGTGACACGAGGATTTTCAGTCCTCTGCTCTACCAACTGAGCTATCTGGGCATGAAACCTACAAAGAGGATTTCTCTCTGTAGGTCCGTAGTAGCGGGGACAGGATTTGAACCTATGACCTTCGGGTTATGAGCCCGACGAGCTTCCAGACTGCTCCACCCCGCGTTATTCAATTAATATATCTTATGCTCCTGACCCGGAAAATATTCCTGTCAAGAAAATGGGCAGAGGTGGATTCGAACCACCGAAGGCGTTGCCAGCAGATTTACAGTCTGTCCCCTTTGGCCACTCGGGAATCTGCCCATATGGAATTATAAAGTCCACAAGCCGATGAAGGGACTCGAACCCCCAACCTGCTGATTACAAATCAGCTGCTCTGCCAATTGAGCCACATCGGCGTACAAATGGGGCCTATAGGGCTCGAACCTATGACCC
>JAZQCX010000029.1:0-4940 GCA_045546495.1 Acetatifactor sp. | reverse complement strand
CTGTAGCAGCCCAATGAGAATAAAAAGGAATTTAACTCTTCATCGTCTGTTGCAATATTCTTAATAATATATTCCTGACCAATAGTTGCATCCATTAGAGTCATTGTAATCTCCCTCCCTTTCGCCAACCCCGCATCACATAGCCCTTACCGAAGTTAGCACCTACTAACTGACGACTAGAGTTTAATACAAAACCATCGCTTTGTCAACATATTTTTATGAAAAATTTAGCAAAATTATTCCTCCACATAATATACAACGCCAGCATACGACAGCAATAAAATTTTCTTTTATATAATTTGAAATCAAGGAAAAAATGTGATATACCCGTCTTTAGGAGTTAGCACTATATTTCTTTAGAACTCTTCTTACACTCAACTTTATCCAAGTCAGCATAATTGCTGGCTTTTTTTAATTTCTAAAAACTTGACAAAAAAATTTTTTAACACTTGCATTTATAGTGCTGTAGTGCTATACTTGAGAAGGGTGATTTTATGTCTTATTTTTTAAAGAAAACTAAAACAAAAAACGATATTTATTTGCAAATTTATGAAAGTTTTTATGACCCGGAACGCAAGGGCGGTGCGCACCGCTCTTACCGGGCAATCGGTTATGTCAAGAAGTTGCAGGCAGCCGGTATCGAAGACCCCGTTGCCTTCTACCAGCAGGAAGTAGAACAGCTCAACCGGGAATACAATACAGCCAGAGTCTCAGAAAAAACGCGACAGATTTCCGATGATTCTCCTGAAAAACTTCTGGGATATTTCCCACACAAAAACCTGAATGATGCCCTGGGCGTAAAAAAATACATAGACCTTATGCAGTCCGTCACCGGTTTCCGTTTCAACGTGTTTGATATGATGTCTTCTCTTGTCTACGCAAGATTAGTGCAGCCCTGCTCAAAATCAAAAACATACGACACCGTTCTTCCAAAGCTGTTCGGGAATTATGAGTTCTCCCTGGACCAGCTTTATGAAGGGCTCGAATACATCGGCTGGGAATACGAAAAAATCATCGAAATATACAACCATCAGATTCAGCAGGCCTGTCCGTTTGATACATCGCACACCTACTTTGACTGCACCAACTTTTATTTTGAAATTGACCGTGAGGATGAATTCCGCCGGAAAGGCCCTTCCAAGGAAAACCGGAAAGATCCGATTGTCGGCATGGGACTTCTGCTGGATGCCAACCGTATTCCCATCGGCATGAAACTTTTCCCGGGAAACGAAAGCGAAAAGCCGGTAATCCGTGACATCATAGACGGTCTGAAGGCAAGAAACAACATTTCCGGCCGGACAATACAGGTAGCTGACAAAGGACTTAACTGCGCAGAAAACATCTTCCATGCAGTAAAAAACGGGGATGGTTACATTTTTTCAAAATCCGTGAAACAACTGCCTGAAATCGAAAAACAGTGGATTCTCCTTGCAAACGATTACCGGGAAGTCAAAAATAAAAAAGGCGAAGTTTTATATAAAATCAAATACTGCGTGGATGATTTTGAATACAGAATAAAATCAGAAAATGGCGGAACAAGGATCATCACGCTTCGTGAAAAACGCGTTGTCACATTCAATCCTTCCCTTGCAAAAAAACAGCGTTCAGAAATTCTCCGGGAAGTTGAAAAAGCAAAAATGCTGAAAGCATCCCACGCAAAAAGAGCGGAATACGGGGACTGTGCGAAATATGTGACATTTACACCAGCTGATAAAAAAGGCAATGAAACCGATGGAAAAATCAAAGTTTCCATAAATGAGAAGATGGTTGAAAAAGCTTTAAAACTGGCAGGATATAATCTGCTGGTTACCTCCGAACTTTCCATGTCAGAAAAGGAAATTTATGATTCTTATCATAACCTCTGGAGAATTGAGGAATCTTTCCGGATTATGAAAAGCCAGCTGGATGCAAGGCCGGTATACCTCCAAAAAGAACAAACGATTACAGGGCATTTTTTAATCTGTTATCTTGCTGTTCTGCTGACACGCCTACTCCAGTTCAGGATTCTAAAAAACAACTACTGCTCGGAGGAACTTTTTGACTTTGTCCATGATTTCCGTGTTGCAAAAATATCTGACAGAAAATACATAAATCTTTCCAGAAACACCAGCTTCATCAATGAATTTTCAGTGCTGACAGGTCTGCCTCTTACATCCTATTTCCTCAACGAAGGACAAATCAAAAAAATGCTAAGCCACAGGTTTTAAGCCTTGGCTTAGCACTATATTTTTAGTTCAACTCCGAAAGTCAGGTTATATCACAATTCCTTTATTTATACAAGAAAAAATTTCATTTGAGTTTCCCCATTTTTTCTGTGCAAAATAAAAATGCAAAAACACAAACCATCTGTTATAATTAAATCACCACAAAATAACCAAACAAAGGAGTGTGTTTTTGCATGATTAATTATAGCAGATTAGGGTATGAAATTAAAAGGGATTTATCAAATTTTTCTTCGAAAATTTCAAAAAGTTTGAAACGTCCAAAAGAAAAGTTTGTACAGCAGATGGTTTACGGCATCCTTGCCAGCAACAGCGTACATCTGAGTGAAATTTCCCGTTCGTTGAAAGAAACTATTACACTGAAAAAAACGATTGAACGCATTTCCCGGAACCTCCATGATTTTGAGGACAGCCAGACAGTTATGGACAATTATCTTTCCATGGTAAAGCAGCATGTAAAAGAGGATTATTCCGTTATCGTCATTGATAATTCCGATATAACGAAGCCTGCAAGTAAAAGTATGGAGGCTTTGTCCCTGGTTCATGATGGCAGCACGGGCGAAATCAAAAACGGATACCAGACCATCGAAGCCGCTGTTTTGTCAGAGGCTGGAAAAATGCCGCTTCCCGTTTATGACAGAGTGTTTTCGGCAGCCGAGGAAGGACATGTCAGCGCCACCTATGAAAACCTGCAGTGCCTGGATTTCCTGTCTGAAAATTTCAGTCCAAAGTGTATCCGCACGCTGGACAGAGGGTTTGATGCCAATGATTACTACCGCCATTTTATCAAACATGGCGAACGTTTTGTCATCCGCTCCAAGAAAAACAGAAATGTCATATACAATGGAAAAACCTGCAACATCATGGACGTGGCAAAACTATACAAAGGAAACTACCGGCTGGATTTTAAGGACAAAAAAGGAGAGACTGTTCCCTGCAAGCTGAGCTTTATCCCTGTACGCCTTTGCGAATTTCCATCCCATGATCTTGTGCTGGTTGCCGTGTATGGCTTTGGTGCGGAGCCAATGCTTCTGCTTACTAATCTCAGAATGCAGGAAAAGAAGAAGCTCTGCCTCATCGTAACCAAGGTTTATCTCATGCGTTGGAGAATAGAGGAATACTTCAAGTTTAAAAAACAGCAGTTTAATCTGGAAGATTTCCGCGTGATGTCCCTGAAGTCCATCCGAAATCTGAACCTGTTTGCCACACTTGCTACCGGATATATTGGCTTGACTACGGCTGTCTATAAGGACAGTGTATTTCTCATGGAATTAAAAGAGTGCTCAAAACGAATTTATGATGTTCCAAAGTTTGTTTTTTATGCACTTGGTTACGCAATTGAGCGTGTCCTTTCCATGAGCCGTTCTGGCATAAACAGCTGGCTTGCCAAAAAAGTGAAATCACAACAGATAAACCTGTTTGAACACTTTAAAATAAAGGCTGTCGGAGCATGAGGGATTGAAAAATGGGGAAACTCAAACAAAAAGAAGTGTTGACGAATGGAGCAAAAATTGATACCATTTCCTTTGAGAATCAAAATTAGGCGAATTTGTAACTGCGAAGATATGAATAGTTGCGAGAATTTAAAATATGCGAAGGAGAAGAGACAAGATGGCAAAAAATAATTTTAGTTTTGACAGCCCTTTGGTGCAAAGCTTTGAGACGATAAAAAATTTACTGATTTTAAATCTATGGACGGTTGTTTGCTGTATTCCCATTGTGACATCCGGGGCTGCTTTGGCGGCGATGCATACGGTTGCTTTGAAAATGCTTAGGGATGAAGAGGGATATGTAACAAAGGATTTTTTTAAAGCGTTCCGCAGTAATTTAAAAATCGGATGCAAGGCTTCGGTGCTGCTGGTTTTCGTTTTGGCATTTATTTATGCGGATTTTTATGCAATCAGTCTGTTAGATGTCTGGTTTGCAGACGTTGCCAGGGTGCTTTTGATTTTCTTAGGCATATTGCTTTTGCTGACACTGACATTTTTGTTCCCGGTTATGGCAAAATTTGATGCGGGGCTTTTGGATACTATAAAAAATGCGTTTCGTTTTGCCCTTTCCCATATCGGTAAAACGCTGCTGATGCTGGTTATGAACCTGATTCCGTGGGTAGTGTGCTATTATGCGAATGTATTGATACCGCTGTTGTTCTTCTGGGGACTTTCGGTTCCGGCGATGATGGGAGCGAAGCTTTATGACAAGGATTTCAAGCGGCTGGAGGATGCGTATTATGAAAAACAGAATATTTAATTTTGACAGTCCCCTGGTAAACATCATTTTTCGCATTGCGGACCTGATACTTTTAAATCTGATTACCGTGGTTTGCATGGTTCCGGTAATTACCATCGGTCCTGCGCTGAAAGCCCTTGCCTTTACTACATTAAAGATGGTAAGGGAGGAAGACGGCAACGTAATAAAAACTTTCTGGAGAAATTTTAAGCTGAATTTTGTGCAGTCCATGCTCCTTGGTTTTATTTGCCTGGCGGTGTTGATTGTGATACTTGGGGATATTTATGCGCTTGTTATGTTAAAGTCGATGTTTCCGTGGCCGGCAATACTGGCATCGGCAGTTGTAATCATAATAGCGCTGCTTACCTTATTATATGCGGTTCCGATGCAGGGGAGATTTTTAAACAAGATAAAGGACACCTTAAAAAACGCATTCTGGCTTGCGCTCATTAAGCTGCCCCATAGCTTGATAATGCTTTTATGCTGGCT
>JAZQCX010000028.1:0-18970 GCA_045546495.1 Acetatifactor sp. | reverse complement strand
ATCTACCCCGTCTACGCCGGTTGCAAGAAGCTTAACGCCCTTAATCTCCGTCACCTGACTCATAACGTCGCCGAGCGCATCCTTTGCAGCCTTGCTCTTTAAAGACTCATTCTCGGAAGACAACGCCTTAACCTCCGCCTGCATATGCTGAATCTTCTCACACAAGGTTGCGGGGGTTGCCTTCGCCGCATTCACTGCCTTTAAGAAGTTCTCTTCCATTGCTTTATAATATGCCATTACGTTTGCTCCGGTCAGGGCTTCAATTCTTCTGACACCTGCCGCAACACCGCTCTCAGATAAAATCTTGAAGTATGCAATATCCCCGGTATTCTTTACATGAGTACCGCCGCAAAGTTCAACGGAAAAGTCACCCATGGAAACCACTCTTACGGTCTCGCCGTACTTTTCTCCGAACAGTGCCATTGCACCCTTACTCTTTGCCGCCTCGATACCCATCTCCTCGGTTACCACAGCCAGATTTTCAGCAATCTTTTCATTTACCAGCTGTTCTACCTTTGCCAGTTCTTCCGCAGTAAGCGCCTGGGAATGACTGAAGTCAAAACGGGTTCTTCCGCTGTCCTGATAGGAGCCCTGCTGCTCTACATGGTCACCCAGAACAAGCTGCAGTGCCTTCTGGAGCAAATGGGTTGCGGAATGGTTCTTACAGGTGTTGCTGCGGTTTGCCGCATCCACCTTCATTTCCGCCGCTTCTCCAACGACGATTCTGCCGGATACTACCTTACCGATATGTCCAATTCTGTCTCCGGGCAGCTTAACGGTATCCTGTACCTCAAAGGTACCGCTCTTTGTTTCAATAACACCGATATCGCCCTTCTGTCCGCCCATAGTTGCATAGAAGGTTGTAACAGGAGTAATCACTGTTCCCATCTCACCCTCGGACAGGGAATCCTGCATCTTTTCCTCGGAGGCTACTGCTGCAACACTGCTTCCACAAACAAGACTGTCATAGCCTGCAAAGGTGCTGACTACACCTGCATCCAGTCCCTCAAACAAATCTGCACCTGCACTGAGTTTCGCAGAGAAGTTCTGGTTATCTCTTGCCTTCTGCTTCTGCTCCTCCATTGCCTTAGCGAAGCCCTCTTCATCTACGGTGAGACCTTCCTCTTCCGCCAGTTCCACAGTCAGCTCAACCGGGAATCCGAAGGTGTCATACAGGTAGAATGCAGACTTACCGTCAATGGTGCCTTCCTTATCCGCTCTCTTCTGCTCCAGAATCTTCTTGAATTCCTTCATACCGTTCTCAAGAGTGCTCTCGAAACGTCCGATTTCTTTCTGAAGTTCAGAGATAATGTAATCCTTATTCTTTACCAAAAGAGGATAGCTTTCGCTGTAAATTTCTTCGATGTACATGCTTGCAATCTTCAGCAAATCAGAAGTTGCAATTCCCAGAGTACGACCGTGTCTTACCGCACGACGGATGAGACGGCGCAGCACATAGCCCGCTCCAACATTGGAGGGAAGCAGCTTTGCCTCGTCACCGATTAACATTACGCTGGTACGCATATGATCGGCCAGAATTCGCATGGACTTCGTCAGCTTCTCATCCTGCTCATACTTTACGCCGGAAACCTTTTCGATATAAGCGATTACAGGCGCAAACAAATCAATCTTATATACGTCCTTGCTGCCGTTTAAGAACGCCAGAATACGCTCCAGACCCCAGCCGGTATCCACATTCTTCTTCTGCAGAGGAGTTAAGGTACCGTCATGATGCTTCTCATACTGCATGAACACATCATTTCCAAGCTCCGTATACTTACCGCAATGACAGCCGGGACCGCAATCGGGGCCGCAATCCGGCATATCCGCGATATAGAACATCTCACTGTCGGGACCGCAGGGACCGTACTCCAAGCCCCACCAGTTGTCCTCAGCCGGCAGATAATAGATATTTTCCTTCTTAAAGCCGGACTCGATACGGTACTGTGCGCCCTCTTCGTCTCTGGGGGCATTTTCATCTCCCTCGAACACGGTAGCTGCCAGATGATCCGCATCAAAACCGAACACCTGAGTCAAAAGCTCATAGCTCCACTGGCAACGCTCTTTCTTGAAGTAATCCCCAAGGCTCCAGCTTCCCATCATTTCAAAGAAGGTTACGTGACTCTTGTCACCTACGGAATCGATATCGTTGGTACGAACACAGCCCTGTACATTACACAGCCTTGTTCCCAGAGGATGCTTCTGTCCCAAAAGATAAGGCATCAGGGGCTGCATACCTGCCACGTTAAAAAGCACGCCGGTGGAACCGTCGGATACCAGAGAAACAGCTCCCACATCCACATGTCCGCGCTCAATATAAAATTCTTTCCATGTCTTTCTTAATTCATCTGCAGTGAATTGTCTCATTTTGGACTGTTCTCCTTAATTTAAAATGTAAACTTATCAGCAAAATAAGCATCCAAATCAGCAATCGCAACACGCTCCTGCTCCATGGAATCACGGAAACGAACGGTTACACAGCCGTCTGTTTCGGAATCGAAGTCATAGGTGATGCAGAAAGGTGTTCCGATTTCATCCTGACGACGATATCTCTTACCGATATTTCCTCTGTCATCGAATTCACAGTTATACTTCTTGGAAAGCTCCATATAAATTTTTTCAGCGCCCTCATTCAGCTTCTTGGAAAGAGGAAGCACGCCAATCTTTACAGGTGCCAGCGCAGGATGGAAACGAAGCACGGTACGCATATCGCCGCCCTCCAGCTCCTCCTCGTCATAAGCTGCACAAAGGAACGCAAGAACTACACGGTCTGCACCGAGAGAAGGCTCTACAACGTAAGGTATGTACTTCTCCTTCTTCTCATCATCAAAATAATTCATATCCTCGCCGGAGGTATTTGCATGCTGGGTCAGATCGTAGTCGGTTCTGTCAGCAATACCCCACAACTCGCCCCACCCGAAGGGGAACAGGAACTCGATGTCCGTGGTACCCTTGCTGTAGAAGCAAAGCTCCACAGGGCTATGGTCACGGAGACGGATTTCCTCCTCCTTCATACCCAGAGACAGCAGCCAGTCGCGGCAGAATGCTCTCCAGTACTGGAACCATTCCATATCCGTTCCGGGCTCACAGAAGAACTCCAGCTCCATCTGCTCAAACTCTCTGGTACGGAAGGTAAAGTTACCGTGCGTAATCTCGTTACGGAAGGACTTACCAATCTGACCGATACCGAAAGGAATCTTCTTACGGGAGGTTCTCTGTACATTCTTAAAGTTTACAAAAATACCCTGCGCGGTCTCGGGACGAAGATATACCGTATTCTTCGCATCCTCGGTAACGCCCTGGAAGGTCTTAAACATCAGGTTAAACTGACGGATGTCGGTAAAATTGTGCTTACCGCAGGAAGGACAGGGAATGTTGTGTTCTTCCACAAAATTCTTCATCTGCTCCTGGCTCCATGCATCTACGCTCTCCGTAAGCTCAATGCCCGCCTCAGCGCAGAAATCCTCAATGAGCTTATCTGCACGGAAACGCTCCTTACACTCCTCACAATCCATCAAAGGATCGGAAATACCGCCCAGATGACCGGAAGCCACCCATGTCTGGGGATTCATCAGAATCGCGCAGTCCACACCTACATTATAGGGATTTTCCTGCACAAACTTCTGCCACCATGCGCGCTTTACATTGTTCTTCAGCTCTACACCGAGGTTACCGTAATCCCATGTATTTGCAAGACCACCGTAAATCTCGGAGCCGGGGTACACAAACCCTCTTGCCTTTGCCAATGCCACGATTTTTTCCATTGTCTTTTCCATAATCTTCCTCACATTCTGCCGCTTTCACGGCGTTTTATCTGTCTATACCGCAGATTGCGGCTGATTTCGTTCCCTTTATTTATATCTTTCCGCTTTGTGACATTCCTTTTGGGATATCACACTTCTTCCGTCATCTCTTCATGATGTATCGCAGTATTTCTTTATTTCATCAAGATAAAAATTTTCCTGCCTTCTTCGGAGTTCTTCACACTTCCGTCCTCATTTACGGAAGCCCCCTCACTGACATGAGTCACTTTTTTCGGGCAGTAGATATCCGCAGCCGCATCCGCAATCAGGATCATTTTATCACCCGCCTGCGCCAGCTGTTCTTCGTCCATCAGTGCTTCATCCTTTACACTCTTTAGCAGCGCGCCGTCCGTCAGTCCCTTCTCCACAGCCTCGCTGACTTTACCGTAAAATAGAGTTCCCAGTCCGAAGGCTTCATAGGTTTCACAGGAATCCATCTGATAACAAAGCCGCACCCGGCTTCCGCTTACCGGCTCCACCGTTTCTACCGTAACCGCATCTGCGCCCTCTAAGCCACGGGTTGCATTGTATTCTGCTGCTTCCTCCGTCGCCATGGCGGTCAGCTCCGACAGGTCATAATAAGACTTCTCAAAATCTTCCACCAGATGTGCCGTGACCTGTCCTTTCCCTGCGACAACCAGCGTGGAGGATTCTATTATCTGAGGTACTTCGGCCTCCCCGCATCCCGCCAAGCAGGCTGTTGCGAGGCACAAAACGGCCATAAGTCGTCTCCATTTTTTCATTTTTCACTCCTCATTTCCATCGCGCACAATCTCATTCTGACAATCATGCCAAACTATTGTATCAAAAACAACGCTCTTTTTCAACAAGAGTTTGTAAAACCTCCAGACTTTTAAAATTATGCCCCACATACCGCTTCATATACTCTGCCGACACTTCCTGCAGTTCTTTCAGTACACTGTCCGACACCTTAAAGGTATACAGCTTTTCAATGGGCGCCGTCGCTATGTACTCCAAGGCATACACAGTGGATTCCTCCAGCTGCCTGTCCGCAGGCGCCCCCGGGAATTCTCCGTTTACCGCAATCGCCTTACACTCAAAAACACATCGCACCAGAGGATTTGGCAGGGACGCGGCACACAACGCCCGCAAAGACTGGTACAAAAGCTTCAGCATCTCCCGCTCGTCGTTATTCTCCCGGGTATAATAATCCGCCACCTCCGCAAAATAGATACCGTAGTATGCCCCCACGTAATCCGTGCGCAAGGTTTCAAAATAATTCTGAATTTCTGCATCTGCCACAGTGTAGGAATTCTTCCCCTCATACAACCGGAACCGCCCGAAAGAAAAAGGATTGGTAGCCGCCGTGAGCCGGTTACCCTGCCGTCTGGCACCTCTTGCAAAGGCAGAAATTTTACCACGTTCTTTCGTCAATATGGATACCACTCTGTCGTATTCCCCTACCGGAGTCTGTTTCAATATGATTCCCGTTACAAAGATATGCTCCTGCATCGTCACCCACTCTTACTGCCGGCTTACTTTCCTCCCTGTGTTCACGCGCCAGAAAGGACAGATAATCCTCAACTTTTCCGCTGTTTTCAAATTGCTTCCAGTACTTTGAAACCATTTTTGCATCCCCCGTTTCTCATCCGCTTTGGCATGGGAGCATCATTCTTCCTGTGCTCCTCATCCCCGAATAGGGTCTGCAAATTTGTCAATTCTATTCGTCTATTTTTCCCCCATGGAAATATCCTTGGGGTTATAGCCGTAATTTTTCAAAAGGAAATCGCTGTCCCGCCAATCCTTCTTCACCTTTACCCAAAGCTGAAGATTTACCTGCATTTCCAGCATTTCTTCCATCTCCGGGCGCGCCTGGGAACCGATTTTTTTCAACATCTGTCCCCCTTTACCGATAATAATTCCCTTATGGGAATCTCTCTCGCAGACAATCGTTGCGTCTATATGGCAAATGTTACCTTTTTCCTTCATGCTTTCAATACTTACCGCAATTCCGTGGGGAATCTCCTCCGAAAGCAGACGAAGTGCCTTTTCCCGGATAAGCTCAGCCACAATCTGGCGCATGGGCTGGTCCGTAATCGTATCCTCGTCATAGAACGCCGGACCGTAAGGCAGATACTTCATGATGCACTTTATCAGCTCATCCGTATTGTCCCCCTTCAAAGCCGAAACCGGAACAATTTCCTGAAAATCCAGTTCCTTGCGGTACACATCAATAAATTGCAGAATCGCATCCTTCTTTACGGTATCGGTCTTATTAATTACAAGAATCACCGGAGTCTTTGTTTTCTTCAGCTGTTCGATAATGTGCTGCTCTCCCGCACCAATGTAATCCGTAGGCTCCACAAGCCACAAAATCACATCCACTTCCTCCAGGGTACGTTCCGCCACGTTTACCATGTAGTCTCCCAGCTTGTTTTTCGCCTTATGAATACCGGGAGTATCCAAAAACACAATCTGCCCCTCCTCCGTTGTCAAAACCGTCTGAATACGGTTTCTGGTGGTCTGGGGCTTATTTGAGGTAATGGCAATTTTCTGACCGATCAATCGGTTCATCAAAGTGGACTTCCCCACGTTAGGTCTGCCGATTAAGGTTACAAAGCCTGATTTATAGGACGGATTTTCATTCATAATTTATTCCTCACTTTTTCCTTGTTCCATCGAATTCTTGGTGTAATAAAGTCTCTCCCATGAATGAACACAGAACCCGCAAGCGGACTCTCGTGCCAAGCGCAGTCGCCGAAGCAACACCATGCAAGAAAGCGAGTAGAGTTTCTCTACTCGCCTGCGGGAAAACGACCGTTTACCCTTCTTTTATTTCGTATACAAAATTTCCTTTGTCAAATTTACAGCCTGCATCAGCTTCTGTAAACCGGAGGGCGTCGCCGCCAGTTTCTTTACGGATTCTCCCACGATTTCGTCCGCATCAGCCTCCGTAACGGTAAAAAAGCACTTTTCCCCGTCCACCTCATACTCAAAGGAAACCTCACTCAAATTACCGATACAGCCAATCAGCACACAGGCAAAATCCTTCATCTTCTGCCGGACTTTTTCCTGCTTTTCACCGGAAAACTCGCTCTTTAAAAGAAATTTCCAACTGTACGGCTCGTTGGTCGTCTGCAACTCATTTGCGTAGCCACCCAGAATCTCACCGATTCCCAGTGCACCCGCCGTCTTATTGTTGGCAGACATATCCCCCACATACAAATGCGCCGTTTCGTAAACCAGTGCCACATCATACGGAATTTCATTTCCCCGGTCCCATATGACGGTTTCATTTAACTGCACCTGATAAAAATCCTGCTCTGCCTCATAATCCGATCCGAAAGAATTTTTCTTAAACCATGATTTCGCAGTATCCTCCATGGTGATTTTCAGCACGCCGTCCTTCTCCTGATATCGGATGTCTGCAACGCCTCTGGAGCGATCCTTCAATTCTCCCTTAAAAGAAAAGCTCCTGTCCGAGACCGCAACATCACTGTATTCAATCATGTCCACATCATAAATCCGACTGTTCACGAAATATTTGCGTGTCATAAGGATAATCACTACCACCGCAAGGCAGCCGATGCCCAATGCCTTTAAAACTTTCCTCAGGATGCTTTCCTTTTCCGGAGTCGCATCCACGGCTTTGCCGGACTGTCCGTTAGCAGCCCGCGCTGCTTCCCATTCGTCTGCCTGTCTGTTCTGCTCATCTGCCATTTTAATCACTCATGCCTTTCTACAGCTTACGGATTTCACATCCGCTCCGAGCGCATCTCTCTCTTGGAGAATCGCACGCTTCCATCGCTTTAGAAGTCTTTTTTCTCCATAATCCGTCTGCTGGCAATCATGGAAACCGCCGTAAGTGCCGCAAACAGTACCACTGCCCCTACCGATAAAAGGGTGGGAGAAATACCGTTTATCCCCTGTCTCAGCATTTCCTCTATATCCATACCGGCATTCTTTGCCAACGTATCCGCCAGGCTGAGTGCCGCCACAACTGCAATCACTGCACCTATCATTGCCATACGTCCGCGCTCCATACCATATTTTAACTGAAACGGTATAGATAAATCAAGTATTAATATGCCCATGGCCACATACGGTACCGTCAACAGCATCTCCTGCAGAACTCCTGCACCGTTTCCGTTCATTGTCATATATCCGCCATAAATCACTGCTCCTACCAGCCAGCCAATCACGCTCAGCACAAAACCGAACAAATACTTCTCTCTCACATAAACCTTTTTATCGATAGGAAGGGTCAGCAGGAACGCATAACAATTATCATATTCATCGTAGCTGATGGAGCTGATGCAAAACAGCGCCATAATCAGAACCAGATAGCCCATCATCAGCTCCGCGCCGCCTTCCATGCCAAAGCCCCATGCGAAGGCAACAATCAAAAGCAATATGAAAAATCTTTTCCGCTGCAGCAGCAATCGAAAATCCTTTACCAAAAGACCTGTCATCTTCTTGTCCCTCCTATCATCAAAATCATCACATCATCAATATTACCCTTTTCCATAATCAGTTCCGGATAATTTTCCGTGTAATATTTTCTTTCTGCTGTCAGGCATCGGTAGCCGAAGCTTTCCTTCTGCCAGCATAGCAGATATTCCTTATCCAGCTTCTCAAACTGTAATTCGTCTACCTTTAAAATACCGTAATCCGCCAGCAGTACATCGGTTTCCTCGTGCAGAATGATTTCGCCCTTATCAACTAAGTACACATCATCGCATAAGCCTTCCAAGTCGGAAGATATATGCGAGCTGATTAAAATAGACCTGTTCTCATCCTCTGCCATATAATCGCGCAAAATATCCAGAATTTCATTTCTTGCCATCACATCCAAGCCCGACGTAGGTTCATCAAGTACAAGAAGGGAAGCACTGTGGCTGATTGCCACCAGCACCTTCAGTTTCGCCTTCATGCCGGTGGAAAACTCGGAAATTCTTTTATTTAAGGGCAATTCAAATTCCCTGCACTTTTTCAGGAAATACTCCTTATCGAAATTGTCATACATTCTTGCCAGCACAGCCACAACATCCTTAACGGAGAAATAAGAGCTGAAGCCGGATTCCGCCAAGGTTACACCTAACTGCTTCTTATCCTCCGCAGTCTGCTCAGAAAGTGCCTTTCCGCAAACCCTAACCTCTCCCCCGTCCGGATGAACCAGACCCAGAATTACCTTAAATGTGGTACTCTTTCCGGCACCGTTCTTTCCTATCAGGCCGGTTACACACCCCGGCTTTACCTCCATGCTTACTCTCAATCGGAAATCCATATACTTTTTCTCGATTTGTTCCAGTTTAATCATGCTTTTCCTCCATTATCATTTCAAACAACTCCCGAATTTCCTGCGGCTCCATACCACATCCGTAAGCCTTATCCACTGCCGCCGCCAGGTCCTCCTCCGCTTCTCTGCGCCTTGTCTCTCTAAGCAGCTCCGGATTTGTCTCGGTTACAAAGGTTCCTTTCCCGTGTACCGTTACCACAAACCCTTCCGCTTCCAAAAGGTCATAGGCCTTTTTTACCGTAAGTGCGCTGATTTTCAATTCTGCTGCCAATCCGCGCACAGACGGTAGCATGGTATCCGGCAAAAGTCCCCCTTGAATAATGTCTGCCTTCAACCGGTTCACAATCTGCTCATAAATCGGAACCATGGATGAATGATTGATTAGTATATGCATATAACACCTCCATCTGCAAACAGTATATAACAGTATTTAACTGTTGTCAACTGTTATATGCTGTTTATTTCAAAAAATTTGCAAACGGACGTGCCAAGATCTTTCTTATCATAAAAAAACACCATGCATGCGGATAACCCGCACACATGGCGCTTCCTAAATTTCTTAGTTCTGCTGTTTTTCGTTCTACTGTTTTTCCCGTTGTTCGGACTGCTGCGCTTCTCCTGTCTCCTGATTCGGCATCACCTTATCCGCAGCTTTGATATTTTTCTTCTCATGCTTCTTTTTACTAAAAAATATTCTTTTCACCAGAAGCACAATTACCGTAATCACAACCGCCCAGATAAGCAGGTAGGGAATACTTACCACAAACCACACAAACAGCTCCGTTGCACCGTCGCCGATTTCCGTAAGGCTCTCCCCGAAGCCGTCCGCTATCCGCTGTCCCACAGAAGCTTCCTCCACAGGCGTCAGTTCCTTTACCTCTGATACATTTAAGTAAACCGTACTGTACTCCACCTGATTATCCATGGTGCGAAGCTGGGATTCCATGCTTTCCAGCTGATACCGGATTTGCGTCAGCCGCTCCTCGATGACCAGAATATCCTCCAGAGACTCCGCCTGCTCCACCAGTTCTAAAAGTCTTGCCTGCTCCGTTTTTAAGGCATCCCTGTGGCTTTCCATATCCACATACGCAAGCGTTACATCCCTTACACTGTCAGAGCGCCTCACAACATTGCTGATACCGGACACCTCCGCAAGGAACACATCCAGCTGCTGTTGCGGAATCCTAAGTGTAAGCGTTGCATTTCGGCTGCTGCGGTAGCTTGTATAGCTGCTGCCGTTGTAAATCTCACTGTTCTCGATATACCCGCCGCAGCCACGCACATTACTCTCCAGTGTCGCCATAAAGTTATCAAACTCCTTGGTTTCCACGGACATATCCACGTTTTTAATCAGCTTCCGGTTATCCTGCACCGCCACCGCTTCACCGTCCGTAGCGCCGCTTTCCGGCATTCCCATTGAATCCATGGACGAAAAGCCGTTACCTGCGCCGGCACTCATGCTCTCCGATTCAGCACTGTCATAGGTTGCATGGACCAGCTTTTCCATGGGTGCAGAAGCACCGCAACCGGTCAATAAAACCGCCATCAACACTCCCGCCAGCAGGCAGCAAAGCCTACTGCCCGGCACTTTTCTTTGTCCGTGGCTCATCTTTCGGATTCCTGCTTTTTGTAATTCATTCCCCTTCCTCATAATTCTCCTCCTCGTACTTTTCCGCTATCCGTTCCCGGTTTCCCGCGTACATATTCCCAGCCTTACACGCTTTCGGTTTTATGCTCTTTCAACCTTACGCTCCCGCATATCGTACCTCACAACATTCCCGTCGTCTTAGGGATGCCGCTTACGGTGTTATTCTGCAGCCTTTCCTCAGAACAGCATCTCCACCTTACCGAATTTACCGGACTCCTCCTTAATCTTCTGGGCATTCCCCACAACGCAAAGGCAGTCATCCTCCATAAACGCCCTGATATACTCTGCCATATTACGGATATCCTTAGGGGTGGCATCCAGCACCTCGTTTCTTGCCGTCTGCAGCATTTCCTGCGTCATGCCCGTGAAATAGTACTCCCTGGAGCGACGTCCCTTGCCCGCTGCCGTTAAGGGCGTATCCAGCTCACTGACCGCACCGATAATATACTGGGTCATGGTTCTTTCGCTTGCCTCGTAATTCGCAATGAAATCTGCCGCCTTCTCAAAGACCTCGATGGTCTGTCCCAGATTCGGGTCACGATAGCTGACAAAATAGCTGCCGCCGTCCCGGTAAAAGCCGCACATACAGCCGTAAGCACCGCCCTTTACGCGGATATTTGTCCACAGATATTCATACCCCATCATCACACGAAGCACATTCAGCGTTCCCTTATAGGGCAGCCCTTTCTTTCTGAAGTTACCGGCACGACACACAAACACAACCTGATTTGCGGTCATGAAGCCCTCGTTCTTTTTCTCAGGCACCGGTGCATACTGTTCCCGCTCCACAGCACAGGTGTAGAGCTTCTCCTTTAATGCTGTTACGGGGCTCTCCAGCGCCTTCAATGCTTCCTCACCGCCTGTGAAATCCACCATCAGATTCTCCGGGCGGAAAATCATTTTGCATAAATCCTGCAGTTTTTCTGTGAGCTCCGCCTTTTTCTCCGCAAACTTCTCTTCCAGCTCACAGGTGAAGCGGTACTGGGTAATACCGCTTAATTCCTCGTCAATGGCATCCTTGGTGCTGCCGTAGGAAAGCGCTCTGCCCACAGCGGTTGCATGACCGGCCTGGTTCATATATTCCCTTGCTTTGGAATTGCCCTCTGCCAGAATCTCTTTTAACCGCTTCGCATCCGTAAAATCGCTGGTTAACAGCATCTCCCCCATCAGTTCTACGGCTCTCTCCAGATTCTCGTACAGCGCCTTTGTGCATACCTCCATAGTCATGGTATACTTCTCCGGCTCCCGGACATTTCCATAGTTATTCTGAATCACAAACATCTCGCCGGTGGCCAGATTGATTTCATTACACAGCTGCGCGTAGCTGTAGTTCTTTGTATTCAGATTACAGAACAGATTTTTCAAAACCCCGAGATACGGGAAATACGCCTTAGGAATGTCTTTTATCCTGAAAATCAGCCTAAGATATCCGATACCGTTTGTAAACAAATCATGATGCAGCGCGAGAGTATCCCCAAGCATCACCTCTTCATTATGAACCGGCGCCGACTCCCGCTTTAAATCCTCTCTCGTCAAAAGCGGAATCTTTGCCAGATCTTCCGGAGAATCCTCCCGCTCTCTGAATCCCTCCAAAGCGTCCATCATCTTACGGATTTCCGCAAGCTGTGCCTCGCTCATGGTGCTCTTTATCCGGGCAAGCTTCTGCTCCAGTTTTTCCTCCTGCTCCGCACCAAGTCCCTCCTTCGGCAGCAGGATTACCGTTGCCGCATGGGGATTGTCCAACAGATATTTTTGAATCAGCTCCTCAAAATAGCCTGTTTCCGCCTTTGCGCGCAGACTTTCATAGGTGTCGTTTGCCTCCACGTGAATAAAGGGCTTTGTATCATCATGAAGCCAGCTGTCCAGCGCCTTTAAGCCGTACATCAATCCCTTGGGACGGGTACCGTAATCAGCCTCTCTATGCTTAAACTCGTAATGATTGATAGCGGAAAGAATTGCCTTTTTATCAAAGCCCTTCTCTACAATTTCAGAAAGCACCTCTTTTATTACCGCGCGGAATTCTTCTTCCTTCTGAATCGAGGTTCCCTTTGCCACAATTCCGAAAACGGGCTGTTTATAACCGTTGTCGTATACGCTGAACACATCCTTACCGATGCCTCTGTCGATAAGTGCCCGCTTTAAGGGTGCACCGGGTACGGTACAAAGCGCAAAATCCAGTACCTTCATCGCCACATAAAGCTCTCTGTCAAGGCTGTCTCCCACGGAAAGGTTATAGGAAAGATAGGTGTTTTCCTCCACATCCTCCCCTTCGCTGATAGGATACTCCTTCACCACCCGTACCGCCTCCTTAAACGCAGGCTCACAGGGTATCTCCGAATCCACCGTAAGGGCATCAAATTTAGAAAGGTACTGCTCATCCATCCATTTCAGTTTCTCCGCCATATCCATGTCGCCATAAAGGTAAATATAGCTGTTGGAAGGATGATAATAAGTCTTATGAAATTCCAGAAACTGCTCATAAGTCAGATTGGGAATTTCTTCCGGGTCACCGCCGGATTCCACACTGTAGGTGGTATGAGGATACAGCGCAGAGGGAATCTCTCTCCAAAGAATGCCGTCCGGGTCGGACAATGCCCCTTTCATCTCGTTGTAAACCACACCGTTGTATGTCAGCTTGCCATCTTCGCTTAACTCGTAGTGCCAGCCCTCCTGACGGAAAATCGCTTCATTTTTATAGATATTAGGGTAAAAAACCGCATCCAGGTACACATGCATCAGGTTCTGGAAATCCTTATCGTTACAGCTTGCCACAGGATAAACCGTCTTATCGGGATAGGTCATGGCATTGAGAAACGTATTCAGCGACCCCTTTACCAGCTCTACAAAAGGATCCTTCACCGGAAAGCTTTCGGAACCGCAAAGCACCGAATGTTCAATAATATGCGCAACGCCGGTGGAATCCTTTGGGGTCGTACGGAAACCGATGTAAAACACCTTATTGTCATCCTCATTGGAAACAAGCGCCACCCTTGCACCGGTCTTTTTATGCCTGCACAGATAGGTTACACTGTTGATGTCAACGATTTCCTTTTTCTCCAACACCTCATATGCGGATAATTCTTCTATTTTCATGTTTTTGTTCTCCCTACTTTTCATTTCTGCCGCACTACTCACTTTGTGCCGATGATTTTCCGGCCGTCTCCTGTAGCTCATTCACAGGTTGACACATCACCTTGCACCCCTTATCACAGCTTACACCGCTGCCAACGCCAGCTTACTGACACCCAGCTCCTGAATCACCATACCTACCGCTTCCTTTTCGGCAGGTGACATGGCCGCAAGCTCCTTTACGCTGAGCTGCTTTGTTACATATTCCTTCTTTCCTTTTCCGAACAGCCCTTTCTTTTCTTCTATCACATTGACCTTCACCTTAGCCTTTATCTGACCATAGAGCTTAACCAGAAAGGCGGAAGAATCCAGATAATAAAGGTGGGTTTCCAAGGTATCCTCCGGATGCGCTTCCGGCAACACATACCGCTGCATCAGCATACGGAATTTAAAGGGTATCTCTTCCTCCTCCAGGAACTCCGCAAAGGTATACTTACACCCCACATAGACCTTACCCGTATCCTGCATACAATACTTATAACTTTCATAAACTGTCTTTTGCATAATCAATATCCTCAATCTTAAAGCCGCTCATACGAACCGCGTCTCTAATTGTCTTTTCCGTCATTCCGGTTTCCTTTGCAAGTTCCTCGGGCGTTACCTTCCTGTGAAGCTCCTCTGCCAGTTCCCTTGCCTTATCAGCGACCTGATTTACCTTATCCGCAATCTTTTTGTCAATTTTCTCATTGGAAGCATTTTCCTGAATGTATTCCTCCATGGCATCCATCATCATTTTTGCAAGCATTCCCTGGGCTTCTTCCGGCTTTTCCAGGCTTCCCAGCATACCCGTTCCCAGAGTCAGTGCCATATTTCCCTCACCGATTAAGTCTTCCAGCAAAACGCCCTGCCCCGTATACAGCTTCGCGATATCTACCACATCTCTGAGATACACCTCAATAAGCTTTGCCGCCGCATGGCTCTCTCCCGCCATGGCAGAAATGGTGAACGCCTGTATCTCGCCCTGCGTATACGCAGGAAGTGCCTCAATTTCATCCAGATAATCCTGTAAGTAATTACGCTCTTCCTCCGTCAGATACTCATCTAAGTCTACCGGCTCTCCGATTCCGATTTTATGCTTCACCAGATAGTCAAACACCATCTGAAGCTGACTATCCGAAAGTTTAAGCTCCGAAAAAGCCTCTCTGACCTGCTCCTCGCTGATGCAGTTACCCTGCTCCCTTGCCTGCTTCTTAACCTTTTCCAAGGTCTGTGCAAATAAAATTTCCTGATTCATATTCTACGCCACACCTCTGTTTTTCTATTTTCCGTTCCACGGCATTTTCGCCGTATCCGAAGCTTTCCTCTTATTTCACATGCTCATGGGTAAACAAATGCTGCTGGCAATACTCATAGTTGCCATTGCACTTAGAGCAGAAGCGGAACTCCAGCGTCGGGTCATCATCCTCCGTCCTGCCGCAGATTGCGCATTTATGCTTGGTAATCGCCGAATTTCGCTTAATGTCCTGTTTAAACTCCATCTTCCGCTTTACCTGCTTGGGATTGAATCGGATTGTGTTTTTTGAGCGGAAATAAAACAATACAAAGTTAAGCAGGGACGCCGCAATGGCAGCCACCGTAAACCAGTAATACATTCCCAGCCTGTAATGCTCAAAAAGCTCCACCATCAGGAACACACCGTAAACAATTCCAAGCCACTTTACCTTCACCGGGATCACAAACATCAAAAGCACCTGCACATTCGGGAAGGTCGCCGCAAAGGCAAGGAAAATGGACATATTGATAAAATAGGTACTGAACTGAATTGCACCGATGGAGAACAGGGTTTGCGCCAGTTCCGGTGTCAGACTGTCCCCGAAAATCAGGTAATACAGTCCCATGCAGATAAAGCTACCGAGAACCGTCAGGAAGATACCCGTAAAAATATACACATTATAACGCCAGCTGCCCCATGTTCTTTCCAGTGTCATTCCCAGATTGAAATAAAACATCAGCATGATAATCGTAAAAATATCCAACGAGGACGGCGGTGCAATCACCCACGTTACCAACCGCCAGACCTGACCGTGCACAATCGCATAAGGATTCAGTGTCAGGTAATTCATAAAGCCCGGTGCAAAAATGCTTAAAACATATCCTGCCACATAGCAGGCTATTAAAACTACCGTAAGGTTAGATATGGCGTATTTGCCGAATTTACGCTCCCATTTACTCATATATCGTTATTTCCTTTCAAACAATTTCAACCTGTCATTTTCAACAGGACACACGAATACATTTTATCATTCCCGTCCTCATAAGTAAACAAACCTTTCTTTAATTTATAGATTTTATACTTTTTTAACAAAGTTTTAACACCCCTGTTTCATTGCTTTTTCAAATAGGTTGTCGTATAATGACTTAGAATGTCGTTTTTTGGCTAAAAACGTCGTTTTTATCGTTAGGAAGGATGTACTATCTATGGAAATGATTTCAGAAAAAACAACGCAAAAGGAAGGAACGCTTGGCATTGACATCGGCTCTACCACTGTCAAAATCGCCATTTTGGACAAGGTAAACAATATATTGTTCTCCGATTACGAGCGCCATTATGCCAACATCCGGGAAACACTGTCCGGTCTTTTGCAGAAAGCGTATAAGGCAATCGGAAACCTGATTCTCCATCCGATGATTACCGGTTCCGGCGGACTGACCCTTGCCAACCACTTAGGGGTTCCTTTTACCCAGGAGGTTATCGCAGTAGCCACCTCCTTAAAGACACTTGCCCCCAAAACCGATGTTGCCATTGAGCTTGGCGGTGAGGATGCAAAGATTATCTACTTTGAGGGCGGCAACGTGGAACAACGTATGAACGGTATCTGCGCAGGCGGTACCGGCTCATTCATCGACCAGATGGCTTCTCTGATTCAGACAGACGCCGCAGGTCTGAACGAATACGCAAAGAACTATAAATCACTTTACACCATTGCCGCACGCTGCGGTGTATTCGCAAAAACCGATATCCAGCCCCTTATCAATGAAGGCGCTACCAAGGAGGATTTATCGGCATCCATCTTCCAGGCGGTGGTAAATCAGACTATCTCCGGTCTTGCCTGCGGCAAGCCCATTCGCGGACATGTAGCCTTTTTAGGCGGTCCTCTCCACTTCCTTTCCGAGTTAAAGGCAGCCTTTATCCGTACCCTGAAGTTGGACGAGGAGCATATTATTGACACCGATAATTCCCACCTCTTTGCAGCCATTGGCTCTGCCCTGAATGCGAAGGAGGAGGTGTCCTATACACTGGAGGAGATGGTACAGAAGCTTTCCTCCGATATTAAAATGGAGTTCGAGGTTGAGCGTATGGAGCCTCTTTTTGCTGACCGCGCTGCCTACGACAGTTTTAAGGAGCGTCATGCCAAGCACCACGTTAATACCGCAGAGCTGTCCTCCTACAGGGGAAATGCTTATCTGGGAATCGATGCCGGCTCCACCACCACAAAAATCGCACTGGTGGGCGAGGACGGCTCCCTGCTCTACTCTTTCTATAGCAACAACGACGGAAGTCCTTTAAAAACTGCCATCCGCTCCCTAAAGGAAATCTATGAGCAGTTGCCTGAAGATGTACATATTGTCCGCTCCTGCTCCACCGGCTACGGTGAAGCCCTGATGAAAGCAGCCTTCCTGCTGGACGACGGCGAGGTAGAAACCGTTGCCCACTACTACGCTGCCGCTTTCTTTTATCCTGAGGTGGATTGCATCCTGGATATCGGCGGACAGGATATGAAATGTATTAAAATCAAGAATCAGACCGTAGACAGCGTACAGCTGAACGAGGCATGCTCCTCCGGCTGCGGTTCCTTTATAGAAACCTTTGCAAAGTCTTTAAATTACAGTGTGCACGATTTTGCCCAGACAGCACTCTTTGCGGAGCATCCCATTGACCTTGGTACCCGTTGTACCGTTTTCATGAACTCCAAGGTAAAGCAGGCACAGAAGGAGGGAGCAAGCGTTTCCGACATTTCCGCGGGACTTGCTTACTCCGTTATTAAGAACGCCCTTTTCAAGGTTATCAAGGTGTCCGATGCCTCGGAGCTTGGAAAAAACATCGTGGTACAGGGCGGTACCTTCTACAACGATGCCGTTCTTCGAAGCTTTGAAAAAATTGCAAACTGCGAAGCCATCCGCCCTGATATTGCAGGTATCATGGGGGCTTTCGGTGCTGCGTTGATTGCAAGAGAACGTTTCGAGGAAGGCTATGAAACCGAAATGCTTTCCTATGAAAAAATCTGCTCTCTTCAGTATGAGACCAGCATGGTGAAATGCAAGGGCTGTACCAACAGCTGCCGTCTTACCATTAACCGATTCTCCGGCGGACGACAGTTTGTTTCCGGCAACCGTTGCGAGCGCGGTATCGGCGGTCAGAAAAATGCAAATAATGTACCCAATCTTTTCGAGTACAAGCTAAACCGTCTTTTCTCCTACCCTTCCCTGGAGCCGGACGAGGCTCCCCGCGGCACGGTAGGAATTCCCCGTGTGCTGAACATGTACGAGAATTACCCGTTCTGGCACACCTTTTTCACAAAGCTTGGTTACCGGGTGGTACTCTCTCCTAACTCCAATCGCAAGATTTACGAGTTGGGTATTGAGTCTATTCCAAGCGAGTCCGAGTGCTATCCCGCAAAGCTGGCTCACGGCCATGTAACCTGGCTGATTAAGCAGGGAGTGGATTTCATCTTCTATCCCGCACTTTTCTACGAGAGAAACGAGGTTGCCGGCTCCAATGACCACTACAACTGCCCTATTGTTACCTCTTACTCCGAAAACATTAAAAACAACGTAGAGGAAATTACAAGCGGTCAGGTAGTATTCCGCAATCCCTTTCTGTCCTTCCGTGATATTGATACGGTAACCGATGCCCTGTTAAAGGAATTCAAGGAGCTGCCTGCCGGGGAAATAAAGGCCGCTGCAGTTGCCGGCTGGGAGGAGCAGGGCAACGCCCGAAAGGATATGCAAAAGAAGGGCGAGGAGACCCTTGCTTACTTAAAAGAAACCGGAAAACGCGGCATTGTCCTTGCAGGACGTCCGTATCATGTTGATCCGGAAATCAACCACGGTATTCCCGAGCTGATTACCTCCTTCGACATGGCGGTTCTTACCGAGGATTCCATCTCCCATCTGAACTCGGAGGCCAAG
>JAZQCX010000027.1:0-22409 GCA_045546495.1 Acetatifactor sp. | reverse complement strand
ATAGGCAACCGTTACGGAATTTTCTCCCTCGTTGACTACGGGGTTCTTTCCCTTAACGCCCTTATGGGTAGAATACATACTTGCCAGCTTCCACTGTCCGTACCGCTGCATCATCAGGTTACCGCAATCGTTATCAATCGGCGCACGCCAGAAATTAGGCTTCGGAATTGCTTTCAGCAGTTCCTTTCCGCCATAGCGATAGGATGCCAGACCACCGTTTAAGTACGAAAAAAGTACCTCAAAGTCTTGTCCGCGTACACCCAGATTGTAATTTCCGTAAATAATCTCAAATGGCTTCTTTTCCGCAAGGGGTCTGTCTGCAATCAGACTGTCTTTACATCTGAAAACACCCTGTCCGAAGGCAACCTCATGACCGGCCTTTGCCCACAGAGTATCCCTCTTCAACCGAAAGGAAACCGTAACCGCATACTCCGCTTCCGCGTCACTCGCAGGCACTGCAAAGGGCATATCATACTCACCTGCAGTCCCCGGCTCTACATCCGTAGGCAGCATTACTTCCCGTACCTGTTTTCCGTTCCGCTCAAGGCGTACAAAGCAGTCAAATTCCGAAGTATCCGTAAAAAGATTTTTATTCGCAACACGGATTTTGTCTTCTTCCACCTCTACCGCAATGTTACGGTAATTATACTTTACTTCCTGCATCTTAGGCGAGGGAGTCCTGTCGCCGCCATATGCAATTCCGTTGCCGCTGAAATTATAATCTGTGGGACGGTCGTCGAAATCCCCGCCGTATGCCTGAAATTCCTTGCCGTAGCGGTCTTTTTTCGTAATGGACTGGTCTATATAATCCCAGATAAATCCTCCCTGATACAGAGGCTCTCTGTCCGTTAAATCCGTGTATTTATGCATGGCACCGCAGGAATTTCCCATGGCATGCGTGTACTCGCAGCAAATAAAGGGCTTACTTCTGTCCTTCTGCAACCACCGTTCAATGTCCTCCGCACCGGTGTACATCTGGCTTTCCATATCACTGATATCGGGATAGCTTCTATCGTGGAAAACGCCCTCATAATGCACCAGTCTTCCGGGATCGTTCTTCTTAAAAAACTGCGACATATCATAAATATTCTTCCCACCGAAGGCTTCATTTCCGCAGGACCAAATTAAAATTGCCGCATGGTTTTTATCCCGCTGATACATGGAATTCGCACGGTCCAGCATAATCGCATTCCACTCCGGGCGGTTTCCGGGCACAACGCTGTCCCTGTCTGCCAGACCTTTTTCCACCGCATCCCAGGAACCGTGAGACTCCAGATTACATTCGTCAATCATATAAAGCCCCAGCTTATCGCAAAGCCCGTAAATAGCGGAGGCATTGGGATAATGGCAGGTTCGGATGGCGTTAATATTGTTCTGCTTCATGGTTACAAGATCCTGCCACAGCTCCTCACGGCTCACAACACGCCCGGACTTAGAGCTGAACTCGTGTCGGTTTACGCCCTTGAACACGATGCGTTTCCCGTTCAGCTTCATGAGACCGTCTTTCATTTCAAAGCGGCGGAAACCGATTTGCTGTGAAATCACTTCACAGACTTTGCCATCCTTATCCAGCAAAGTAATTTCCAGTCGATATAAATTCGGTTGCTCCGCACTCCAAAGCTTCAGGGCGTCAACAGGAAGTTTCACACGCTTCTTTTCATTCAGTCGGGAAGCTTCCTCCCGCGACAGCAAGGTTTCCAGTTCTCCCACAGGCTGCCCTTCCCACAGCAGCGCAGCGGAAAGTTTACCCTCGCCTTCCGTCAGAAACTCCAATACCAGCTCACCCTCTGCGAAACTGTCTGCCAAAAGAGTCTGTACTTTCAAGTCCCATAAATGTACCTTAGGCACCATATACAGGTACACTTCCCGAAAAATTCCCGAAAAACGGAAGAAATCCTGATCCTCACACCAGCTTCCCGCACACCACTTAAACACCTGCACCGCCAGCTTATTTTCGCCCTCCTGTAAATAAGGGGTCAGTTCAAACTCAGAGGGCGTAAAGGTATCCTCACTGTAGCCCACATATTCTCCGTTACACCAAAGTGCAAAGGCACTCTCCACTCCCTGAAAAGATATGTACAGCGGCATCCCTGACATATGTCGGGGAACCGTAAAATACTTTACATAGTTTGCCACCGGATTAAACCGCTCCGGAATGTGTCCCGGTGCGACCTGCTCTCTGCCGTCCCAGGGATACTGTACATTTGCATACTGCGGCCTGTCGTAGCCCTCCATCTGGATATGCGCCGGCACACGGATGTCAGCCCACCCCTTACAATCGTAGCCCAATCTTTCAAATCCCACAGGCGCAGAATCGTAATTCGGTGCATAAGCAAATTTCCAAAGTCCGTTTAAACTGTATCGAAAAGAGCTTTCCTCCGCCTGCTCTTCTTCCCAGTTGCGATACCAGACATGATCCGAATGTGCATCCAACCTGTTCTCTTTGAAAAATTCAGGATTTTTCACCTGTTCATAATGAAACTGCCCCATCTTTCATACCTCCTCCGGTATTTTCCGAATCCCTTACAACGCTTCCAACGCACTACAAAGTGCGTCAACATTTTCATCCTTTGTCGCCCAGCTGGTGCAGAACCGCACACAGCTATTATTCTCATCCATCCGACAGTCGTAGGAATAAGCAAATTTCTCACTAATTTTCTTTAAATGTGCATCCGGCATAGTCACAAAAATCTGGTTGGTATGGTTGGGAGCTACAAAAGCGTAGCCCTTTGCGGTCATCACTTCCCGGATTCCTTCCGCCTGTTCCACCGCCTTACGTGAAATCTCAAAATACAAATTATCCGTGAATAGTGCATCAAACTGAATTCCTAAAAGACGTCCCTTTGCCAGCATACCTCCCCGTTGCTTTATCAGATACCGGAAATCCTTCTTTAAAACTTCATTACTGATTACCACTGCCTCACCGAAAAGTGCTCCTACCTTCGTTCCGCCGATATAAAAAACATCTGTGTACTTTGCAAGGACAGAAAGTGTTAAATCATTATCCGGCGCAGTCAGACCATACCCCAGTCTTGCACCGTCCAAGAACAAATAGATTCCGTATTCCCGACAAGCCTCGTAAATTTCTTTCAACTCCCCGGCAGAGTAAATGGTTCCCAGCTCTGTGGGGTTGGAAAGATAAACCATTCCCGGCTGAACCATATGTTCAAAGCTTTCATTGGTGCGATGAGCCTCACAGGCTTCTCTCACCTGTGCCGCTGTTATCTTACCATCTTCACCGGGCAGTCCCAGCACTTTATGCCCGCAGGCTTCAATGGCGCCGGTTTCATGGACATTGATATGTCCGGTCTCCGCACAAAGCACTCCCTGATGCGGGCGAAGCGCAGCTGCAATCACTGTCAAATTTGTCTGGGTTCCTCCCACCAAAAAGTGCACCGCAAGACTTTCGTCCTCGCATGCCTTTCTTATTTTTTCCGCCGCAGCTTCACAATGCCTGTCTTCTCCGTACCCGGCGGTCTGCTCCATATTGGTTTCCAGAAGGCGCTCCATAATTTTAGGATGGGCGCCCTCCGTATAGTCACATTGAAACATTATCTTCTGTTCCATCATCTTTCTCCTTTTCACTGCTTCCTGCTACGTTACTTCTCCTCCAGCAACGCCACCAGATACTCCCACACACGCTTCGTGGAAGAAATGCTTAAAGTCTCTTCCGTAGTATGGATTGCCGTCATCTGCGGACCTATGGATACACAGTCAAGATTTCTGATCTTGCTGCCAAGAATCCCACACTCCAAACCCGCATGAACTGCCTCCACCTTAGGACTTTCACCGTACATTTTTTCGTACACGCGGACCATTTTATCCCTGAGCGGTGAGTTCTTGCGATATTCCCAACCGGGATAGTCGCCTGTTACCTGATTACTTCCGCCCATCAGTACAGTAAGACCGCAAAGCTTATCAATCAACGCGTATTTTGCGCTTTCCACACTGCTTCGCACTGCAAATTCCGCCAGAAGTTTGCCATTTTCATATTCCATAATTCCCATGTTCAAAGAGGTTTCCACCAGCCCCGGCATATCCGCACTCATGGCCTGTACGCCCCTTGGCAGGGAAATCAAAAAGGATGCCGCACGCTTTGTCTCCTCCGGTGTTACGCAGATACATTCCTGTTCACTTCCTACAGTCACCTTAACACAGACATCGGGATCTTTCGCGGAAAGCTCACTTTTCAGCTCCTTTTCTACCGCATCCAGCACAACTTTTATTTTTTCCGCATCCTGCTCCTGTATCAGTAGTTTCGCAGACGCCTCTCTGGGAATGGCATTATCCGCAAGACCACCGCTTGCCTTCACCAGTCTTATGGGCATTTTCTTACTGAGTCTGTAAAGAACCCGTCCCAAAAGACAGTTTGCATTGCCTCTTTCCTTATGAATTTCCACGCCGGAGTGTCCTCCCAGCAGCCCGCCTACGGTAACTTCTGCCGCCACGCCCTTCCACTGTTCGGTTTTTAACGGCACATAGCATTTCACTCTGGCTCCGCCGGCACAGCTGGTCAGAAAAATTCCTTCCTCCTCGGAATCCAGATTTATCATACGGTTTCCCGTAAGCATGGTTAGGTCAATGCCTCTTGCACCGTCCATTCCCACCTCTTCGTCCACCGTAATAATCACCTCCAGCTTCGGATGCTTAATGGTATCAGAATCAAGCAACGCTAAGGAATATGCCACCGCGATACCGTCGTCACCGCCCAGACTTGTTCCCTCTGCATATACTGCATCGCCATTTACCGCAACTCTAAGACCATCCGTCCTCATATCGATATCGCAATCCGGCTTTTTCACCGCTACCATATCCATATGTCCCTGCAAAATCACAGGGGGCTCCTGTTCATAGCCGGGAGTGGCCTCTTTCACCATAATGACATTCTTTAATTCGTCCTGAACACAAAACAGATTTCTTTCTTTTGCAAACTTCACCAGATAATCGCTGATTTGCCCCACATTCCCCGAGCCGTGAGGAATCCTCGTAATCTCTTCAAAGTACGTAAACACATTCTTCGGTTCCAGATTTGATAATACTCCCATCCTGTTCTCCTTTTCTTAACACGCTGTCCCGGGCCGCACATCTTCTTTTCCCGATTCCGCAGCACCGTCCTCTGTTTTACACAGATTTCCCGGAACAACCTCCTTTCTATTTTACCCTTTTTTTCTGTTAATGTACAGAGCAAACAAAACCCTTTCCGCATAAAAGTCATGAACAAAAAGTCCGCTTGCAGAACGTTTTTGCATAACAGAAAAGCACCGCCGATGCCATCTGCGATGCTTTAAAAGTTTTCAGGTCCTGCCGCTTGTTCACAGCATCCCTATAATTCATTTCAACTCCCCGAGCAGGGCTCGAACCTGCAACAACCCGGTTAACAGCCGAGTGCTCTACCATTGAGCTATCGAGGAAAGTGTAAAAAAATTGGCTTTTCAATTCATTTTTCCATGCTTATCGCTTCGCTTTTTCCTGCTGTTACCGCATCTGCACAATATGCAGACTATACGCTGTCTTTTGTGATTGCTTCCCAGAGTCCGTTCAGATAAGCGGCGCCCAAGGCTCTGTCGTAAAGACCGTAACCGGGTCTGCCTGTCTCTCCCCAAATCATTCTGCCATGGTCAGGGCGGATATAACCGCGAAAGCCATTGTCATACAATGCTTTCATAATGGCATACATGTCTAAGCTTCCGCAGGCGGACAGATGCGCTCTTTCTTCAAAGCCCTGTCCCTCCGGCAAAACCTCCACATTACGCATATGCACAAAATGAATTCTGCCCATAGCTGCGTACTTCTTTGCCAGTTTCACTACATCATTGTGACCGGAACAGCCAAGTGACCCTGTACACAGGGTAATCCCGTTGTTCGGCTCATCCACAAGCTTTAAAAACCTGTCCAGATTCTTCTCGTCAGTGATAATGCGGGGCAGTCCGAAAATGCTAAAACAGGGGTCATCCTCATGAATTGCCATGTTTACGCCGCATTTCTTTGCTACCGGGATGATTTTCTCCAGAAAATAACGCAAATTATCCCAAAGTTGCTCCTCCGTCATGTTATTGTACTCTGCCACCACATCACGAAGCTGCTCTCTGGTATAGCTGGCATCCCAGCCGGGCAGCGTTAAGTCACTGTCACTTTCCAGCGGATTCACTGCATCCACCTGCTCCTGATAATAGGCAAGCGTTGTGGAACCGTCCGGCAGAACATGCGATAGCTCTGTTCTCGTCCAGTCAAAAACCGGCATAAAATTGTAGCAGATGCACTTTACCCCAACCTCCGTCACACGACGGATATTTTCGCAGTAATTTTCGATATAATAATCGCGGGTACTTTTTCCCAGCTTGATATCCTCATGCACGGGAATGCTCTCCACAACCTCAAACCGCAACCCTTCTGCTTCAATCTGTTGCTTCAGTTTTTGAATGCTCTTCTTGCTCCACACCTCTCCAACGGGAACATCATACACAGCCGAAACAATATTCTTCATACCCGGAATCTGCCGGATATACCTTAACGGAACCTGATCCTCTTCCCCGTACCACCGAAACGACAGCTGCATACTTTACCTCTTTCCTTACCCGTGTAACGTTCTTTACAAAACATGTTGCTTACGAAGAAGTATTGTGCCCCTGGGAAACAAAAATATTCATTCAGTTTATTGACACCCCACTTTTTTTCATCTATCATTTAATTATAGGGAGGTGGTTCTATGTGGATTTGTCATTGTGGTTACGTAGGTTCCGGTCTTTTGGGCTCTTTCTTTCTTCTTTTTTTAACTGTCGGTGCCGCAAAGGCTGTCTTTTCGAACGTATGGGTGCTTATCCGGGATGCCCTCTGCGATGCCTACGTCAAAGGCTGCCTGCGCCAGCCCCCGGAAAAATTGGAAGAAACCTTCTCAAGTTGGGAAACAATGGGCGATAGTGTAAATTACATGAACTATTTTCAATAAATATAGCAAAAAGTGCTTCCCCCCTACGATTTAACAGGGTTCGAAGCACTTTTGTTTTAGATTACAATCTCATATTTTAAAGCAGATAGCGGGAATCGAACCCGTCTCTCCAGCTTGGGAAGCTAGCGTTCTACCGATGAACTATATCTGCATCAACAGGATTATTATATCATATGCAAAAATTTTTGAAAAGATGCTTTTTTGCCGATAAGCCTCCTATATTGCCCCCAGCCAACGAAGTGCATTGGCAATACCATCTTTATCAACCTCCGTAGTAACAAAGTCAGCCTGCGACTTCACATCATCGGAAGCATTCCCCATTACAATGGCATAATTTGCGCACTCCAGCATGGGAATGTCATTGGGGCCGTCGCCGATAGCAGCAGTTTCTGACATAGGAATGTTCAAAGCTCTTGCCAGATGGCGCATTGCCGTAGCCTTGGAATAGCCTTTCGGCACAATCTCGAAAAAACCCTTCTCTCGGTCTACAAAATCCAACAATTCCCCAAATTCAAGCATAAAACCTTCCATCTTCGTCCGGTCTTCCACATAGGCATAAAACTTGTCGAAATGTCCCACAGCTTCCGCGTAAGTCCCATAGGAGAAATCCGTAAATTTCCTTGCATATTCTATCCATCGCTGATGGAACATCTCATTCTCCGGCAGCAGGTAATTGTTCTCTGCTCCCTCTAAAACCGCATCAATTCCGAATTTGCGCAGTCCCGCCATAATCCGCACAGCCTCCGCAGGCGTAAAGGTTTTACGAAGCAATACCTCTCCCCGATAAACAATCATGGTCCCGCATCCTAAAAGCAGACCGTCAAATTCTGTCTGTCCGGTAATATCCTCTCCCACAAGTTTCAGGGAGCGTCCGGTATTTATCACACAAACATGCCCATTCGCTCTGGCCTTTTCAATGGCACGCACCGTACTTTCCGTCATAGACTCAAAGGGCTTCACCAATAATGTTCCGTCTATATCAAAAAAAATTAACATATTTCAGTCCTCCTGCTGCTTTCTTCACCGTATACGATGGAACAAAGAGTCCGCTTGCGGAGCGTTTTTGCATTATAGGAAAGACTTTCACACATTAGTGTGCCAAGGTCTTTCCTATAATGTAAAACAAAATCCCGGCAGATTCTCCACCGGGATTATATGTTCAACTTTATTAAGCAATCTTGCTCTTTGCGAGCTCAGCCAGAGTCTTGAAGCCCTCTGCATCGTTTACTGCCATCTCTGCCAGCATCTTTCTGTTCATTTCAACACCAGCCAGCTTCAGACCGTACATAAACTTGCTGTAGGAAAGACCGTTCAGTCTTGCTGCTGCGTTGATACGAGCAATCCACAGCTGTCTGAACTGACGCTTTCTCTCTTTTCTACCTGCGTAAGAGCTGGTCAAAGCTCTCATAACAGACTGCTTTGCAATTCTATACTGCTTGCTTCTTGCGCCTCTGTAGCCCTTTGCAAGCTTCAATACTCTATTATGCTTCTTCTTGGCATTCAAGCCACCTTTAATTCTTGCCATGTCTCATTCTCCTCCTTACCAGACTTATAAATAGGGTAAAATCTTCTTCATATTCTTTACGTTCGTAGCATCTGTCATAGCAGGCTTACTCAGATTACGCTTTGTCTTCGTAGTCTTCTTGATCAAGATATGGCGCTTGTACGCTTTACTTCTCTTCAACTTACCTGTTCCGGTCACTTTAAAACGCTTTGCAGCTGCTCTGCTTGTCTTCATTTTCGGCATAACATATTCCTCCTAAACTTTAAATAATCTATTTTAACTTTCGCACGCCAGTATCCTAACGCTTCTCAGTTAAAAACATTGTCATACTTCTGCCCTCCACCTTGGGAGCCTTCTCAATAACCGAGATATCGGACAGACTTTCAGCAAAATCATCCAGAATGTGCTTGCTGTTGTTCATATGCGCCATTTCACGACCGCGGAAACGGAGCGTTATCTTTACTTTATCACCCTTGGTCAAGAACTTTCTTGCCGCATTGATTTTGGTGTTTAAGTCGTTTGTATCGATGTTGGGAGAAAGGCGGATTTCCTTAATCTCAATCACCTTCTGCTTCTTCTTAGCTTCCTTCTCTCTTCTGACCTGCTCGTACTTGTACTTGCCGTAGTCCACAATCTTACATACGGGCGGCTTCGCGGTCGGTGCAATCTTAACCAGGTCAAGACCTGCATCCTCAGCCAGCTTCATTGCCTCTTTTGAGGACATAATTCCCAGCTGTTCACCGTCTTCTCCAATCAGACGTACCTCTTTGTCCCTGATCTGTTCGTTAATCATTAAATCGCTAATGGTCGTACCCTCCATAATAAGAAAATTGAAACAAAAAAGTGGATAGCATAACTATCCACTTAATTCCGTCAAATCGCATAATGCTCCTTGCACCCGCAAAGAGAAAATGTTATAATCTGAACGCTTACTGACCCGATTGTCGTAAGGTGAGAGTGGATACTCTGCTTGCTTCGTGCTCATCACACGCTTATATAGGTTACCACACCTAACGACTCTTTGTCAACACATAATTCAATTTTTCTTTTTATTTTTCCTTAAAGGTTGCGCACAGTGTACCACGGCTGGTATCTGCACCGTTTCCCTTGATATCCACATGCTCGGCAACACACTTATAATTAGAATTATAAGCACATTTCACTGCCTCACAGTCGATACTGATTGTTTTGGAAGGACGGCAGGCTGCATTCTTAAATACATCTCTGTCCTCTCTTCTCTGTGCAAAGCTCTCACAGCAGGTCTCATCCGTACAGCAGGCGCTCTTACCGCCTACCATAATGTCGCCCTTGCTGCAAAGGTGCTTGTCATTATATACACAGTTTTCTACTACACATTTTAAATCCGCCATATTTTACCTCCTTCTGGGGCCTCTTTATAGGAAGCCTAAGGTTAGTATGGCGGATTTTAAGTTTTCTATGTGTACCGGAAATGATTTTTAAAATTATTTATTTTCTTCCTGTACCTGCTCCTTTTTAATTTCCTTGGTACGGATTTCGGTACAAATCTGCTCGGTAAATTCTGCCAGAGTCTTGGTGCCCTCGTCTCCTAGGAAACGGCTTCTTACGGATACAACACCTTCCTCCGCTTCCTTCTGACCTACTACCAGCATATAAGGCAGCTTATCCAGTCTTGCCTCGCGAATCTTGTAGCCAATCTTCTCGGAGCGCTCATCCACGGTTACACGGACACCGTTTTTCTTCAGCTCTGCTGCTACTTCATTTGCATAATCGGCAAACTTTTCGGAAATCGGCAGAATACGAACCTGCTCGGGACACAACCAGGTCGGGAACTTGCCCTCATACTTCTCAATCAGCCACGCAAGAGTTCTCTCATAGCAGCCCATGGAAGTTCTGTGGATGATGTAAGGACGGACCTTGTCACCATTCTGGTCAATGTAGTACATATCAAACTGCTCTGCCAGCAGGGCATCCCACTGAATGGTAATCATGGTGTCTTCCTTGCCGTAAACGTTCTTTGCCTGAATATCAACCTTGGGACCGTAGAACGCCGCTTCACCGACACCCTCATAGAAAGGAATCTCCAGCTCATTTAAGATATCTCTCATGTGCTGCTGAGTCTCCTCCCAAACCTCAGGCTCACCGATATACTTGTCTCTATTATCAGGGTCCCATTTGGAAAGTCTGTAGGTTACGTCCTCGTTTACGCCCAGCGTTTCCAGACAGTGCTTTGCCAGCGCAAGACATCCCTTAAACTCCTCTACCATCTGGTCAGGTCTTACAATCAAATGTCCCTCGGAAATGGTAAACTGGCGTACACGGGTCAGTCCGTGCATCTCACCGGAATCCTCGTTTCTAAACAGGGTCGAGGTCTCACTATACCTGCAGGGCAGGTCACGATAGGACTTCTGGCTTGCCTTGTAAACATAATACTGGAAAGGACAGGTCATGGGGCGAAGTGCATATACTTCCTTATCCTTCTCTTCATCGCCAAAGATGAACATACCGTCTGTATAATGATCCCAATGTCCGGAAATCTTATACAGGTCGCTTTTTGCCATAAGAGGAGTTTTCGTACGAATGTAACCATGCTCGTTATCCTCCAAATCCTCTATCCATCTCTGAAGGGTCTGGACAATCTTCGCACCCTTGGGCATCAGAAGCGGTAAGCCCTGTCCGATAACATCAACAGTGGTAAATAATTCCATCTCACGACCGAGCTTGTTATGATCACGGTTCTTTACGTTCTCCCAGTATGCCAGATACTCCTCCAGCTCCTCTTTCTTATTAAAAGCAGTTCCGTAAATACGCTGCAGCTGCGCTTTGCTGGAATCGCCGTGCCAGTATGCCATGGAAGAGGAAGTCAGCTTAAACGCCTTTACTCCCTTCGTACTCATCAGATGAGGTCCCGCACACAGGTCAACAAAGTCACCCTGGCTGTAGAAGGAAATCTGGGCATCCTCCGGCAACGCCTCAATCAGCTCTACCTTATAGGGCTCACCCTTCTCCTCCATAAACTTAATTGCCTCTGCTCTGGGCAAGGTAAACTTCTCAAGCTTTGCACCTGCTTTGATAATCTTTTTCATCTCTGCTTCCAATGCATCCAAATCCTCCCGGGAGAAGGGTGCATGGTCAAAATCGTAATAATATCCCGTATCGATGCTGGGACCGATGGTCAGCTTTGCATCCGGGAACAGATTTTTTACAGCCTCCGCAAGCACATGGGATGCGGTGTGGCGGATGGTTGCAAGACCCTCCGGATCGGAGGCGGTACAAATCTGCAGCTCACAGTCGCTGTCAATTACGGTTCTTAAATCCACTACATTTCCGTCTACCTTTGCACAGCATGCCACACGTGCCAATCCCTCACTGATATCAAGGGCAATGTCGTAGACGCTTTTGCTTTCTGCATACTCCTTAACGGAGCCGTCCTTCAAAGTAATTTTCATCCTTTTTCCCTCCTGAAATGCTTTTGCGGTTTTGCGCACCGCAATTTTTATGCATCAAAAAGTCCCTTGCAACTGTAAATTGCAAGGGACGTAATATACGCGGTTCCACCCTTGTTGCAGTTTCCGGCTTTTCTGTGTACTCCTACGACTCCTTCGTTCATCTTCACGTTGCCGCCCGTACAGGTTCGTACTGCACACTGCACGCTTCGAAAGCCTTCTATCTGCCACCTTCGTTTGCTCGTAACGGGAGCCTCCGGGCTGTATTAAAGCCACTCCGAGATGGTCTTCACATGCATTTTCACCAAACCGCTTTCAGCTCCAGCATTTCTGCGGGCGGTTCTCTCTGGGGCTTCACGTACATGCTACTGTTCTCTTCAACGTTTTCACTATTGCTTGGAACTTATGATTTTCTATCATAGTACTTTTTATGCGGAATGTAAAGTACTTTTTCTCATTTCCGCATTCGACGCTAAACCGTCTTTGAATCCAGTTCACCTGTAATATACTCTTCCACGGCATCCTTACTCATATTGAGCGCTACTGCAAGCTCTCCGTACAGATTTTCTTCCGCCAGATGGAAATACTTTGCATCAATAGCAGTCACCTTACGCCCCGATTGCAAACGTGCCTGCTTGCGAAGATAAATGGTTTTGATTACACGCACCCATTCCTCACAGCTGTTGGATTTCATAAATTCCCGATAGGTCTGTTCCGACTGCTTCTCGTTTGCAATGTCAATTAACGGAAGCTGCGGAATCGTCTCAATCAGCTTCTGTGCTTCCTCACGCTTTAAAACAGGTCTCATGGATTCCTTGGGCGAATCCACCGGAACATACACTGTGCTTCCCGACAGGTAAAGAGGCTTTAAAATATAATACTCTCTCTCCTTATCTGCTCCCGAAATGTCCAGCTTCGTAATTTTTTCTACCACACAGACACCCTTGTTACCACAAATTACATACTCACCGATTGAAAACACAAAATACCTACCTTTCACGAAAATGACCTGCTTGCTTCTATCCCAAAGGATAACCCTATTTTAACAGATTAAAACAAAAAATGTCAGTCAATTATTGTATTTTAAACGGTTTTTGTTAAAATTGTCTACAAAAATAGGATGGCACATTGTGCAATGTGCCATCTCGTACCAAGTTCTTCTATGTTTCTACTTCCGCAGACAAACCTTCCAAATCGACTTTTCGAGCTATCTCCAAGTCATTCTCTGCCCTGTCATCTAATTTGTTGCTTCCGTTGCCTCCGCAATCACTTTAATGCTCTCAATCACGGGCTGGTTCTCCGCCTTTACGGTTCCGTTTCTGTCCGTTACGGGAGTTGTTGCACAAATATCGTCCACAACCTCAATTCCCTCCGTTACATATCCGAAACACGCATACTGTCCGTCCAGATAGTCACTGTCCTCATGTACAATAAAGAACTGGGAGCGGGCACTGTCCATATCTTTGGAACGCGCCATGGAAATTGCTCCGCGGGTATGGGACAGGGTATTTTCTACGCCGTTTGCGGAAAACTCACCTTTAATCCGTTCCTCGGAACCGCCGGTTCCGTTCCCCACCGGGTCGCCGCCCTGAATCATAAATCCGTTGATAATCCGGTGGAAGGTCAGACCGTCATAAAAGCCCTCGTTCACCAGCTTTAAAAAATTCGTTACAGTAATCGGTGCAGCATCCGCATCTAACTCTACCTGAATGGTTCCGTAATCCTTTACCACAATTTCCACGGAATGCTTTCCGGATGCATACTCCGACTCCGTTCCCTGTGCTTCACTGCTCTGCGTCTGCGCTTCACCGCTTCCCGCGGAGTCACCGGTTTTACCGGGCTCCTCCTTGCCGCAGGCGGTCATGGAGAGCACCAGCAGCATAGCCATAATTAAGCTTGCAAATTTCTTCATATTTTCCTCGTTTCCTTTCTTTCAAAAAAACAAAGAGCCCGCCACCGAACTCTTTGTCCCGTCATTGCAATATTCTAGCAAATCAGCAATACCTTTTCAAGCCGTAAAATCGATCTTGCTTCCCTGTACCGGCTCCTGTTGCGCTTTTACGGTGCTCCAGTCCACCTTGCTTATTTTTTCCAGCAGTTCTTCCACAGTGGTTGCGTGCACTGTAGTTCTTTTTACCGGTTCCCTGCTTTCCTCCTGTCGTTTTTCCGCGTAAGCCTGCAGCTTTTCGCTTCTGCTTTCGCCCTCATTTCTTTGCTCACGCTTTTCCTCAATGCGCTCCCGCTGCTTCTCATTCAGCTTCTCCAGTTCCGCAAAGTAAGAAAGCTCGCCCTCCTTACCGATTAGGATACCGATGCGGGAAACCTGCTGTCCTTTATCCTGCAGCCGCGTCTTCATCTCATCCAGCTGCGCAATCGCGTCATCCAGAGTTTTCAGATTTTTCTCCTTATGGTCTGCATCCGCCGCCATCTTTTCCAGCTCCTCGGGAGTCATCAGTACACTGTACTCTCCGGTTCCTCTGGATAAATATTGCGCTGCTTCCTCATCCGTCTCATAATCCGCAACAATAAAGTCCATGTTGCCGTATTTTCTTTGAAGCTCCTTCAACAGATTTTTAGCGTTTTCGCTCAGCTCCACCTTTTCTTTCTTTGCCGTCTCTGCAGCTTCCTTTACCTGCCCCGGTTGCTTTTTTTCCTGCTCCTTTACACTCGGCTTCTCGTAAAGATTTGCGCGATATGCATTGTAGCCATCCACTCTGTTCATTTTCCTGCCCTCCTTAGCTTATGTATGTCGCTCCGTCGACACAAAGTGTTACAAAATATATTTCGGAGCAATCTTTTGAGAACTTTAGGCACATTCGGATACTTTCCGCCCTCTACTGCTTCTCCCCATCATTTCCGTAACGGATTTCCAGCGTATGTAACATGGTGGTATTCTGCCAGCCGCCTGTTCCCGGTGTTCCGGTATGCCAAATCAGAATGCCGCCGAAAGGGTTCGGCTCCGCCTGCGCCTCCAGCTTTACTTCATGCACATATCCCGCACTCTGCTTATGCTCCGGTTGAGGCGTTGCGGTTTTTGCCGTAGCCGTCAGCCGATTACCGGTTAGCCGTATCTGTAACGTACAGCCTGTCAGGAAACAGGAGGTTGCCACAAATTCCGTAAGAGGCTCGCTTTTTCCGTTCCGGTACTCCACCAGTCCCATGAATACTGCATCCGATGCCTCTTTTTTCCGGATCACGCGCAGTGCAAAGCCTGTTAGTGCCGTTGTATCAAACTTAATGCCGAAATCCATATACTGTCCCGCACTGCCAAAGCCTTGCGCCGCCGTTTTCGCCGGGTCAGCCTGTACGGTCAGAGTCATATCGCCATACCCGCTTCCATTGAACATATCAGAGCCTTCCGACATCACAGTTGCCTCTGTAAGTGATTTTAAATCCACCGGCGTGTACCGCAGTCTTGCTCCCTGGGTATTCTGGTAGAGTCCCGCTCCAAGAGAGCCGTTGCCCGTTTCGCCGTACTTCCACGCCTCAACTGTTTCCTCCGTCACCCAGCTGCCAAAGGAATCGGAATTCGGTATAATATCGCAGGGCTTTGCGCTGTCTAAGGTAAAACATCCGGGAGCTGCTTTACGCCGATTCTCCGTAGGCATCTCCGAGAAATCCGTATACACCCTACTAAAATCAATGTCCCGGGCGGTAATCCGCTCCTCCAAAATCACCTGCACAGGCTTTCCCTGCAAGCTTCCTGACACCCTCGGTGTAATCACCGCCGTCAAATATTTCTGCGCGTCTCCTTGGGACAGATGATAGCGCCTACAAGGCACACCGCCGCCGGACACAGCAGTCGGTACGGCGTTCTCTTCCACCACATTCCCACCGCAGGAATCGTCCCTGCCCGAATCCATGCACTGTTTTTCACCAGATGCAACCGCCCTATTGTCACACCGATACCATGTAATTTCCGAGCAATCTGCCCTGTCAGTCTTATCAAAGCTATACTCTATTGTTACAAATCCGTCCGCTTTCCTTAGCTTCGGCTCTCCCAAAAGCTTCGGTGCTTCCACCGGGCGGGGCTCCACAACTATTTCAGTTGCCGCTTCCAGCCCCTGCTCCGTCACCCCGTGCACCACCACATGTCTGGGCTCACTTCCCTCGTAACAATTCTCCACGGTACAGGAAAAAGGTGTTGTCTGAACCAGCCTGACGCAAAACTCATCCTCCTTTGATACATAGAAACGGATTCCGGCATCCTCTACTGACGCATATTCACAGGTTCCTCCGTTTTTATCTGCACATAATACCGATGCCGCACCTTCCTTATAATTCGCTTTCTCGGTGTACGCACTGTCCTCCTCCCAAAAGCAATACGACTTACCGGTAATCTGCATCCCTGCCGCTCCGTAGGCAAGCCGCTCCGCATCGGCGCACAGCTTCAGCATAGTTGGAATTTTCGTCTTCCCTGCGGTCTTTGCCACTGCCATGCTTCCAAGCGGATCCCAATCATCCAAACCGCCCAAAAGGTTTGCCGTGTTGTAGTATCGTTTCCCCTCATGCTCAAAAATATAGGCGTCCAGCAACGGCTTCCCGGTCATGACAACTGTCTCCCTTGGTTGCACGCTCCCCTTAACCGCATCTTCCGTTCCCGCATTGCTTACATCCTCTGTAAATCCTTCTTCGTCCAATGGGTCTGCCTTGACTTCTGCTGTCGGCTTAACCTCACCGCCCAGCACCGCCTTGCGCCCGTTGCAGGTCACGTTATGCTGGTAACATTTTAACGATACCTGCGGATATTTCGTCCAGCCGGGAACTGCCATCTCTCCTTCTCTTTCAAAGACACAGTCCACTAACGTAACCGGACCACCCTCCTTTGTGAAGTACTGCCTCGTTTCCGTCCCCATTCTGATTTTACTTTTAAACAGGCAGTCCAGAAAAACCGCTCCGGTATGGTGCGTCATGTAAAAGGGACGGTTGCCGTAGAAATCGAAATCACAGCCTATGTAAACCGCGTTACCGTTTAATGCATCATCCGTGCTTTCAAAATGGCACCTCTCGTAAAGGGCTCTCTTTGCACCGCCTACCGGACAAAGATTTAAACGGCTTACAAACCGACAGTTTTTCGCAAAAAGCTTCTCACCTCTTTGGAAGCCAAGCTGTGCCTGGGTAATGGTAGCGGTACGCTTCGCCCGGTTCAGCGCCGGATTTTTCGGATATTCCAGGTCCACGCTGCAATAGTTTCCGATGGTCAGATTGGAAAGCATCAGCTCTCCCACCCGAAACAGAAACATGGTATAATTCCCGTTTGCTCCGTGGGACTGTCCGCGATTTCCCGCAAGCACCACATCCTTGGCATCCTCTGCCAAGCCCTGCAGTTTCAGGAACTCACACTGTACATGCAGCCCTATGGGCACCGGATCATCCCCCTGCTTTTGCAGGATGTCTGTCGCATCCGGGTCATCTATCCAGTAGACCCCCGGTGCAATATACAGTGTTACCGGATGCTCCCTGTCCGCATTTTTCAATTCTTCGCACCCCAACGCCTCCCGCACATTACGATATACGTGCGGGCACGCCTTCGCTTCCTCCTCCGAAAGCGTCCCGTCCAACAGGATGTGATAAGCATCTAATTGCAATGTTTCTCTCACGCCTCTTTCCATGCACAGTTTTCCCTTTCTGTTTTCTCCTACGTCAATGCTATGTTTTCTCTTTGATTTACTACGTCGTTCCCCGTTCAATCTCTTTAGTGTTCCCTGCGAACAAGCCGCTTCTGCCGCAGCAGGACTTTCCCTCATCCAATCCTAAAAACGCGGTCATACTGCGATTCCTTAAAAAGTAATTACAACACTCAATTTGTCTCCCTCATACTGAGCCGAAATATTGCCCTCCATACGCTCTGTCAAAGTCTTCGCAATGGATAATCCCAGTCCACTGGAATTACGATTTACCTCTACCGTGTAAAAACGGTCAAATAATTTAGCCACGGTAACCGCATTCAAGTTTTGTGCCGTATTTGTAAAGGTGATGCACCCCTCTTTATTCATCACAACAGACAAATCGCCATCGGAATATTTCAACGCATTACCGATAATATTGGAAAAAATGCGGTTGACCGCACCGATATCCACTTCGCGATAAACAGGCTCCTCCGGCAAGTCTATTTCCGGTTCAATCCCTCTTTCCTGCATGACTGCATAAAAAGACAGCAAGCTTTCTTCCAAGGCCCGGACAATGTCTACCCGCTCCGGTTTTAAATCATGTGTGGACGTAACCACACTGTATCGAAACAGTTCTTCTGTCAGATTTTTCAATACCTCTGTTCTGTTTTTGATTTGGGAAATATAACGCTGAACCGTTTCGGTCTTTTCCTCTTTCTCCAACAAATCGAGATAACCGTTTATTGCCGTAAGCGGAGTTCTCAAATCGTGCGAAATATTGGTAACCGCCTCTTTCAGTTCCAAGTCACCCTGTTGATAGCGATGACGCTCCTTACGGAGCAACCGAAGCTGCACGTTAATATCTGCCGCCAGCTTTCTCATATAAGGGTCTCTTGTGGAAATATCAATAAGGATATTGGTATCTGCTGTCAACCTGTCGCGAAAAGCCTCCGTAATTTCCTTTGCAGATTTGCGTAAAAAACAAACCTTCGCAAGAAGCGCAAGGATAATCAAAAGCAATATTCCGATAACGATTAACAGCAGATGTTCCATAAGCAACTCCTGTCTATTGTATATTTTTACGATGAAACAAAGCGCACGCCCCGCCGCTTACCAACACCCAAGCGAAATCACAACAAAAGCATCGAACCGGCTGAAATATCTCCATCGCTGAAAGCTGCGCCGCCTGACCGGAGGGATTTAAATCATGCAGAAACCCATATATCGTCTTCTTAATACCTTCTGCATAAGCCGGGTTCAGGACACCGTTCTTATATTCCGGCTGTACCATAATCTGATTGGTATGCAGACAGGCAAACAACATAAAGAATGCCACTCCCATACATAACACCGTCGCGGTAACCTTGTTTCCGCAAAGCATCGTAATACTACAATAAATACAACCATAGGCAATGCACATTCCAATGCCCAAAAGCAAACATTTGCAGAAGCAGTCAGCCGTAATATTGATTTCAAAAAGAAAGCTGCCGATTACCGCAGTAAAAAGGGTAACGATTACATAAATTATGACACACGCCAGCCAACTGATTATCAGATTGGAAGCAAATATAGTTCCTCTGGAACGTCCGGCAATCACTTTGTTGCGAATAAAGCCGTCACTAAAATCCTCCCCCACAAGCAGGCTTATCAAAGCCGCCATCGTCACTCCGTAAAAGCTCATGGGCAGAAAAATCACCCGGCTTAAAGGAACCTCATAATCCATGGCAGTCTGCTGCATAACAATAAAACCGACAGCCATCGCCAGCATTCCGAAAAGGCACAGCCAAAACCATTTACTGTGAAACAAACGAAAAGTATCCGCAGATAACAATTTTCTCATAACTGCTACCTCACTTTATATCTTTTCTGCAAAACAAGATGCATCCAAGCGTTAAAACACAGCCGGTAAATATCATACTCAGCACAACTGCACGAATCGGACTTTCCAAGGGAATATCGCCCAAAAGATATGCCTGACCGCTTGGAAGTAATTCCATGGCGCACTGCCAGATGAGGCGGGCATTTCCCGACAGATAGAGCGGATTTGGAGTTGGCTCCATCTGCACAAGCTGATTATCAATCAGTGCCACACCCGTGTAAAACTCCGGTTCGCACAATCTGTCATAAATTCCGCTTGCCGTAATAGCCATAAGCAAAAATACGACCATTGTAAAAATAATTGTCATAGCTTTATTCGAGGAAAGACTTCCCACAAGGGTAAACACTGCTACAAAGGAAAGCATTATACCAAATGCCACCGCCACATGTGCAACATACCCGGATATTCCCATTTCCATAGGTCCAATCAGGATAAAACCAAGTGCCTCAACCAGAAGCCAAACAACCAGCAATATAGCAGATGCTACCGCACAAACCACAAAGTTTCCTAAGTAGATATTTTTACGCTTATGTCCGGCAATCATCTTATTTCGGATGACACCGTCAGAATACTCCGTTCCCAGAAACATACTGACAAAGAGACCAAAGAAAGCCCCCATAAGAGGTGCCTGACTAAAATAGTACGCATCCAGAGATACCACATATCCACTCGCTGTCATAACCTCATATGCTCCACTGCTGTTTACTATATTCACAAGAGAGAATATACCTACTACCGATAAAATGCACCAAAAAAATTTATCTCTCCGTAATCGGAAAAAGTTCGCGGATAACAGATTACGCATGGCTACCACCTCCAACCAGGGAGATGTAGTAACTCTCCAGACTTTCATCCTTTTCCTGCATGGACAACACTTCACAGTTTTCCTTTGCCAGCGCAACTGTAAGCTGTGTTACACCTACTTTTGCGAACACATCAGCAACCGTTGCGGAGATAATCTTGTAATCCAGCTTCATGGAATCCAGAACACGCGCCAAAGTAGCGGTGTCACTCACTTCCATACGCACACATTTGCGACAGGCAGCGTCCAGTTCCTCTGCACTCAGCTCCTTCACCATGCGCCCATTGTCAATAATACCGTAATGAGTAGCCAGACGGGAAAGCTCGTCCAAAATATGACTGGAAATCAGAACCGTAATCTGTCGTTCCCTGTTCAGCTTCAGAATCAGTTCGCGTATTTCCACGATACCTTGCGGGTCAAGACCATTCACCGGCTCATCCAACACAAGGAAATCCGGATCGCCTGCTAATGCGATGGCGATGCCCAGACGCTGTTTCATACCAAGGGAAAAGTTCTTTGCCTTTTTCTTTCCGGTATTCTCAAGTCCCACAAGCTTCAGCAGTTCAGGAATACTATCGTAGGACGGAAGCCCCAAAATAAGATACTGCTGTTTCAGGTTTTCCTCCGCCGTCATATCCATGTAAATGGACGGTGTTTCTACTACAGCGCCCATGCGGCGGCGGGACTTAATAATGTCCTTGGTACCATTGGAAACTCCGTACAGAGTAAAATCACCGGATGTAGGCTCCTGCAATCCGCAAATCAGGCGAATCAAAGTAGTCTTGCCTGCACCGTTCTTTCCTACGACTCCATAAATAGAGCCTTTCGGAACATTCATGGTAAGACCGTTTAACGCCTGAAAATTCTTATATTTCTTTGTCAGGTTGTTTGTTTGCAAAATATAGTTCATAGAATCCTCCTTGTTTTTCTTGTTGACCGCATTGTACAAAACACAAGTCAAGAAAGTGGTCAAGAAAAACGTCAAGATTTGGTCAAGATTTCTATTTTGCCAATTTAAAACCGATACCCCAAACCGTTTCAATATAATCTGTACCGCTTACATCCTGCAATTTCTTACGCAGGTTACTGATATGCTGCTTCAAAGAACGCTCGGTACAGTCCGGAGTATCTATACTGATTCTGTCCAGCAGAACACTCTTTGCAATAACCTGCTTCGGGTTTTCCATCAACAGTTTCAAAATAGCATATTCTGTTCTGGTCAGTTTTACATACTGCCCCTGAACCGCCAATGTAAGCGACATGGTATCCAGAATCAAATCACCAACCGAAATTGCGCTGTTGTTACCATGCTGTTCTGCCTTGCGAAGCTGAACGGTAATACGGGCAAGAAGCTCTTTTGTATCAAAGGGCTTCGTCATATAATCTGCCGCTCCGCCAAGCAGAAGATTTACCTTGTCCTGCACATCCACCCTTGCACTGAGAACAATAACCGGAGTGTTTTCGATGTGCGGCAAAACTTCCTCGCCGGACAATCCGGGTAACATCAAATCCAGCAGAACCAAATCGGGTTTATTTTGTGAAAGAAGATATAAGGCTTCGGTACCTGAGTACGCACGAAGAACCGCATACCCCTCCTGCTTCAGCACCTCCGTCAGCATATCTCCAATATGAATATCATCATCAATGATTGCGATTGTTTTCATCCTAATCTCCATTCCGGGAATGTACTTTGTTTCAAGAAATCGCGCAACAGAAATATGCGCAGGCAATTTCTGTCAGGTGAAAACAAGTTTTCACCTGACACATCAAGGCAAATTCGCTTCACAACAGTTCCAGATAAGTCTTCATGGGAATCTGCCCGTTTTCCCGGGTTGTCGCATTTGCCCCCGCCAGCGCGGACGCCTTTTGCAGGGCAATATCCGCTTCATCCCCGGACAACACACTCATACACAGGGATGCTACCACCGTATCGCCGCAGCCAACCGTATTTACCACGCTGACCCTCTTTGCGGGCCGGTAATACCGCTCCGTACCATCCGCATAAAAAAGTCCTTCCGCTCCAAGGGAAACCACTACTTTTCCTATCCCACCGTCACATAGCTTTTTTACTGCCTTCAAAAAGGCATCCTGACTATCCAGTTTCTCTTGAAACAGCGTCTCCAGCTCTCGCAAATTAGGCTTCACAATATCCGGCTTTGCCGCGATTCCAGCCCGCAAGGCTTCACCCGAGCTGTCTAAAATCACAGGACACCCCACCGCATGACACGCCTCAATCAGCTCTCC
>JAZQCX010000026.1:0-7558 GCA_045546495.1 Acetatifactor sp. | reverse complement strand
CAGAACGACATGGCTACGATCCGACTTACTGATTGCGGATGCGGTGGCCGCGGCGAAAAATGAAGAGGCGGAGCGGGTGCTGGAGGGGATTAAGGTATCCCTGAGCGCCGGTACCACCACTGTTGAAACATTGCGTCCTTTTTACCCGGACGATATTGTAGTGGTCAGCGGCGGCAGATTTCATTTTGTACCCATTGACCGGAACTTGAAGCAGAATCCGTTACAGGTAGAAAGCCTGAAGATTCTGGAGAACGGGGAATATCAGTATCTGACAGACGGACAGGTGACTTCCCACAAGGGCATCGACGTTTCCAGCCATCAGGGAAAGATTGACTGGGAGGCAGTTGCGGCGGACGGTGTGGAGTTTGCCATTATCCGGGCGGCATTCCGCGGCTACGGTACGGGAAAGCTGGTAGAGGATACGGAGTTTGAACGGAATATTAAGGGAGCGATTGACGCGGGAATTAAGGTAGGAGTTTATGTGTTCAGTCAGGCCATTACTGCGGATGAAATTGTGGAAGAGGCGCAGCTTGTGCTGAAGAAAATCGAACCCTATGAGATTACCTGTCCGGTGGTGTTTGATGTGGAAAAGGTCAGCGGAGCGGGGCGCATGAACGAGCTGTCTGTACAGGACCGAACCGATTTAACGCTTTTGTTTTTGAGGACCATCGAGAATGCGGGTTATAAGCCAATGGTTTATCACAATACGGAGATGGGGGCGTTGATGATTGATTTGTCGAAGCTGGAGGAATATGATAAGTGGTATGCCTCTTACAGTGACCAGATGTTTTATCCCTATGAATATAAAATCTGGCAGTATTCCGATAAGGGAAGAGTAAACGGAATCGACTCGGATGTAGATATGAATATCTGTTTTTCTCCCATCTGGGAGGAATAATTCGGTTAAGCTCATTTACTGCAATGGTTCCCCGTGCCCGGCGAAAGCCATGGGTAGGGCGGAAGACGGGAGTTTCAAATGTGGTGTTTCTTTCAGATGCGCCTTTGGAATCCCTTATCGTCCGTGTCTTTGTCAACAGAACACACTCCGGCCGCGGGGAACATGACAGAAAAAAAGCGGCTTAGCCGTATGACATTACTTTTTTAGTGGTTTTCTTTTCGGTTTTGTTGTATGATATGAATACAGCGTGTACGCAGGATTTGTTGTACATAAAAAACAGGAAAAGAGGAAATGAGTATGAGCGAAATCAGAGAACCGTTATATTATGCGAAAGCATCCGTAGAAACCATGATGCGCAAGTTTGCAGCGGCGGATTTGCCGCCCAAGGGACGTTTCCATTATCATCAGGGTGTATTCTTGTCAGGTGTGTATAAGACCTATCAGGCATGCGGCGATGAGAGATATTTCCAGTATATGAAGGACTGGGTTGATTCCTGTGTGGATGAGACCGGTCATATTATACAGTTTAATGACGGACAGCTGGATGATTTACAGCCCGGCATCCTGTTGTACCCGTTGCTTGACAGAACGGGAGAAGAAAAATATAAGAAGGCATTGGATACCCTGCTTGCCATTTTGAAGGATTTTCCCAGAAACGAGGTGGGCGGATTCTGGCATAAGGTAACCTGTCAGGAGCAGATGTGGCTGGACGGTCTGTATATGGGCGGCCCCATTGCGGCTGAGTACGGTGCACGCTTCAATGCGCCTGAGTTTATTGAGACTACCGTGGAGCAGGCGTTGCTTATGGAGGAAAAGACCATCGATAAGGAAACCGGTCTCTGGTACCATGCATGGGATTGCTCCAAGCAGAAGGAATGGGCGGACCCTGTAACGGGACTTTCCGCTGAATTCTGGGGCAGAAGTATCGGTTGGGTACCCGTAGCGGTTCTGGATGATTTGGACTTTATTCCTAAGGATCATCCCAAGTACGGTGAGCTGGAGAGACTGGTAAGAGATCTGATGACTGCGGTATGCAAGTATCAGTCCGAACAGGGCAGATGGTATCAGGTTGTGAATAAGGGCGGCATGGAAGGTAACTGGTTAGAGACCTCCTGTTCCTGTCTCTACGTGGCAGCAATCTGTAAGGCAGTGAGAATGGGCATTATGTCCGAGGAATATATGGAGCAGGCAAAGAAGGGCTATGAGGGCGTTATCCGTTCTCTGGGCTGGGACGGCGAAGACCTGTTGGTAGGCGATGTTTGTATCGGTACCGGTGTAGGAGATTATAAGCACTACTGCGACAGACCTATTTCCATCAACGACCTGCACGGTGTGGGCGCGTTCCTGATTATGTGCTCTGAGATGCAGAAGAGCTGGAAATAAGAAATACCGAGAGGAAGTGCTGCGAAGAAGCGCGGGTGAAAAGCTTGGAAAATGTGCCGGGAAGATGGTGGAAAAGTACAGGCGAACCGCGCGGAAAGCAGTGGCAAGGAGATTATAAATGAGTAACCGAGATTTAATTCGTGAGTTAATTCACCCGGGAACGGAGTTTTCCCCGATTCCCTTCTGGTTTTTCAACGATACCTTCGATGAGAAGCGTGTCAGGGAACAACTGGAGGATTATGTGGAGAAAGGCGTAAACGGCTTTGTACTCCATCCCCGTATCGGCGTACCGGAGGATATGCCCTACTTATCCGAGGAATACTTCAGAGCAGTGAAGTTTATCGTAAAGACCGCTGCAGAGCTTGATATGAAGGTAGTGCTGTATGATGAAGGAATGTACCCCTCCGGCTCTGCTCACGGAAAGGTAGTGGAGGCTGACCCGGAATATGCGTCCAAGGGAATTCATATTGTGGAAGCATACGAAATTGACCGGGCAGATGAGAGCGGTGTGTTCTATACCTTAAAGGGTAAGGAGCAGATTATTACAAAGCTTTCTGACGGAAGGGCCATTGCATACGGTTTTACCGGAGGAACCATCCGCGGCATCCACTTCGGTGAGGATGACGGACAGGCGGGAGCGCCGAAGTCTGCGGATATTTTAAATCCCGGTGCGGTGGATGAATTTATCCGATTAACCCATGATGCCCATTATGAGCATTTGAAGGAATACTTTGGCACTACCGTAATTGCATTCTTTACGGATGAGCCCTGTGCATTGGGCAGAAATGCGGGACGGTATCGTGAGTGGGTACCGGGGCTGGAGAAGGAACTTACGGCAGCAGGCGGAAAAGTAGAGGAGCTGGAGGCACTGTTTGTAAAAACAGGAAAAGCGGTAGCCGGAAGAGCCGACATCGTAAAGGTGGAGGAAAATCCCACGGTTGTACTGTATCACCAGCTGATTAAGAAAAAGCTCCGTGAGGTATTCTATGCGAGATTATCCGGCTGGTGCGAGAGCCACGGTATTTCCTTTATTGGACATCCTGCGGAGAGTGATGATATCGAAGAAGAGCTGTTCTTCCATATTCCCGGACAGGATTTGATTATGCGTCGTGTAGCACCGGAAACAGGCGGTCTTAGAGAATTTGATTCCGTTCAGGCGAAGATTACGGCGGATTTGGCAAGACACCTGGGACGCCGCAGAAATGCAAATGAGTGCTTCGGTGTTTGCAACCGGGATAAAATCCCCTGGTATTTTACCGGCGGTGACATGAAATGGTACATAGACTGGCTGGGACTGAGAGGAGTAAACTTCTTTATTCCCCATGCGTTTTATTACAGCGTAGAAGGCGAGAGAAAGGGAGAGAGACCCCCCGATGTAGGTCCTAACAACATCTGGTGGAAGCATTATCGCCGGGTTTCCGATTACATTAAGAGACTGTCCTTTTTGATGACAGATTCCGTGAACGGTGCTAAGGTAGCGGTGCTGTGCGATAACAATAAGGTTCCTTACGAGGAAATTGCATGTCTGTACGAAAGCCAGATTGAGTTTAACTATCTGCCGGCTGCATTGTTGGAAACAGCAACGGTTGAGGACGGTAAGGTGCTGATTCAGGGACTGGTTTATGATGCGGTGCTGAATGTGCTGGGAGAGAGCTACAGCAAGCGTTTCGGTGAAAAGCTGGGAGATTTGCTGATAACGGATGTAAGTGATGTGCCGAAGGAGGCATTTGAGCTTGCCGGTGAGGAAAAGAGTCTGCGCAAGGTGCATTTGGCAAAGTGGGATACAAACCTGTACCTGTTCGGTAATGAAGGTGCGGAAGTAATTGCAAAGCAGGTTACGTTGCCCGGCGTTAAGAAGCCTTTGTTTATGAATCTTTGGACCGGTAAGTGCTATACGCTGAAGGGCGTAGAGGATACCTTCACCTTACGCCTGCAGCCCGGCGAGACGCTTTTGGTAATTGACAACGGACAGGAGCTTGCAGATGAGGCTTTGCAGAAGGAACTGGGATTTGCGGTAGAGGGTCTCTGTGAAAAGTGTATGCAGAAGGAATATCCCGACTGGACGGAGCAGTTTACCTTGCAGGAGACCGCCGAAAACGTAAAGACTTATGTACTTCGTAAGACCGTGGATGCGGTTACAGAGCAGGAATGCTTCGCGGTTCGCGGCAATGAAATGGTGGAGTGCTATTGTAACGGTAATTTTGTGGACGTAAGCCTATGGGGTGTACATCGGTTTGAAATCGGTAAGTACCTGACAACAGGAGACAACGAAATCAGGCTGGTGGTTACCGGAAATGCGGCGAATATCTACGAGAAAGCCGGACTTGCATTTGGTTTAGGATAACAGAAATAGGAATCCGTCGGGGAATCGTTTGTCCGGTTCCCCGGCGGATTGTAATGTAAAGGAGAAAACAGGGCAAGATGGAAAAGATACAGGAAGTCAGATATTTTGTAACAGAGGAATCTGTAACGGTATTCTGGAGAAAGCCGGAGTATGAGGCGGGAACCTACACTCTTTTTAGGAACGGAAAGCAGGCGGGAACCTCGGAAATGACACATTTCACCTTTGAGGGACTTGCACCGGACACCGAGTATGAGCTGGAGATTAAGTGTAACAGGGCATCGGAAAGCTTACGTTGCCGCACAGGGAAGAAGCTGCGTCGTATCGATGTGTCAAAGGCACCTTACCTTGCTTTGGGTGATGGGGAAACCATGAACACAGCGGCAATTCAACGGGCCATAGACGACTGCGGTCCTGAGGATGCGGTTTATATTCCTGCGGGTGTATTTATGACGGGAAGTTTGCGACTTCACAGTAATATGGAATTGTATCTGGAAGAGGGCGCGGTACTTCAGGGTACGGAAAAGCCGGAGGATTACCTGCCCAGAATCTGGACAAGGTTTGAGGGAATTGAGCAGGAGTGCTACAGCAGTTTCCTGAATATGGGGACGCTGAACCATGAGGAGGGATATAATTGCGAGAATGTAATGATTCGCGGTAAGGGAACCATTGCCAGCGGTGGACGACGTCTTGCGGAAAATGTAATTGCCTCTGAGAGGGAGCGTTTAAAGGACTATCTGGAAGCACTGGGAGATAAGATTAACGAGTGCGAGAAATCGGAGACCATTCCGGGAAGAGTACGTCCCAAACTGATTAATATCAGTAACAGTCGGAATGTGGTACTGTCAGGAGTCACCTTTAAGGATGCAGCCTGTTGGAATATTCATATGATTTATTCCGATAACGTTGTGACCGAGAATTGTATTTTTCACTCTACGGATGTCTGGAACGGGGACGGCTGGGATCCGGATTCCTCTACCAACTGTGCGATTTTTGACTGCATGTTTTACACGGGAGATGATTCCGTATCCATCAAATCCGGTAAAAATCCGGAGGGTAATGTGATTGCAAGACCTACCGAACATATCTGGATTTTTGACTGTCGCTGTGCTTTCGGTCACGGCATCACCATCGGAAGTGAAATGTCGGGCGGTATCAATGATATTGACATATGGGATTGTGATATGGGGAAATCCATGTGCGGTATTGAGATTAAGGCAACAAAAAAGCGAGGCGGTTATGTGCGTAATGTGCATGTAAGAGATTGCGCTGCTGCAAGAGTATTGTTTCATTCCGTGGGGTACAATGATGACGGAATCGGAGCGCCGATTCCGCCTGTGTTTGAAAATTGCTGTTTTGAGAGAATGCATATTTTAGGAGAGTATTTCGGACATGAAGCGGAGTGGATGGAATGCGAAGCCTTGGAACTGGTAGGCTTTGACCAACCTGGTCATGAGCTGAAAAACATTACTTTCCGGGACATTACGCTGGGAAGCGAGCGCGCCAGCCGCAGACAGACCATTTCCGTGCAGTACTGTGAAAATATTACCTTTGAGCGGATTCGATGCCTGTAAGAAGAGTGTGTTCCTGGAAATGTAAAGAATTTAAATAAAGGATATTTCCCGCCCGGTTCTTCGGAATGGGCGGGATTTTTCAATTTTTGCGGACACGTATATTTTGCATCGAACTTCTTATACTATCCGTGGCAGATTATGACGAAGGATAGGCTTGTTGAAAGGGATATAGAATGAAGACATTTTTTCTGGTGATTTTGGGAGCAAGCTACGGTGTGCTTTCCGCAGCGGGGGTTTTTACGGTGCTTGTGGCGGTGGGACTGGTACCTCGGTTTGCAGGGAAAACCCATACCGTGCGGAAAGTGATTTTATTTGAAGAGATGATAATTTTCGGAACACTGGCAGGAGGATTTCTCACGGTTTTCCCGGAGTATTGTCAGTTTGGTGCATGGTGGCAGCAGCAGTTCCCGGAAATGCGGGAGCTGATACAGGGTGCAGGAATTACAGCGCAGGTAATATTCGGTGTTTTTTCGGGAATGTTTGTGGGATGCCTGGCGCTTGCGGTGGCAGAGATGCTGGACAGTATTCCTATTTTGACCCGTCGGATTTCCTTTCGTCACGGAATCGGAGTGGTGATTCTGGGGGTGGCACTGGGAAAGCTTTGCGGCTCCCTGTTCTACTTCTGGACAGAGCTGCATCGGACAGCGGCATAAGGCTGCAGTAGGTGTAGCAATTCGTGTAATGTATAGCAAATGAGGACAATTCCTGCAAGGATAAATGCAGGGAAAGTTTGGCACGGGGAGCGCAGAAAGCGGGTGTAAGGGATGAGAGGCGGAGATATATGCAGAATGTAACGGTTTATTTAAAGTGCGACAGAGATGTGGAGGTGCAGTCACAGGATGTTTTTCTGGCGGATTTGGGAAGCCTGCGCTGTGCGGACGCTGTAATCAGTGCCAAGTGTAAGGCTTTAAAGGTACATCATTTCAAGACAGGAGAAATAAAGCGCTGCGTTATCAGTTCATTGAAACTGATTAGGCTGATGGAGGAGGCATGCCCCGGAATAACGGTACAGATTGTAGGGGAACCGGATGTGCTGGTGGAATGGGTCAGCGTCAATAAGCACAAGGGGTGGCAACAATGGTGGAAGGTGGTGTTGGTTTCCCTTGTGAGCTTTTTCGGAACTGCTTTTACCATCATGGCATACCACAATGATGTAGGTATCAATAAAGTTTTTTCGGAAGTTTATGTACTGGTTATGAATAGAGAACCCACCGGGTTGAATCCGCTGGAGGTATCCTACTCGGTGGGTCTTGCACTCGGCATTATTGTTTTTTTTAATCATATCGGCGAAGTCGGATCGTAGCCATGTCGTTCTGTGAGCCAAGGAGTTGTAGCTAAGTGTTGTCTTCCTAAGACCGCTTG
>JAZQCX010000025.1:0-3369 GCA_045546495.1 Acetatifactor sp. | reverse complement strand
CACCGAAAAACTCAACGCAGAATGATCCGTTCTGGGAAAAGTCGGAGATAGCACTTGATTCTGCGCTTATGTTGTATTTGCTTCACGAAGCACCGCCAGAGGAGCAGACACTTGAAATGCTTATGTTCTTAATCGAAAACGCTGCAGCAATGGAGGATGATGAGGATTATCAGTCTCCGGTGGATATGCTCTTTGAAGCACTTGCGGAGGAAAAGCCACGCCATGTAGCCTTAAAGCAGTATCGTATATTCAAGAAAGCGACAGGTAAAACCGCAAAGTCGATTCTCATCACTGCTGCGGTAAGGCTTGCGGCATTTAACTTTCCGGGAATTGCGCGTATGACCTCATACGACAATTTAAACCTCGGTGAGCTTGGTGAGAAAAAGAAAGCAATCTTCTGTGTTATCCCTGATAACGACAGGTCGTTTAATTACCTTGTCGGTATGCTATATACGCAGGCATTTCAGGAGCTGTATTATCTTGCGGATAACAAATACGGCGGTGAGCTTCCGGTACCCGTGCATTTTGTGATGGATGAGTTTGCGAACGTCGCGCTTCCCGATGATTTTGAAAGGCTGCTTGCAACAATGCGCTCAAGGCGGATATCTGTATCAATCATCATTCAGAATATGGCACAGCTAAAAGCACTTTTTAAGGATAATTGGGAAAGTCTTGTCGGCAACTGCGTGCGCACGGAAGTCGCCAGCGCGTTATAAATTGGCGACGCGGTAATTATAGGATACCGCCTTTAGCAAGCGGTAGGTAAAAGTATCAAGCTATCTGCAAATCTACGAGAAAAGGAGGCTCATAATCCGCAGAAGCAGCCTATTATTCTACAACTTATCCGAGCGGGGAAACCCAAAGGGGAGTGTAGCATGTTGTCGCTTTTGCAAAACAGCAAAAGCCTGAGCAACAGGGAGCAAATCCTATGCGCCCTACGGCTCAAGAATAAAAATCAGTGTATGAGGTATAAAGCTAAACTGCCTGAACGATAGCCAGAGTGGGAGAATCCGACTCCGCATACGAAAAGGATTGAAACGTATGCCATTCCATGTTGGTTTCATTTCGCAGTTATGGAATCAAGTGATACGCATGGAAGAACAACCACAAGACAGTGGGTAAATGGCGAAAGTCGGTGCCGACAACACTGAAAGCTAATCCTGTATTTACTAACCGTGGATGACCTAAACCTGGTAACGGGCATGGTCACACAGCTCTCATAGTAGTCCGAGACGTTAATGGCGTTCACATGGCGAAGGAGAGCAGCTTATTCACTAATACAACAGAAAGGACGGTGCGTGAGGCATTGAGAAATCCAATTGATGTATTAAGTAGTTTGACGGAAATGTCAAAGAATGAATCATACAAATTTCAACGGTTATATAGGAATCTGTATAACCCTGAGTTCTACTGGCTTGCATATAAAAACATATATGCAAACACCGGCAGCATGACTGCCGGTGCAGACGGAACCACGATAGACGGCATGAGTGACGAAAGAATCGCAAAGATCATTGCATCCCTGCGAGACAGAAGCTACCAGCCAAATCCTGCACGGCGAGAGTATATCGCCAAGAAAAACAGTAATAAAATGCGTCCTCTGGGTATCCAGTCGGGCGACGATAAGCTGGTGCAGGAAGTCGTGAAAATGATTTTAGAGAGCATTTATGAGCCAGTATTCAGCAAACACTCTCATGGCTTCAGACCCAACAAAAGCTGTCAGACAGCATTGCAGCAAATCCAGAAAACCTTTACAGGTGTAAACTGGTTTGTCGAAGGCGATATTCATGCCTGCTTCGATAGCTTTAACCACCACACAGTAATCGCACTCCTGAGAAAGCGAATTGAGGATGAATCGTTCATACAGCTTATCTGGAAATTTCTGAAAGCGGGCTATATGGAGCAATGGACATACAACCGAACTTACAGCGGTGTGCCGCAGGGGTCAGGTGTCAGTCCCGTGCTTGCAAACATATACCTCCACGAATTGGATAAATTTATGGAAGAATATGCTGAGAATTTCTGCCGTGGACAGAAAAGACTGATAAATCCGGAATACAACAAATCCCTGAAACGGGCGGCTTACTACCGTCGTATGGGAAAGCAGAAGTGGGAAGATTTATCACCGGAACAGCGAAAAGAACGAAACCGCACTCTCAAAATGCTGGAGGCAAAACAGCGGACGCTGTCACCTTCCCTCCCGTTGGACGATTCGTACAAAAGAGTGCAGTATGTTCGTTACGCCGATGATTTTATCATTGGTGTAATAGGAAGCAAAGCCGATGCCGAGCAAATCAAACAGGATGTCGGTCAATTTCTGAAGGATGTACTGGACTTGGAAATGTCGGACGCAAAAACGAAGGTAACACATACAGGAGACAGGGCGAGATTCCTGGGCTACGACATTACGGTATCCAGAAGTCAGGATCTGAAAATGTCCGCCGCAGGATACAAGCTCAGAAGTAATACAGGTGTGGTGAAACTGCTGGTACCCAGAGAAAAATGGGTCAATAAATTACTGGAATACAATGCAATTAAAATCAAGATTAACGAAAACGGAAAAGAAAGATTTGTTGCCCTGCACAGGGGAAAATTGGTCAATCTGAGTGACATTGAAATTCTGACACGATACAACGCAGAAGTCCGTGGTCTGTACAACTACTACTCCATAGCGAATGACTCATTTAAGATTGGCAGATTTGCCAACCTTATGAAATACAGTATGTACAAAACATTCGCCTGCAAGTACAAGACCAATGTGCATGAAATCAAGCGCAGATATTGTGTCGGAGACCTGTTCACTGTCCCTTATGAAACCAAAACAGGTATCAAGACCACAACATTTTACAGGGATGGCTTTAGGCGGAAAGAGACTGCCACAAAGTTTGACAATGTGAGCGAGCTTCCGCAGTATACCAAATACGGTAAAACCAACACCTTAAAACAGCGTGTGGAGCGGCATATCTGTGAACTGTGCGGAAAAGATTGCAGAAATCTGGAAATCCACCAAGTAAAGAAATTGAAAGACTTGAAAGGCAACAGCGATTGGGAGTTCCTTATGCGCAAAAGGAGACGGAAAACAATCGTGGTATGTCCTGACTGTCATAAACAGATTCATTCTTAAACACCGCAAATATAATAAGCGGAAAGCCGTATACACCGAGAGGTGTACGTACGGTTTGGTAGGGAGCGGACGAGCGTCCTTCTGACGAAGGACGCTCCGAAGCTTACCTCATGATACTATGCTGTATCTCGGGGGTAATGAGCAGAGCACGCACGAATATATCTCAAAAATGCTCGGTAAGGAAACAATTGATACGAGAACGAGGGGTATAACTAAAGGGACGCACGGCAGCAGTAACACGAACT
>JAZQCX010000024.1:0-11903 GCA_045546495.1 Acetatifactor sp. | reverse complement strand
TATAATCCACAACATTGTAGATAGCTGCGCGGAAGGTCTGAGTAGAATCATCCAGCCTTTGAATTGCAAAGGAATCAAAAGCGAGACGTATTTCTTTTCCTGCAGAGGCGCTTCTGGAAGCGGGGGTGTGTATTTCCACCGGAACATGCTCCCCGCGATTTGCCCGCCCCGGGAGTGCACTGTAATATTGGGTCGTGAAATGTGGGATTTCTAATGTACTTACTTTGGAATTCACGATAGTTCGAGCTTTTTATGAGCTGGGACAAAAATAAGAGCTGTGTTCGCAGTTGGTCGGAAAAAGGAGCAAGAGACATGCTCCTTCTTCCGCCTCCTGCGGACGCAGCTCAATTTTTGTTCAAGCGCATAAAAACACGAACCTTATTCCAAAGTTGCGTACATAAGAAATCCTCACATTTGCCTCCCGACAACATTACAGCGCACTCCCGGGGCGGGCAAATCACGGTAGGAGCATGTTCCGGTGATAAAGACACGGACAACATTGCGGTTTTTGGGATGCATTTTCGCGGATTTTGCATTAGAATAAGTATTATCAAATAAAAAGTGAAAAAAGTGTAAGATTCGGATGCGAATGTTGTCTATACAGATATAGGGAAACTGTAGAAAGGAGGATTGCCTGTGAACGATAAGGACATTGTCCGGCTGTATTTTAACAGAGATCAGCGTGCGTTGTCTGCAACAGCAAAGAAGTATGGTAACTATTGTACGGCTATCGCAAGAAATATTCTGGAAAGCAGAGAAGATGCGGAAGAGTGTGTTAACGATACATATTTAAGCGCATGGGACGCGATACCGCCCAACAGGCCGGAAATATTGTCTGCGTTTCTTGGAAAAATCACAAGAAATCTGGCGTTTAATAAGTATAAATACAATCGTGCCGCAAAGCGTGGAAGCGGAGAAACTGCGGCAGTGCTTGAGGAGCTTGCGGAATGTGTATCCGGCTTGGAGGATGTGGAGCAGGAAATTGACAGACGGGAGCTTATCGCGGCAATCAATTCCTTTTTAGACACTCTGTCGCCTCAAAAGAGAAACTTGTTTATTTGCAGATATTGGTATTCGGACAGCGTTTCAAACATTGCGAAACGACATGGAATAACGGAAAGCAATGTGTCGGTTACCTTAAACCGCGTGCGTTCCAAACTGAAGGAATATCTGACGGAAAGAGGATATGTGCTATGAAGAAGGAAGAGTTTTTTGAGATTCTGGGAGATGTGGAACAACAGTATATTCTGGATGCACATAAGAAAAAAAGAGGGAAAACAGGGTTTGGATGGGCTAAATGGAGTGGGCTTGCAGCCTGTGTTGCCGTGTTGATTTTGTGCATTCCGATGCTGGCTCGTTTGTCTGCGGGGAAGGATGAAACAGTAGCCGGCGGAGTAGCTGTGATTGAAAATTTTAATGGAAAGGGATTACAGAGTAATAAAGAGGAATTGGGAGCCGTTTCGGAAAACCTGGGAGAGGGAATGCAAGAGTCTCTAAAGGAAGAAATAGCAGGGGGAACGGTGCAGGAAAATGCCTGTGAGGGAAATCCGGGGGCGGCGGTAAAGGGTGAGGCGGCAGACGATAGCGGGAAATACAACGAAGCAGTGGGCAGTAATGATGTGTCAAAAGAGACATCTGCGTTTTTCGGAGGCTCTTATACAGATGCAGACGGCAGGTTTGTAATCGTACTTACGGAGGATACACCGGAAAACAGAGCAGCTATTTGTAAAGAGCTCGGCAGAAAGGAAGACGATACGGCTTTTGTAAAAGGCACGTATACTTTAGGCTATCTTACCGAATTGCAGTCAAAGATATCAGACGGAATGGTAAACAGAGAATTCCCGTTTGTGGTATCCTCCGCTGTTCATGAAACCACAAACAACATTATTATCACAGTAACTACGAGTGATGAAACGGAACTGGCAAAGGTATTGGAACTGGATACAATCGGAGGTGCAATCCAAGTGGAGCCGGGGACTTGCGGACTGAAAGAGCTGCAATCCAAGTAAAATTTGAGATGCCATGCTGAGTTTTCGGTATCGGGTCAGCCTTGGGACGCACGCTGAGTCTGTGGTATCGGATAGGGTTTGTGACGCCGCGCAGGATTTGCGGTTTGGACAGAAAGGGAGAGCGTATGAGGCGAAAGAAGGTTTGGGTATTTGTGATTTTGGCAGTGGTGCTGCTGGCAGTTTTCTTCGTACCGATTCCGCGGGGAACCTATCAGGACGGCGGAACAAAAGAGTATGCGGCACTTACTTATAAGATTGTGGATTGGAACAGACTGACGGAGGACGGTGTATATGAGAAGACGAGAGTATACACTTTTGGGGAGCGTTTTCAATCCATTGACGAATTGTGGGAACGGGAAGAGGCGTATACCGAGAAAAGGTTTCTTGCCACCGTTGTGGAGCAGGGCGATTCTTATGTGCTTGTGGAGCCTGTGGAGGATGAGTGGGAGAGACGAAGCAGCGACAGAATTTCCTTTGCAACCGGTAAACTAACGGATATCGGAGCCACGGTGGGCAGCGTGGTAGAGGTAATTTATAGCGGTGGCATCCGGGAAACCTATCCGGCATCGATTGATGTAATTGACTGGAAAATGTCTAAGGATTTACAGCATCTGAGCTATACCGGGGAATGGCTGGATAAGACTACGGCAGAGAAACGGGAGGATGCGTTCTTTTCAGACATTATCATAACGGAAATCTACTCGGACTGCTTCTTTGCAACGCCGGTGATTCCCATGCCCTATGAAATTAAGCTAAACGGTGTACTTTCAGAGGAGTGGTGTGTGGGCGATCAGGTTGTGGTTAAATATGAAAACACGTATTATGACAAAGAAAATCATCGTGTAGAGGTGGATTTTACGGATGTGGCTGTCAGTGATTTTGTGTTAGATACCAATGTGGCCTATAAGCCCGTAATCTATTTATACCCGGAGAAGGAAATGCAGGTGTCTGTTAAGCTTGCATTGGACGGCGGACTTACCTGTACCTATCCGGCGTATGAGGAGGGGTGGACGGTGACGGCGGCACCGGACGGTACCCTTACCGATGCGGCGGGTCAGACCTATAACTACCTTTACTGGGAAGGGGAAACGGCAGCACGGTATGATTATGCAAAGGGCTTCTGCATAAAGGGAGAGGACACGGCGACTTTTTTGGAGGATGCGCTGGAAAAACTGGGGCTTACAAGACGGGAGGCAAATGAGTTTATCGTTTACTGGCTGCCCATGATGCAGGAGAACCCGTATAACATTATTTCTTTCCAGACAGAATGCTATACGGATGCGGCGAAGCTGGAAGTGAATCCTGTGCCGGACACGTTGATCCGTGTGTTTATGGCATGGCAGGCAAGTGACACCTTTGTGGAAATGGAGGAGCAGGTGCTGTCCGCTCCGGGGAGAACGGGTTTCACTGTAGTGGAGTGGGGCGGCACGGAGTGCAAATAAATACCGCGCCCCTAAAGTCAAGGACGCGGTTGGGTTTTATATAGATTGTCGAATCAGATGGTGCGGGAAATTTATTTCCTGCACCAGTTTTATTGCTTCCGTTACATTTCCGATATTTTCTCTGCCATGACTGTCACTGGACAGGATAACAGGGCAGGAAAGGGATTCGCAGACCTGCAACATACGGGTGGTGTTGGCAAGACAGTCTAAGCGGTAGCTGTCCGGTAAAAGGGACACATTGTTTACTTCCGGTGTGACACCCAGAGAGAGTGCAGCCTTTACCAGCTCTGTGTAATCCACAGGAAAACGGGAGTCATCGCAATGACCGATTATTTTTACATTGGGATGATGCATGGCGCGAATGTAGGCCCGGGTATTTTCGGCTGCTGAGCCGGAGGTATAGATGGGGCGGTGCATGCTTACAATGCAATAATCCAGTGTACGAAGAATATCGTCAGGGATATCCAGATTACCGTCCTTGTCTATAATGTTGGCCTCCGCACCGTAGCGAAGCGTCACACCGAACCGCGTTTTTTCACATAAAAACAGGCTGCGAAAATAAGACAGTCCTGCACTTCCTATGCTTGCGGGACCGTGGTCGCTGATTCCCAGCACAGTCATTTTACGTGCGGCGGCTTCCTTTGCAAGGTCGGTAATACGGTCGTTTGTGCCGTGTCCGCCGGCACAGGTGTGAGTGTGATAATCAAATTTCTGATAAGTAATCTGTTCTTTCGAGGTTGTGAGTTGCATGGGATTGTCCTTTTTGTGCGATTCCTTTCGGATTTTGTAATTATGAGCAGCAGTAACGGTGTAAACATATCCGGATAAGGGGGGCGTGAGCTTGGGGCTGCAGAGACTTTAGAATCCCAGCTCTTTCCGCAATGCCTGAAATCTGCTTTTTTGGAAAAAGTAATCCTCGGTGGGATTGCGAAGGGCATGCTGAAATACGTCCGCATCCTTTAGGATTTCGTCGAAAGGCGTGTGTACCTCTTTTTTATCGCTGTGGTAGTAGATTGCCCGGTAAATCAGGTCAATATCTTCTTCGGAAAAGGTCTCCGTCTTTGCCAAAAGCTCTTTTGCATATTGGGCAGAGCGGTGGGCGTGATTTTCGTCCTCATTACAGATATATTTCGTATAATCATGGAGCATACCCGCGATTTCTGCCAGCTCTGCAACGGTTCTGCCGAAACCGCGTTTCATGGAAAGCAGGGCAGCAGCCAGCCCCACACCGTAGAGGTGTACATAGGCGCAACGCTTTACCTCCTCATCGGGGATGGCCTTTAATGCGTCGTCCAGGAGATTGCGAACCCGGTCTATTCTTGTGTATTGTCTTTCCATATATTTGTTTCCTCTTGATAAAATGTCTTCGATACGGCAGTAAAAAACGTGCGAAATGTGGCTTCTGCTGTATTGGGTAACCTGTTTATCGTGTGAAATGGTAGCATTATCGGATGACGGTACCTGTTTGCAACGGCTGCAGCCGGTCGCCTAATATCGGCTTCATCAGATCAAACCCGGGAAGTCCGGTACAATGACCGGTGTAAAACAGGGTGCTTTCGTATCGGGAAAGCTCTGAGGCGGTTTCCCGGATGACGGTTGTTTCTTCTGCTGTGTATGTACCGTCCTTTTTCATCATGTGGAAGCCGCTGATAACAAGCTGGGGAGCTGCGTTATATAGCTGTTCATACCGCTCCAGCAGATTTAAAATGCCGTTGTGAGCACAGCCGGAGAGTAAAACATTTCCTTCTTCTAAGGTCAGTATAAGACACTGCTCATGGTCGAATTGATCCTGCCGTAACTCATAGGCGCAGGACGCCTGCCGTGTTTCGCCGGAATTTAGGGGAACACGTTTTGTGAGCCCAATGTTGCTTTGGGGCCAGAAGCGGCGTCCGGTGATGTTGGTGAAAAGGGAAAGCTCTTCGTCAATAGTAAAATTCCCGTCTAAAAGCTGTAAACCGGGTAAATCGGCAATTCTCTTATCGATGCCGATGTAACGTTCACCATGGTAATAATCCTCTAAAGCAGTCCGCTGCATATAGATTTTTGCATCGGGATTCAACGCGGCAAAAGCAAGAAGCCCGCCGGAGTGATCGTAGTGGCCGTGGCTTAAAATAACCGTGTCCACTTGGGCTAAGTCGATGCCCAGCACCTTAGCGTTGTGCAGCAGAGCCTCGGAGGTGCCCGTGTCCAAAAGAAGCTTATGCTTTTTGGTTTCTATATAAAGGCAAAGACCGTGCTCTGCAATGCAGTCCGGATTTGCGACAGTGTTTTCTACTAAAGTAATGATTTTCATTTGGTTGTCTCGCTTTCAAACTCCTGTATATCAGTATCGCTCCGTCCCCACGGATTGTCAAGAAAATTCACAGTTTCACACACAAAACCAACAACAAACAAAACAAAACCACAAAAAAATAATATTTTCCACATCGGATTCGTTGACATTTGTTTGGGATAGGAATATACTTGTAGAGAAAGTATTATGTGATTATTTTTGCCGGTTTCGGGTGAGCTGTAATGTAAAACGAAAAACCGGCGTTTTGAAATAGAAAGGAGTCCCTATGGCTAAGTTCTATACCCAGGAAATCTCTAAGTCAGACAGAATTCCCCGTTTGGTCTCTGCGCTTTATGCGAAGATGCCGGAGATTGAGTCTGCCAGAGCAAAGCTGATTACAGAATCCTATAAGGCGACGGAGGATAAACCGATTATCATGCGCCGTGCCTTGGCTTTTGAACATATTTTGGATTATATTCCGATTATCATCAGAGAGGATGAACTGATTGTGGGCAGTACCACCCTTGCGCCCCGGGGGTGTCAGACATACCCCGAGTTTTCCTATCGGTGGCTGGAAGCGGAGTTCGATACGGTAGCGACCCGTTCCGCTGACCCCTTTTACATATCGGACAAGACGAAGCGTGAATTATCCGAGGCGAATGCCTACTGGGCAGGCAAAACCACCAGTGAACTTGCTACCTCCCTGATGGCGCCGGAGACCTTAAAGGCCATGGAGCACAATATTTTTACCCCCGGAAATTATTTCTATAACGGTGTGGGTCATGTAACCGTGCAGTATGATAAGGTGCTGGCGATTGGTTACGAGGGAATTCTTGCGGAGGTGGAGAAGGAGCTGGCGGAGTGTAATCCGGGGGATGCGGATTATTGCACCAAGAGCAGATTTTTACAGGCGGTTATTATCAGCTGTAAGGCGGTTATCCGTTATGCCGGACGATACGCAAAGCTGGCTAAGGGAAAAGCGGATGCCTGCCAGGACCCTGTGAGAAAGCAGGAACTTTTGCGGATTGCGGAAAATTGTAAGCGTGTACCGGCTAAGGGGGCGCGAAGTTTTTATGAAGCGTGCCAGAGCTTTTGGTTCGTGCAGCAGCTGATTCAGCTGGAATCCAGCGGTCATTCCATTTCTCCCGGACGCTTTGACCAGTATATGTATCCTTATTATAAAAAGGATTTGGATGCGGGGACGCTGACCAGAGAATTTGCCCAGGAACTGATGGACTGCATCTGGGTAAAACTGAATGACTTGAATAAGTGCCGCGATGCGGCAAGTGCAGAGGGCTTTGCAGGCTACAGCCTGTTCCAGAATCTGATTGTAGGCGGTCAGGATAAGGATGGGCGTGATGTGACGAATGATTTGTCCTTTATGTGTATTACGGCTTCCAAGCATGTTTTCCTGCCCCAACCGTCCCTGTCCGTTCGTGTGTGGAATAAAACCCCTCATGCGCTGATGATAAAGGCTGCAGAGCTGACCAGAACAGGAATCGGTCTGCCTGCTTATTACAATGATGAAGTGATTATTCCTTCTCTGCTTACCAGAGGACTGACTCTGGAAGATGCCAGAGAGTACAATATTATCGGTTGTGTAGAGCCCCAGAAGGCGGGAAAAACGGAAGGCTGGCACGATGCGGCATTCTTTAATATGTGCCGTACCCTTGAACTGGTATTTTCCAACGGCTGGGATAAGGGGGAGAAGATTAGTATCGAGACCGGGGCTGTGGAGGAAATGACCAGCTTCGAGGAGTTCTATGAGGCATACGCAAAGCAGCAGGAATACAATATCTCCCTGCTGGTAAACGCTGATAATGCCATTGACGTGGCGCATGCAACCCGTTGCCCCTTACCTTTCCTTTCCTGTATGGTAGATGATTGCATCAAGAGAGGAAAGACGGTACAGGAGGGTGGCGCGATTTATAACTTTACCGGTCCCCAGGGCTTCGGAATCGCAAACGTTGCGGATTCCCTTTATGCCATTAAGAAGCTTGTGTTTGACGAAAAGAAGGTAACACTGGCAGAGTGGAAGCGTGCCCTTGCGCTGAATTACGGTCAGGGGCTGGATGCAATCAGCGCCGGGGAGATTGTAACCCAGATTGCAAAGGAAATGACAGATAACGGTATGACTGTGGACGGAGAGCAGATTGCCGCCATGATTAAAACCGTAATGAGTACAGAGCCTGCCCCGCAGGAGAAGAAGCGTTATGAAGAACTGCTTCAGATGATTGCGGAGGTTCCCAAGTTCGGTAACGATATGGACGAGGTAGACCTGTTTGCAAGAGAGGTGGCTTATACATACACCAGACCGCTCCTGAATTTTAAAAATCCCAGAGGCGGACAGTTTCAGGCAGGACTTTATCCGGTTTCTGCGAATGTGCCGCTGGGAGCCCAGACCGGCGCTACGCCGGACGGGCGTTTGGCACATACTCCTGTGGCGGACGGTGTTTCTCCTACGGCAGGAAAGGATGTAAACGGTCCTACGGCAGCGGCAAATTCCGTAGCGAAGCTTGACCACGGAATCGCCTCCAACGGAACCTTGTTTAACCAGAAGTTCCATCCTACCGCGCTTTCCGGTCAGCAGGGCTTGGAGAACTTCGTTTCTCTGATTCGTTCCTACTTTGACCAGAAGGGCAGCCATGTACAGTTTAATGTGGTGGACAGGGAAACTCTTTTGGATGCACAGGCCCATCCCGAAAAGTATGCACACCTTGTAGTGCGTGTGGCGGGTTATAGTGCGCTGTTTACAACGCTGTCAAAGTCCTTGCAGGACGATATTATCAGAAGAACGGAGCAGGGCTTCTAACATGAGCTATTTAGATACGAAGGGTAGAATATTTGATATTCAGCGTTATTCCGTCCATGACGGTACCGGAATCCGTACCATCTGCTTTTTAAAGGGATGTGTCCTGCGATGCAAGTGGTGCTGCAACCCGGAATCCCAGGAATACGCCATTCAGGAAATGACGGTCCGTGGAAAGAAGAAAATCATCGGACAGGATGTAACTGTGGCAGAGGTGATGGAAACCGTGGAGAAGGACAGAGCCTATTACAGCCGCTCCGGCGGTGGGTTGACCCTGTCCGGCGGGGAGAGCCTTTGCCAGCCGGAATTTGCAAGGGACCTGCTGCGGGCAGCAAAGGAGGGCGGCATCAATACAGCCATGGAAAGCATGGGCTGTGCCAAGTGGGAGGTTATCGAGCAGATTCTTCCTTATCTGGACCATTACCTGATGGACATCAAGCACATGAACAGTGCAAAGCATAAGGAATTTACGGGAAAGGGCAATGAACTGATGCTGGAAAATGCACGCCGGATTGCGGAGAGCGGTCAGACAAAGCTGAGCATCCGCGTTCCCGTGATTCCTACCTTTAACGATACCCCGGAGGAAATTAAGGGGATTGCGGTGTTTGCGGATAAGCTTCCCGGAGTGGAGGAGATTTATCTGCTCCCCTACCACAGATTGGGACAGGATAAATACGAAGGCTTGGGAAGAACCTATCAGCTGCCGGACATTTTGCCGCCGGAACCGGAGCATATGGAGATGCTACAAAAGGTGGTAGAAACAAGTACGAAGCTACGGTGCCAAATCGGTGGATAAGTGTGAAAAACAAGTTTTTCACACGCGAATTTGTGCCTGCGGCCCAAAGTCCGCAAGTAGCAGAAAGGCATGAGTGATTAAAATGGATTGGTTGGACAATAAGAACAAACAGAGAATTGTACAGGAACTGGTGCCGGGTAAGCAGATTACCCTTTCTCATATTATTGCCAGTCCCGAGCCGATTTTATATGAAAAACTGGGACTGAATCCGGCACTTGATTACGCGAGAGCGGCGATTGGAATTATGACCGTATCTCCTGCAGAGACTGCAATTATCATGGCGGATGTGGCCATGAAGGCATCGTCGGTAGAGCTTGGGTTTGTAGATCGCTTCAGCGGCTCTTTAATTATTACGGGAACCGTATCCGAGGTGGAAGCAGCGGAGCAGGCGATTTTGGATTATGTGAGAGAGAAGCTGCAATATACCACCTGCGGTATCACGAGGACGTAAAAGGATATGAAGAAGCTGATTCTGATGGGGCGAAGCGAAAGCGGAAAGACCACGCTGAAGCAGGCGCTGACCGGAGAAAAAGTACATTATGATAAAACCCAGTATATTCATTATCATGATGTACTGATTGATACGCCGGGAGAATATGCCCAGACCAAGCATCTGGGTTATGCCCTTGCCCTGTACGCTTATGAGGCGGATGTGGTGGGACTTTTGGTGGCGGCAACGGAACCCTATACCCTGTTTCCGCCGAATATTACCTGTATGGTGAACCGGGATGTAATCGGGATTGTAACGAAGATTAATGAGCCGGGAGCGGACTGTGCACTGGCAGAGCGGTGGCTTCGAAATTCCGGGTGCAAAGATATTTTCTTTGTGGATTCCAAAACCGGGGAAGGTGTGGAGAAGGTACTGGAGTATCTAACAAGGTAAAAACCACAGGAATCCAACATAAAAATGTTGACTTGTGTGGGATATAGACGTATAATAAAAACAAAAAGCAACAAAAAACATTCAGGAGGAAACAAAATGCAAAACGAATACGAAATTAAAAAAGAGATTTGTGACATAGGAAGACGAATCTACAACAGAAACATGGTTGCTGCAAACGACGGTAATATTTCCGTTAAGCTGAATGACAATGAGTTCCTTTGTACTCCTACCGGTGTATCCAAGGGCTTCATGACTCCCGAGTACATCTGTAAAGTAGATGCACAGGGTAACGTAATCCAGGCAAACGGCAACTTTAAGCCTTCCTCTGAAATTAAGATGCATATGAGAGTATATCAGGAGAGACCCGACGTAAGAAGTGTTGTGCATGCACATCCCGTATATGCAACCAGCTTTGCAATCGCAGGTATTCCCCTGACTCAGCCTATCATGCCCGAGGCAGTTATCGCTCTTGGCTGTGTGCCGATTGCAAAGTACGGAAGACCTTCCACCATGGAGATTCCGGATGCGGTTTCCGAGTATGTTCAGTATTTCGATGCAGTACTTTTGGAGAACCACGGTGCATTGACTTATTCCGATTCCCTTCTGAGTGCATACCTGAAGATGGAATCCGTAGAGTTCTACGCACAGCTTCTGTATCAGTCCAGACTGCTTGGCGGTCCCAAGGAGTTCACTCCTCAGCAGGTTGAGGATTTGTACGAAATCAGAAGACAGTTCGGTATGAAGGGACGTCATCCCGCTAACCTTTGTCCTAACGTACAGGAAGGAAAGCCCAGCTGTCATACCTGCGGCGGAAACTGCGGCGGCCACGGCAAGAAGGCTGAGACTTCTCCTGAACTGGTAGCTGAGATTACAAAGAGAGTGCTGGAGCAGCTTGGCAAATAAAAATTGCAGAGCAATTTTCCGGAGATTAGTTTATGAATAATAACGAAATCGAAGCAATTGTCCGCAGTGTTGTTGAATCGATGAGCGGACAGGAAGGTGTCAAAGCGATAAATCCCAAAGCTGCAAACAGCGGCAGGACGGGTAATACGGTAGCTGCAAACGGCGGAGCGGTGCAGGTAACCATGACCCTCGAAAAAGCAACAAAGCTTATCGCTAAGGTTGAAGCGAAAGCGGCTCAGTGGGGCATGAGGGTGGTTACGGCGGTAGCGGATGCATCCGGCAGACCGGTGGCGGTGCACTGTATGGACGGTGCTTACATAGGAAGCTTTGACGTGGCACTTAATAAAACATATACTTCCATAGCATTTCAAATGTCTACGGCGGAGCTCGGGAAGCTGAGCCAGCCGGGAGAAAGCCTTTACGGAATCCAATTTACCAACGAGGGAAAGATTGTGATTTTCGGCGGCGGTGAGGTTTTGAAGTGCGGGGAAGTTATCATCGGAAGCATAGGCGTCAGCGGTGGCAGTGCAAAACAGGACACAGAGCTGGCAGCCTACGGAAAATCCGTTTTTGAGGAGGAATTAGCGTGCTGGTAAACGAAAACCTGGTAAAGGATATCGTGCAGGAAGTGGTTGCCAAGCTGAATATTGCAGAGCCGGCATCTAAGTATCACGGTGTATTCAGTGATATGAACGACGCCATTGCAGCAGCGAAGAAGGCACAGGCGGTTGTGCGCAGAATGTCCTTGGACCAGAGAGAACAAATTATTTCAAACATCCGCAGAAAGAC
>JAZQCX010000023.1:0-19292 GCA_045546495.1 Acetatifactor sp. | reverse complement strand
CAACAAATGTGGGATTTCTAATGTGCTTACTTTTGAATTTACGATAGTTCGAGCTTTTTATGAGCTGGGACAAAAATAAGAGCTGTGTTCGCAAGCGAACGGACGGATGAGCAAAAGAAACGCTCCTCCTTCCGTCGCCTGCGGACGCAGCTCAATTTTTGTTCAAGCGCATAAAAACACGAACCTTATTCCAAAGTTGCGCACATAAGAAATCCTCACATTTGCCTCCCGACAACATTACAGCGTACTCCCGGGGCGAACCAATCGCGGGGAGTGTGTTCTGCTGACAAAGACACGGACAATCGGGGATTCCAAAGGCGCATCTGACAGAAACACCACGTTTGAAACTCCAGCATTCCCGATCTGCTAGAGTTACCCGCGGCACATATCGAAGAAAACCGGGGAAGAGTTCCCCGGCGGTCTTACAGCTTCTTCAAATAGTTTCCATCCACTCTGACACCCTCGTTTATAACGATAAACGCGGCAGGGTCATACTTGTGGATAATGGCCTTCAGGCGGTTTACCTCGTACTTGGACAGCATGATGTAGAGGATTTGGGATTCCTCGTTTGTATAGGCACCCATGGTAGTCCATTTTGTGATGCCTCTGCCCAGCTCCTGAAATACCTCTTTTTCCAAGGCTGTGGTATCCGCCTTAGTAATTACATTTACTTCTACGTTGATGTTCTGGGTGTGCATTTTATCCATTGCTACGGAAAATACCGCCGCATAAATGACCGAATAAACTACAATTTCTATATCAAAAAGAAAGAGGCAGGTTCCGTAAAGCACCAGATTAACCAACAGGCTCACCTTGCCCACACTAAAGTCCCGCTTCCATTTTGTCAGCAAAACAGCAATAACATCCATTCCGCCGCCGGAGGAACCCATTCGCAAAACCATCCCGATACCGGATCCGGAAATAATACCGCCCACCACACAGGCCGCCATGGCGTCCTCCACCACGACACCCGTAGGAAGAAGCGACATAAATCCCGTCATGGCAGTAACGGTAATTACGGTTTTCGCAAAAAACCTACGTCCCATTCTTTTAAAGGCAACCAGAAAAATAGGAATATTAAAAATATAGTAAATAACACCGGCCACATCAAAATTATGAATCTGCAAGCGAAACGCTTCTGTTAAAACTGTACGGATAACCTGACAGATACCCATAAGTCCACCGGAATACAATGCGGCGGGCACCACAAACAAGTTGATTCCCACCGCATACATAAACGCGCCCAAAATACACAACAGCGTTCTTTTCGATTCGTATAACAAGATTTCTTTTTTCATCACTAATTTAACGCCTGCTCCACTTTTGCCTTCATATCTGCCGCAGACATAGCTCCCTTAAAAACTGCCTTGGCTGCGCCGCCGTCAAACACAATAAAGGTAGGTATACTTGCCACACCGTATCTCTGGGCAATCTGCATGCTTTCATCCACATTACACTTTCCCACCTTAATACGTCCCGCATACTCCTCAGCCAGCTTGTCCACCACCGGCCCCATCATCTTACAGGGTCCGCACCAGTCCGCATAGAAATCCACCAGCACGGGAATCTCTGACTGCAGTACCTCTGCCTCAAAATTGTCAGTTGTAAATTTGTAATCCATACACTCCTCCTTTTCTGCCTTTCTCAGGCTGCCGGACGATTCACCCCCATTGAAACGTCCGCGTTTCTTTTTGTAATCTTTACTGCTTCCGCAGCCGGCATCTCCACCCCGTCCATACCGGATACGGCACAATCTTTACTTAGCGATAAATAATATACTTACAGATAGGATTTCCCATAGCGGAGAATTTTTCCTCATACTCCGTCATGACATTTCCTTCCATCAGCTTCTCGTCCTTATGCAGATCGTAGGTAATAACCTCCGCCTTCCAGCCTGCAGGTTCCAGCTCCTCCACTGCAAAGTCAAACAGAGCCCGGTTATCCGTTTTAAACTCCAATCGGCTGTCCTTTTTGAGAATCACATCATATCTTGCCAGAAATTCCCGGGAAGGCAGTCGCCTCTTTGCATGTCTGTCCTTAGGCCAGGGATCGGAAAAATTCAAATAAATCTTGTCCACCTCTTCCGGTCCAAAAACCGTTGCGATATCCTCTGCATCCATACGCAGGAATTTCAGATTCGGAAGCTCCTCCTGCTCCATTTTCTGGATGGCACGAAGAAGCACACTGGAATACTTCTCGATTCCCACATAATTGATGTCAGGATGCTCCTTAGCCATAGTATGTATAAATTTTCCCTTTCCCATTCCGATTTCGATGTGAATAGGGTGATTATTTCCGAAAATTTCTTTCCAAGTACCCGGAACCTGCGGCTGCATCGCCTCCGGCACCACATACGGACTCTCCGCAATTACCTCGCGGGAGCCGGTAATATTTCTCAGTCTCATAATGTTACTCCGTATTTTTATCAAATCAGCCGAATCAAGCAACACTTTCCGCTGCTTAGGCAAATATATTCATGTACTTCTCTATCTCTAATTTACTTTATCTTGCCTTGATTGTCAACGGATTAACAGATTGTAAAAAGAAACCTTTGGGTTTTTACTAAAATCGTGTATAATAATAGCGGATGCTTTCATTATTGTTTTCAGAACGGAGACTTACATGGGATTGTTTACAAAGCACAAGTCCTACAACTTCATACGCGGTGTTCTTTCGGCGATCTGTGTCTGCGGACTGATTTTTTCCCAAAGCATGACTGTTCTGGCCGCAAAACAGACGCCGGAAGAACGGCTGGAGCTTCATCGTGCTATGCCCATTGTCTCCAATGAGATTGAGAATTGGCCCGCCGGACCCGTTGTGGGCGCGGAATCCGCAATTCTGATGGAAGCCGAAACCGGAACGATTCTTTACGAAAAAAATATTCATCAAAAACAATATCCCGCCAGCACTACGAAAATCCTGACTACCCTGATTGCCTCCGAGCAGTGCAAAATGGACGAAATTGTCAGCTTTTCCTACGATGCGGTTTTTGATACCCCCCGTGACAGCAGCCATATCGCCATGGATGTAGGTCAGGAGCTGACCATGGAGCAGTGCCTGAACGCTATTTTGATTCGTTCCGCAAACGAGGTGTCCTATGCCGTGGCAGAGCATATCACCGACACTACCGACTGGTCTGTGTTTGCCGAAATGATGAACGAACGGGCCCGGGCGCTGGGGTGCCTGAATTCCCATTTTGCAAACCCAAACGGCCTGCCCGATGAAAATCACTACACCACCGCCTACGACCTGGCAATGATAGGAAGAGCCTTTTTTGCAAACGAGATGCTTTGTAATATTACCCTCACGCGCCGTATGGAATTTCCCGTTACGGACAAGCTCCCCTTAGGCAAGCTGGAAATTAATCAGATGGCAATTATTCCCGGAGGGCAATACGCCTACGAATATCTGGTGGGTTGCAAGACCGGTTTTACCAACGATGCAAGATACTGCCTTGTTTCCTGTGCGGAGCGGGACGGAATGAAGCTGATTTGTGTCGTCATGAACGATGAAAACCCGTATCAATACGAGGATACAATTTCCCTTTTTAACTACGGATTTTCCAACTTCGACAAGGTGAATGTATCCCAGACGGATACGAAGTACAATATTGATAACGATGGTTTATTTTACGGCGGAAATGATATCTTTGGTAATTCCGAACCGTTTTTGTCACTGGACAAGGACGATTGTATTATTCTTCCCCGTACCGCTTCCTTTGAAGATACGGAATCCGAAATTTCTTACAGCACTACCGACGAAAACGATGTGGCTCTCATCACGTATACCTACCACGATGTTCCCATCGGCTCTGTACGCGTAAATTTTGCAAAGGATACTGCGGAAGCCTTTTCCTTTGACCCGCAGCCCAGCTCGGCGGCGCCTGCGGCAACACCGGATCCGGTCTCAGAGGAAGACTCCGTCATTTTCGTCAACGTCATGCGGGTTCTGATGGTAATTGTATTTCTGTTGGTGATTCTGGTTGTAATTATTATTGCAAAAATATTCCTGCGAAACTATACCTTCGGCGGACGCAGACAAAACTTTATCCGTCGGGACAGACGGCGTAGAAGAAGGGGACGGCGCTAAGTGAGCCGTCCCCTTTTTGTGTGGCAAGAGCGCATTTGTCTCGTCACCCTTTTTTACGATATCGTTTTAACTCTTTCGCGGTCTCACACCGCTCCTGCAATATTTCGGCCTCCTGCCCGGTAATCAGCTTCGTGGTTTTCACCACATAAACCTCTCCCTGCGCAGACTTGCGGATTCTGATTTTCCCTTTCAGGTATCCATGCTTTTCGCAGTAAGCAAGACAATAATAATGTCTTCCGTTAACCGTAAACCATCTCAGTTTTTTTCTGAGATTTCTATGGCAAAGATAACATTTGCTGGACGACACCTCTCTGTCTGCCATAGCTGCGGACTTATTTTCAAACCCTCTGGAAATATACTTCATATAGGTATCAAACTGTACCTTAATTTCATCCTTTCTGCTTTTGGGCAGGTGAAAGACATCATAAGACACATTCTTCAACACTTCCGGCTTAGTCTGCATAATAATCTGCAATATCTTCGCCGTATAATAGGCATCACTAAAGGCTCTGTGAAAGGGAATATCCTTTTCCAACACACAGCTATCCACTGCTGTTTCCAGTGACCGTCTGGACTTACCGTCCTCGAATGCCAGACTGAACAGCTTCTGTACATCCAAAAAGGCAATGGGACCGTCCGCAAGCGGCTTCATGTCATAGAACTTCAAGTTCCGTTGCAGCTCTAATAGGTCAAGGTTTCCCCATGTGCAAAAGAGATACGGCTCTTCTCCGCACCAGTTCAGGAACTCCTCCGCGACCTCCGGAAAAGGTCTTCCCTTTTCCAGCTCTTTCATTTGCAATCGAATCAGTTCGCCGGTTATCCGATGCATTTCCAAATAGACCTGCGGCTTAATCAACTCACTAAATTCATTTGTCATGACACCTGTGTCATTTACTTTTATGGCACCGATTTCGATGATTTCAAACGGAAAAGCTTCTATCTCCTCTGCTCCGGTTCCGCTTTGATTCCATTCTAAATCCATGACGATATAATTCATATAAATCACCATGCCTTTCCGGCTCCTGCTGGCTTACGGACGCAGGCACAAGTTTGCATGTGGAAATTTTACTTCACACATCAATTTACAGGATTTAACTCAACGAATCCATATTCTTCTTTTTCTCTGCTGCCACAAATTGATTCTCAATCCATGTTTTTACCAGAGAAATCCACGTGGTACACTCCTCCTGAATTGCGGTATTTCCGGGATTCTGCGTCAGACGGTTCGCCAGACCCAGACCGTGTCCGCCTACCGGGTACATATGGAACTCCGCATTCACCCGTTCCTTACGCAGAGCGCTTACAAACATCAGCGAATTTTCCACCGGTACAGAACCGTCCGTATAGGTATGCCAGATAAAAGTTTTCGGCACATTACCCGTAACATGCTTCTCCAAAGACATTTTCTCCAGCCATTCCGCATCGTTACACCTGTCAGGCCCCAAAAGATTCTCTATGGAACCTCTGTGGGCAAACTCGCCGGAGGTAATTACGGGATAGCAAAGAATCAGTCCGTCGGGACGAAGCAGCTCCTTCTCCTCCTGCTTCAGGCCTACCGCCTCCGCAAGGAAGTCCTCCTGCCAGAATACACCCATGCTGGCCGCCAGATGACCGCCCGCAGAGCATCCCAGCACAATAATATTATCCACATTCCAGCTCTCGGCATTCTCACGAATCAGCTTAATCGCTGTTGCAAGCTCCGTCAAAGCGGTAGGATAAACAGCAGGTGCACAGGAATATTTCAGTACAGCTGCATGGCAGCCCATGGAAAGGAACTGCATTGCAAACACCTCTGCCTCACGGGGTGAGGTGTACGCATACGCTCCGCCGGGGCAAACCAGCACCAGCGGACGCTTTTGAATATTGATTTCAGGATAGTAATCCTGAATATAGGTAATCAGTCTTGTTTCCGGCAGAGAGCCCTCTGCCTGTATGGGAAATGTTTCGTTAATCACGACTTATTTTCCTCTCTTTTCTCTGTTTTCTGTTTCTGCGAGCTTCTCTTAGTAAGCTCTGCCCCGGTACACCGTTCTTCTCAGCGGACCACCCTCTGTATGCTTTACCTCGGTATGCTTTTCTTCTCAGCGGACTACCCTCTGTACGCTTTACCTCGGTATATCTTTCTTTCGGCAGGCTTTCATTTAGTACGCTCTGCCCCAGTAAACCATCTTCTTGGCAGGCTTTCCGCAGCACACACAGGTATCTGCAAGCTGCTCCTGCTCAAAAGGCATACAGCGGCTTGTTACGCTGAGCTTTTCCTTAATCATGTCCTCACAAGCCTGCTCACCGCACCACATTGCCTTTACAAAGCCGGATTTCTCGGTGAAAAGCTTCTCAAACTCCTCGAAATTCTTTGCCACATAGGTATGCTCTTCTCTGTGAGCTCTGGCTCTCTCAAGCATCTCAATCTGCATGATATCCAGAACCTCTGCTACCTTTGCTTCCAGCTCATCCAGACTTACCTCAATTTTTTCTCTGGTATCGCGGCGGCAAATTACGCACTTATTCGCCTCCATGTCCTTCGGACCGATTTCCACACGAATCGGGTAACCACGCATCTCTGCCTCGGCAAACTTCCAGCCGGGACTCTTATCCGTATCATCCACCTTTACGCGGAAATTGCTCTTCAATCTGTCGCGCAGCTCGTAAGCCTTATCCAGAACGCCTTCCTTTTTCTGCTGGATAGGAATTACACAAACCTGAATCGGAGCCACCTTAGGAGGCAGAACCAGACCCTCATTGTCACCGTGTACCATGATAATTGCACCGATCAGACGGGTTGTCATTCCCCATGAGGTCTGATATACGTGCTTTAAGGTATTATCCTTATCCGTAAACTGAATATCAGACGCCTTTGCAAAGCCGTTACCGAAGTTATGACTGGTACCGGACTGCAGCGCCTTACCGTCGTGCATCAACGCCTCGATGGTGTAGGTTGCCACAGCTCCCGCAAACTTCTCCTTCTCGGTCTTCTGACCCTTTACAACGGGAATCGCCAGCACATTCTCAAGGAAGTCCGCATAAACGTTTAACATCTGTACGGTTCTCGCCTCTGCGTCCTCAGCAGTGGCATGTGCGGTATGACCCTCCTGCCACAGGAACTCTCTGGAGCGCAGGAAAGGTCTTGTCTCCTTTTCCCAACGTACTACAGAGCACCACTGGTTATAAACCTTAGGCAGGTCTCTATAGGACTGGATATCGCTTTTATAAAAATCACAGAACAAAGTCTCGGAGGTAGGTCTTACACAAAGTCTCTCCTGCAAAGGATTTAAGCCGCCGTGGGTCACCCAAGCCACCTCAGGTGCAAAGCCCTCAACATGATCCTTCTCCTTCTCCAAAAGAGATTCGGGAATGAACATGGGCATATAAACATTCTCTACACCTGTCGCCTTAAACCTTTCGTCCAGCTGCTTCTGAATCAACTCCCAGATTGCGTAGCCGGCGGGCTTAATTGCCATACAGCCCTTTACGGAGGTATAACCTACCAGCTCTGCCTTTTTTACCACATCCGTGTACCATTGCGCAAAATCCACGTCCATGGATGTGATTTCTTCTACCATTTTCTTGTTGTCTGCCATTTTCTTCTCCTCTTTTCTGCTGTATACAGCGTTTTTTCGGAAATACGAAACTTACGACATTCTTCCTGTTTTCTCCTGTGCAAAAATTCTGCAATCCAAGATTTTTACAATCGGACATTAGAAATTTACGAGAAAAGAAAAACGCCCAGCTTCGATTCCCCAAAGGGACCGAAAACTCGGCGGTACCACCCTAATTGATGCCTGCGCATCCTTCTCATTTGCCGTTAACGCCGGACCTACGCTGCCTTTCGCGCTATTGCCTCCGCCATCCGGTGGATGTTTTGAACAGTCTTTTCAAAAGCATATGACCGACCACGCTTCTCACAATACGTTTAGGACAGAACTCCGAGGCAGGTTCCAAATCTTTCACATAAGGACTTCTCAGCCGCACCACCGCTGTATACCGAATGTGTATCTTCTATACACATCGCATTACAGCCGCCAATGTCATGTCCTCTCTCTGGGATGCTTCCGACCTGTACTAACCCTCTTCACAGTCGTTTATATGTAGTGATTGTAGTTCAGAAACCCTGTGTTTGTCAAGCCTCAATGTCTTTGCATTTTTGAAGCTGCCTTTGCCTCGTACATGATTGCATCGGCTCTCTTGTAGCACTCGTCAATTCCTGTCTCATCGGCTACACTGTACCCACAGGATACGGAAATCCGAAAATCCTCTGCAAACTCTATTTCGTTTACCTTAGCGGAAAACGTATGACACATTTGGGCAAATTTTTTCTCGGTTATACCGCGGCTTATCACACAAAACTCATCCCCGCCCGTACGGAAACACAGACACCCGTCCTTAAACTGCTGTTTCATAAGCTCAGCAACCTGTACCAACGCGGCATCTCCCTTGGCGTGTCCGTAATTATCGTTAATATACTTTAAGCGGTTCATATCGGCTACCAACAAAATCGTCTCTTCCTTCCAAGGCGCCTCTCTGTATTCCGACATAACCCCTTCAAAAGCAGTTCTGTTGGCGATTCCTGTCATCATATCACTGTAAGCAAGCTTCTTATATACTCTGTTCTCCGCCTCCTGAATCTCCAGCCTTCCAAACAGCCTGATTGCAACGTATCCCAGATATCCGAAGAACAGCAGAATGCCTACTTTACTGAAATTGCCAATAATTGCCTCCGGAAAAATGTAATATTGTAAAACATCGAAAAGACAGCAAACTCCCAGCAAAAGCATCGCCATATAGATGGATTTATCCTGTATCTGCGCGCGCTTAATCCTTAATCTGACGTAGATAAATAAAGAATCTGCGATAATCAGAAACAGCATCACGTACATTATCGGCACCATATCAATGTAGTACGCTATACCTGTAATCTGCAAAATATGTACTCCCGCCGCCAGTACTGCCGAAATCCAGAACAGTAAATTCATGACTCTGCTGTTTTCCATGGTCTCATAGGTCAATAAGAATGAACATGCCAGTACCGGAATCAAAAAGTAGCACGCAAATAGCAGGTAGGATGCCACAACCATATTTCCCACAAACACCTGTGTAATTCTTGATTCCAGAAGCAGCCACATACTTGAAGCCATGGCAAAAAGACCCATTCTCACCAGCCTTTTTCCCATAAAGGACCTTACCGAAGAGACACCGCAGGCAAGCATCGCCATGCCTATTATAAACACAGTACCCATCAGCAGCAATGAGCCTTTGGCATTGTCAACTGCCATATAAACAAATGCCGATTTATTTCCGGTATATATGGTGGGAAGCTCCCCTGCATATTTATCCAGCGCAGGCTTTAACTCGATTGTAACAGTCTTTCCTGCATACTCGTCCGGAAGTCGGAACAGATGCCAATAGGAGCCCGGCGTCATATCAAAGGGAACCACCCTGTCCTCGTCCGATTTTTCAATAATCCTTCCGTCAATAGATATCTGCGCCCACGTCTGCCTTGCATAAAACATCAGCGTGTTTCCTACACAACTTTCTTCATCAAGGGTTCTGGTAAGTGTTACCACATCACCCGCCTTCGCCTCGATTTTTGAGGGAAGCTCTAAGGTCATTGTCTCGTCTCCGCAGGACACCTGCCACTCTCCCGGCAGAGCAGATGCTTCCTCATTGTTAAATCCAACATCATCCGCTTCACCGACAATATAAATCCATACAAAAATAAAAACAGACAATAACAGCAACAAGTACATCACTGTAGAGCGTATATCCACTTTTCCCTTTCTCTGTTTTGTTTTTGTCATTTTCGTATATTCCTCTATTTTGCGTTTATCTTTTCGTTCCGTACAATCCTATAAATCCATGTTATCTTTAACTCGGAAAATCACATTGAGTTAATGTGTATAGGGTAATTATACTATATCTAAATTACATTTTACAAACGAAATATCATCCGGTTGCATTTTTCGCTAAAAACGATTATGATTAAGAAAATTTCGGGAAAGGAGCACCTACATGCACAGAAAGCTAACTTACCATATTTCTGCCGCAGAGCAGGATTTTACAGTAAAGCAATATCTGAAATCCATGGGCTTCTCTACCCGCAGCATGATTGAGTTAAAAAAGCAGCCGGAAAACGTTACGGTGGAAAATACTCCCGTTTTTATGAACCATCGACTGAGCGAGGGAGATACCCTGACCCTGTATATCCGGCAGGAAACTGCCTCCGAGAAAATTCCGCCGGTGAAGCTTCCCCTTGATATCGTGTACGAGGATGAGGATTTGCTTGTTGTGAATAAACCGGCGGGCATGCCTACCCACCCTTCCATGAATCATTACGAGAACACACTTGCAAACGGACTTGCATGGTATTTTGAACAGCAGGGAATTCCTTTTGTATTCCGCTGTGTAGGTCGTCTCGACCGGGACACATCCGGTCTTACCGTTATCGCAAAGCATTATGTCAGCGCAGGTATGCTCTCTGATTTGGTTGCAAAAAAAGGAGCGGACGATGCCGCTTTCTGCCAGGAATATCTTGCCATTGTACGCGGCACACCGGCTCCTGACAATGGAACCGTTACCGCACCTCTTTCCCGTAAGCCCGGCTCCGTCATTGAGCGCACAGTCGACTTTGACCACGGGGAAGCTGCAGTTACCCATTATCGCACAATAGAACAGAAAAATGGGCACAGCCTCGTCTCCCTGCATCTGGAAACGGGCCGCACCCACCAAATCCGCATTCATATGAAGTATTTAGGCTTCCCTCTTATAGGGGACTATTTATACAACCCCGATATGGAGCACATCACCCGACAGGCACTTCATTCTCATAAAATCTCCTTCCGACACCCCATTTCAGGTAAGTGGCTGGAATTTACCGCCCCTTTGCCGGAGGATATGAGGCATGTTCTGGAGCCGTAGCGGTGTCCTTCCTGTCCGCTCCTTAGAACCGTCATCTTCGACGGCCGAAGAGGTACGTGGTCTCCCGCATATCTATACAACAATTTCAAATTTACAGCTTCCCGCATTGGCAAAGGTAATCTCCACGCCCTGCGGGATTCTTTTTGCGTTAGATTTTTCTCCATTCAACAACGCAAATCCGTTCCCGTTTGTCTCCTTTTGCAACACAATTTTCTCTCCGTTCGCCTCATCGGACAACACAGGTTTCGCCCCTCGCAGCACATCCGGCAGTACCAGTGTCAGCTTATGTGCTCTCACGGCCTGCAGCCGGGCAAAAAGCTCTCCCTTCTCCAAATCCCATTTCATGGAAAGAAATCCGTCATGGTATCTAAAGTTCTTACACTCCCCTCGCATAATTCTTCTTTCCGGTGCCGGAAGCAACGCCAGATAACCGGGCGTCGTATAAACAAGCATCTCCTGCAAAGCATTCGCATAACCCATAATGGCATCCAGTTGTACCGGAGCAGGGTCCATATTAAGCGAAATATTCATACCTCGCCAGTCGTTGTGCAGGGTAAAGAAATTCGGTAACAAAGAGCTCTTCGCCATATTATCCAGACATTCCATTGCCTGTGCGCCCTTTCGGAAGCGTGCATAAATAGCTGCCATATGAGCCATTGACCAGCCAGTCTGCGCATCAATTTTTCGCAGCTCCACCGCCTTTTCGAAGGCTTCCTCCAATTCCGGCGTTCTGAGGGCATAACATTCTTCTCCCGGAAAAACAGGGTAAATATGGGACAAATGGCGGTGGTCGTATCTGTCCTCAAACCGTTCATCCTGCCACTCCCGAATAGCACCTTCACTGTTCGACTCATAGGGCGGAATCGCTTGCAGGATGCGCCGCCACAGCTCCAGACGCTCTTCCGCGACTGTCTGCATTTCCGTGCATACCTGTCTCCCTGTATTTGCCCTATCCCCCGCACCTTGCGAAGGCTTCTCCCACAGCTCCAACAGGTTCGTGAAAAACTCCTTTACAATGGCAAGATCGATAGTGGAATTTATAGTAGTAGGCATGGGGTGCGCCATGTGAACACCTGCCGGTGGCATGAAATTCTGCGGCGTATTTTCCGGCGAAACGCTGGGATATATTTTCAGCCGTTCACCCTGTGGCGTATCTTCAAAACAAAGAAAGGCTTCGTAAAAGTCTGCTACACCCATAAGATACGGTAACATTACCTCTTTTGCGTACTCCGCATCCTTCGTATAGCGGTAATACTTATAATAGTGCTGGGCAAGCCAGCCTGCCGCACCTATCCAGTTAATAATCACAGGAACCACCTGCGTAGGCTCCGCCACACCGGGCGTTGTCCCCGCTGTTAAATAGATACCATCAATTCCGAACAACTTCTTCGCATTTTCCCGAAATGCAGGAATCCGGTCGTTTAAATATTTGAAAACTGCCTGATGGTATTCTCCCAGATTTCCCACAAAGCTGTGCCAGTAAATCATCTGCAGATTTTCATTCGCCATATTGTGGCACCACATGGGGCGATACCGTCCACCCCACAAGCCGTACAAGGGAAAGGGATTTGCCTTGGGATTACTGCCGCAAATAAACAGATAGCGGCCGAAATGCCACAGCTTTTCCATCAGCTCCGTGGGCTGCGCATCTTCCGCGTAGGCTTTCAGCAAAAGCTCCTCATTGGAATGCGTCCATTTTGCTCCAAGGGACAAGGATGCACTGTGATAAAGCTTGCGATGCAGGCGTGCGCTTTCCGAAAGAAGCTCCTTGAAGCTTCGCCCCGCATACCGCTCCAGCTTCTCCCGGTGTACCTTCTGCTGTTCTTCCTTTTCACCGCCCTGATACAAACTGATAACAATCAGAACCTCTCGCGCTCCCGTTATCCTTAATGCCTCTTTTCCTCCGGAAAGACTTCCTCCCCGGGGCAGGCTGACACGTGCCACCGCTCCGAAAGGCTGCTTTTTGCCTAATTTATTTACCTCCGCATGTAAAAACATCCATCCCGGTTGGTTTTCCTCTGCGAAATTCTCCTTCTCCTCGCTCTCCCAGAGCTCCTTCATAAAGTCATTATCATTTTCACCATCATTCCGGTAGGTTTCCAGATTCAGTTTGTAACTTGCTTCATTCCCCGCACACAACCGATACACCACTACATCCTCACAGCGGGAGACAAAAACTTCCCGTCGCATGGGTACTCCGTTGTCTGTCCACTGCTGGGACACCAATGCCCTTTCCATATCCAGCTCTCGGCGGAAATTTTTAAAGCCCTTTACCGGTTCTTGGATTACAAGCATTCTTGCCATGGGGATATGAGATTCCAATTTAGATTCATATTCCTTTTCACGCAGGGCATTTACAATTTCCCAGCTGGCTTCTTTGAAATTTTCCTCATCCATCATGCGGCGTTGCTTTGCAAGAGCACCCCTGACATCCGGCAGCGGCTGCGCCTTTCCGTTACACCAGAAATCATGGCGGTTCAGCTGTAATATTTCCTGCTTACTGCCGCCATACAGTGACGCACCGGTAAAACCGTTTCCCACCGGCAGCCCTTCTCTCCACATATCATGCCACCAGGACGCCGGATATTGCATGGTTAAAATATGCTTCATGTCCCTATCCCTTTTTCCTTTTCTATCTCTGCTATAAATACTTATTTGCAAACCCATCCGCAGTTTTCAAATATAATTGGCCAAAAGTCTGCAATTAGGTTTCTCCCACGCAGTAAAAAGAGATGCCTTCGAAAAGGCATCTCTTTACGCTTTTAGATTTCATACTATTTTCCGCGAAGTTTCTTGATTGCTTTCTCCGCAATCAGGCAAGTGCCGTGCTCTTTCAGCTGCTGTGCATGATGCTCTTCCGCAGCATACAGTCCGGCAAACTCCATCGCCTGAACACATGCCCTGCTATATCGCTGATAGGATGCATGCGACTTTCTCATAAGGAGATAGTAGATGCCATTCATCTCATACAACTCGCTCTCAACACGAAGATTCACCGGCAGACTTGCCGCATAATTCATCACATTTCTCAGTGACGAAAAAGCAAATACTGCGAAATCCGGTTGCTTCGCCTGCTTCTGCTGTACCGCCGCAGGTGTATCTTGCGTCGGTACGCTTGTTCCTCCCTTTGCCTGCTGAATCATCTTACGCATTTCCTTTAAGCACTCAATAAGCTGTTCGCCATCGGGCTCCTTTTCGGAAAATATCAACAGCAGACCCTCTTCAGGTATCATCACAATTTGCAAATCGAAAGCGAATTTCGGCGGGGTATATCCTACCTCTTCCTCTGCCTGCTCAATGATTTCCTGCACAACTTCCTTTGCCTTCTCATTTCGCATGACAAAGTCCTTGTAATTGATATTGTACTGTTTCAGCTCCTCATTTGATAAAAAGCATTTTACAGTTTTATCATCTACTCGCTCAATTCTCATAACTTACACCGGAACATTTCCCTACATCTTGAAGAACTTCATATCCTCATTCAGGGATTCGGAAATCTGCATCAGGTCGCCCGCCTTACCAGCCAACATATTGATGGTAGCGTTCAACTCTTCCATGGAAGCAGTGGTTTCCTGAGAGGATGCTGCATTCTCTTCGGAGATTGCGGACAGGTTAGCAATAACATCCATAACGGTTGCTCTTGCGCTGTCGCAGGAATCTGCGGATACACGAATCTTCTCGGTTCCTTCTCTGGATACCGTGATACCATCGCTTACTTCTACAAACTTGTCCTTGGTCTCGTTCAGCTTCTGCTGCTGTTCCTTCATAAGGTCTTCTGCTTCTCTCATCTGCTTCATGGTGTTTGCAGATTCGGTTAACAGGGTATCAATAATCTGCTGAATCTCTACAGCCGCATCGTTGGACTGTACAGCCAGCTTCTGAATCTCGGTTGCAACTACTGCGAAGCCTCTTCCTGCCTCACCTGCTCTTGCAGACTCAATAGATGCATTCAGGGAAAGCAGATTAGTCTGGGATGCGATGGAGGTAATCAGGTCGGTTGCCTCACTGATTCTCTTAACGGATTCATCGGTCAGACGAATTTCTTCGCCGATATTGGTGATTGCACCTGAAGTACGGTCGTTAGACTCGCTCAGGTTCATCATTGTCTTCATGGAGTCATCGCCTGCAGCGCCCATAGCGTTAGAGGTCTCAGTCAAGCTTGCTACGTTGCTTACGATGTCGCTAATCATTTCACCCATGAAGGAAATCTTCATAGATGCGGATTCAATTTCCTCTGCCTGGGATACAGCGCCCTTGGAAATATCTTCTACTGCACGGCTGATTTCATCCGTTGCATTGCTGGAGGTGCTTGCCATACCTTCCAGAGCCTTACCGGTCTCTACCAGGTTATCGGAAGCTGCCAGCAATCTGCCTACGATATCTCTTAATCTCTCAATCAGACCCTGAGTCGCTCTACCCATAGCGCCGATTTCGTCGCCACGCTTCAATACGGACTCGTCTACCTTTACAGTCAGGTTACCTTCGGACAGCTCCTTCAAAGCTCCTTCAGTCAGGGTGATGGTCTTAGCAATTCTCATAGAGATGAACAGACCAACTACTGCTGCTGCAATTACAACTACAAGTGTAACCATAACAAAGCCGGATACGCTGGAGGAAATAAACTCCTCAACGTCAGCGGTAGGCTCACCTGCGAATACCATACCGATTACCTTACCGGTGCTGTCCTCAAGAGGAATGTATGCTGCACAGTATGCCTGATTATTGATGGTCAGGCCGGTTGCCTGATAGTTCTGGCCGGACTGTACTGCCGCCCACACTGCATCGCCTGCATCGGTTCCGATGATTCTTTCACCGGTGTTTACATCAATCAGAGTGGTCAGTCTTCTGGTCTTACCGATAAAGATGGTAATAGCAGCACTGGAGCCCTCTGCATACTTATCAATCATGCTCAGGTCTTCGGAAAGGTTCTTCTCGCCCTTCCACAGGTTATTATTCTCATCCAGATAGAAGTCGCCTTCGATATTCTCATAGCCACCCTTTACTGCATGAGCAGTCAGCTCCAAGCCGTGAAGCTCTTCCTGATACAGACCGTTTGTGATGCTGTTGCTGGCATATACACCCAGCACAAGCGCTACAATTACCGCCGGTATAACCGCAAGGGCCATCAGTTTCAGTCCAATTCCGATTTTTTTCTTTCCTTTAGTACCCATATGCTTATGCCTCCTTTGTGAAGTGGGGCTGCGCCCCCTATGCAATTTGTCTTGCACTTTTAAGTATTGTATCACACATTCATATAAATTGCACTAAAAAAAAACAACTTTGTTATAAATTCACAATTTTTTTCTGTTTTTGTTATCACCATAAACAATCTTGCCATTTTCATGTTATAATGTATCCGAATATTTCCTGATAATCCAGCCTGTATAAGGAGGTTTCTATGAGTTTTGCAAAGGTTGCGGAAGCATTTTTAAACGAGAAGAAAGCACTGTTGAAATTTTGCCCCTTTCCCCCTGCGTCCCACCGGGATGCCTACGAAAATCTTCCTCCGGATCTGAAGAAGACCTTGGTCGCACTGGGAGAAGACTATCTGGGATATTCCTATCCCCCCATTTACGCTACAACCTATATGGCGTTTAAGCGTACCGGAAACCGGGTGGACTTCGAGGATATTTATTTTCAGCGCCGCTACGCGCTGAATTCTTTAGTGGTGGCGGAATGCGTGGAAAATAAGGGACGCTTTCTCGACGATATCATCAACGGTATCTTTGTCCTTTGCGAGGAGAGCGGATGGCAGCTGCCGCCCCATAACTCTTATATCCGCGATACGCCCTCCGAAATTTTGCCGGACCGCACACGGCCCGTTCTGGATTTGTTTGCCTGTGAAACCGCAGCGCAGTTATCCTGCATCTGTTATCTGCTGAAGGACACCTTAGATTCCGTAAGTCCTTTTATTGTTACCCGTATCCGGTACGAGCTGGAGAACAGGATTTTTGCCCCTTATATTCACGAGCATTTCTGGTGGATGGGACAGGAGGATGAGCCTATGTGTAACTGGACACCCTGGTGTACCGCAAACGTACTGGTCGCCGCGTTTCTTGCGGACTGTCCTCAAGGGGTGCAAAGAGCCGTACTGCAAAAGGCGGCCAAAAGCCTTGATTTCTTCTTAAAGGATTACGGTGAGGACGGCTGCTGCGATGAAGGTGCGCAGTATTTCCGCCATGCGGGACTTTGTCTTGATACGGCCGCAGATCTTTTAAACCGGGTAACCGACGGTGCCTTTTCCCATTTATACCGGGAAGAAAAAATGAAGAATATGGCCGCCTACATTATGAATGTCCATGTAGACGATAAATACTACTTTAATTTTGCGGACTGCTCTCCCGTTGCGGGGCGCGCCGGCGTAAGGGAATACCTCTTCGGACAGCACACCGGACAGCCGCAGCTGATGCTTTTCGCCGCAAAGGATTTTCAAGCGGAGCCGGATGCCTTTTTCCGGGACGAGTCCTATCTTTTGAATTTATATCTTCGATTGCAAAATACTTTTACCTACGCGGAAATCGCAGCCTACGATACAGACTCTGCCGTTTCCCGCCGGGACATTTATTATCCCAGCATCGGCTTGTTTATCGCCGGAAACGATTCCTTCCGGCTCGCCGTAAAGGCCGGGGATAACGATGATAATCACAACCATAACGATACCGGAAGCATCACGCTGTATAAAAACGGTTCTCCTATTTTTGCAGACATCGGCGTGGAAAGCTATTGTGCGAAAACCTTTTCGGATAAGCGTTATGAAATCTGGACCATGCAGTCCGGTTACCACAATCTCCCTACCATAAACGGTTGCGACCAGCTTCCCGGTCCGGAGCACTGCGCCACGGAAGTTTCTACGCTTCTTACGGACACACTGGCTCATATCTCAATGGAGCTGGCGGCGGCATATCCCGCCTTTGCGGAGCCGGCGTCCTATGTGCGCACTGTGGCTTTCGATAAAGAAAGAAACAGGATTACTCTGACCGACGTTACAGACTGTAAAGATATTGTTCTGAATTTTATTACCTACCATGAACCAATATTTACCGGTCTTGCGACAGAATCTTCGGCAAGTACTCCATCGGCGGAAAAAGCATTTTCTGACGCCGGGAACGGTACGGATACTCTCCGCGCAATCATAGGCGATGCCGCTGTCACCTTCTTGGGCGCAAAGCTCCTTGCCGTAGAAACGCTCCCCATTACGGACCGCCGTCTGCAGACTGCATGGAATCACGATTTATACCGCATCCGGTTACAACTGGCAGGGACAACCTTCCGCATGGAAATTCTGTAACAAAACGGTCGTGTCCGATTACGGACTCTCGCGCTGAGCACGGACACGACAGTGACCCCTTTCCTATCATGCAAAAAGCACCTTACAGAACAGCCGCTTAATGCGCCATTCCGCAAGGTGCTTTACTTTAGTTCTTTTTCCCTTTTTAGAAGAAATTGTTGTAAATCACATAGCCGCTATTCAGGTAACTGGAGAGGAAGTTCAGAACGCCTTCATCATCATCCTCAAATCTACCCATACCGTTCTCTGTTCCGTAGTAACACCAGTCACCGTTTACCTTAATCAGTATCAGGGTTACGCTGTCGGTCTCATAGGTATCCTTACCTGCCTTAACTACAAACTTACCTTTTACCTCATATCCATCGGTAACCTTAATCTTCTCATACTTCTTGAAATAATTGATGAACTCCTTCAGAACTGCCTTTGCCTGTCCCTCGGAAAGATCTGCATCATCCGCGAAGTCCTCTAAATCATCATCATCGTCCAGAATGTCCTCATACTGGTCGATCATTCTCTCAACGTAGTCCTCGCTGTTCTCGAGCATATCCTGAAGATCTTCCAAATCATCCTCGTCCATCTTGCTTGCCTTCTTCTTTTCAAAGGTCAGCTTCCACTTGCCGAGTTCGTCATCGGCTTCCTCATAGTACTCCTCAAGATATTCCGCGGAATCCTCCAGCATATCCTGGAAATCATCAGACTTCTTTGCCTTGGAAACAACTTTGTTCATTGCCTTTGTAGCAAAATCAGGGGTCAGAGTTCCCACAACCTTAATGGAATTCGTCTCTCTCTTATTGACAGCGGACATAAAATCCTTAACGGGACTCATGTAAGATCCTCCGGCACCACCAATCATAAAAATCATTCCGATCAGCAGCAACAATACCAGCGCGCCGCCTGCAATAATCCATACCAGCGGATTCTTGCCGATAGATTTCTTTACCTGCTCTACTGCCTGCTCAACCTGTAAGGTTGGTTCTGCCTTAGGTGCTTCCTCTGCCTTAGG
>JAZQCX010000022.1:0-16980 GCA_045546495.1 Acetatifactor sp. | reverse complement strand
TTATGACCTTCCGCGAGGACGATTGTATAGACACTTCCGTCAGTCCCAGTAAAAAGGTTTATTCCTTAAAGGATTTCCGGGCGCAGTTGGCGGACGGAAACGGGGATGTTTCTTTCTACTTTGAGGGTCTTACCGGCTCTGCGCTCTACACTTGTGCGAAGGACAACTTTATTGCATTCAGTCACATTAAGTACAATTCTGATACGAAGCAGTATGAGAATCTGGATAAGTATGAGCTGACGGTAGATGCATCTACTAACGGTAGCGGAAGCCCTACCATGACCTATATGGTAAATTCCGCGGGAACGTTGATTGATAAGCTACCTACGGGAAATGTAACAAATTTAAAAATTCCGAATAAAATCGGACCTTATGGTATTACCGCCATCGATGCTGGGCTGTTCCAGGATTACTGTCATTTAGAGACAGTAACCATTCCTGCGGCGGTAAAGAGTATCGGTGCAAACGCCTTTAAGGGCTGCCACAAGCTCCGTGATGTGATTTTTGAGTCAGGTGATGTAAGCATCGGAGCCGAGGCATTTAAGACGCAGGATAACAGCGGTCATGAACTTGGGTGTACCGGAGGAATGACCGATTCTACCGACAATACGCCTGCGGTGAAGTTGCGCTTTACGGGACCGATTTCCCCCAGCTCAGGACCTTTCGTATATGCCATGAGCTATGAGGGCAGATACAACAATGCAAGCCAGAACGAAAGCTTTATTAAGTATTACAGCGGTTGGCCTCAGAACTTACAGGTAGAATATGTCGTAGACGCGACCACCGGCGTGGGTAAGGCGACCCTGACGGATTTCCCGTCCTTTAAGGAACTGGCGGCAGGCAAGTATAATAATGACAGTATGGCCACAGGCTTTGCCTATATTACAGATGAATATGAGACAGCGGCAAAGACTGCTTATACTACTGCAGAGGCACAGCGGACGGAGAACCAGAAGGCAATTTTGGACGCAGTAAAGAATCTTGTGATTCCGGAGGGCGTGGAAGATATTAAAGCAGGCTTGTACGCGGAAAAAGCGGCGGCAGATTTGGCATCCAGCTATAATGATGTAAAAACAGTGACCTCTTACGGACTGACGGAAATCGGAGCAAACGATTTTGCGGGAGTGGAATCTCTTGGAGAAATTTATATCCACAGTGATGCGGAAACCATTGAGGCGGAAGCGTTTAAGGATTGTACGGGATTAAAGAAGGCGGAAATTACCGGAAATAACCAGACTATCGGCGACCATGCTTTTGAGGGCTGTACGGTGCTGGAGAGCGTAGCGATTCCCGCAAGTACCACAACCATCGGGGTAAGACCTTTTGCAGGTTGTCCCGCGCTTGGTGTGGATGCGGACGATATCAATTTCCAGAACAATCCGAATTTTGCTTACGAGAACTCTATGATTTTCTCCACCGCTAACGGTGTGAATACGGGATTGATTGAGTGCTTGGAGGGCAAGAGCGGTAAGTATGTCCGTCCTGACGAATTGCAGGGTATTACCTATATGTCGGAGGAGGCTTTTGCGGATACGGATGTGGCAGAGGTAGATTTGTCCACTTCCATGATTACCGTGGTTCCTTCCCTTGCTTTTGAAAATACCGGGTCGCTTCGAACCATTAAGTTACCTCATACCTGTACTACTTTGCAGGATAATGCTTTTAAAGACAGTACGGTAGAATATATTGAGGTACCCAATATTACGATTCTGTCTGTAGAGTCTTTTGCAGACATGAAGAATGCGAATTCGGATATTACGCTCTGCGTAACCGAAGGAAGTTATATGGAGCAGTGGGCAACCCAAAATGGCTTTGATGTAACCTATATGCAGAAGGTGAACTTCTATACGGTTGTATTCTGGGATTGGAGCGAGGAGCTTGGCAAGAATGTCATCGTACAGGAAGGCCAGGTGCAGGAAGGTATGGATGCGGTTCCTCCCGAGCCGGTTGGTAAGGAGGGTTACATCTTTGATAAATGGGATCCCGATTATCATCAGATTAGCGGGTACACAACCTGTTTTGCGCAGTATGTGACGCCTCCCGAGGACTACGGAAAACTGAAGGTGGTGTTTGAGGATTACGATGGTACGGTTCTGGATACCGTATATGTAGCGTCCGGCGGAGATGCCAGTGATAAGGCACCTAAGCCTCCGGCACGTGACGGATATGTGTTTATCGGTTGGAATAAAGAACTGACCAATATTACGGCAGACACAACCACCTGTGCCCAGTATGAGAAGCTGGAAGAGGGCGTGTTTGTTGTCACCTACATCGGTAGGGATGACAGTATTGTTTACACGGCAAAGGTAAAGGATGGTGAGACGCCTCCCAATATTGCGGCACCCGCAGTAGACGGTTACACCTTTACAGGATGGAGACCGGCACTGGACACCATTACCAGCACAAAGGAAACCTATGCCCAGTACGAGCCTACGGGAAGCATGAACGGAACGGGCGGCAACGGAACAGGCAACGGTGGTAACGGTTCGATTTCCGGCAACAACGGTGCAACGACTTATACACTGACGGTTGTAAACGGAAGCGGTTCCGGTAGCTATATTGCGGGAACCCAGCCCATTATTGTAGCAAACGATCCTGCGGCAGGTATGGAGTTTGCAAGCTGGACAGTGAGCCCGTCAGGAACAAAAATAGCAAGTACAGCCCTGTCGGCAACGGTAATTACCATGCCGGAGGGAAATGTAACCGTAACTGCAAACTATAAGAAAAAGGCTAATACCGGTGGTTCTACGGTAAGCGGTAATATTACCACAAACCGTCCAAACGGCTCTGATAAACTGAGTAACGGCGGAACAACCGTTGTAATCGATAAGAACGGTTTGTCTAATACAGGTGTTGTTTCGGCAACCGTAAACGGCTCCTCCGATAACTTTACCATTAAGATTACGGAGAGCAGTGCAGCCTCTGAAGCAGTTTTGAAGGCGCTGATGGCAGAATACGGCAGTGACCTTTCCGATATCAAGTATTTCCCGATGGATATTTCCCTTTACGATTCCACAGGAAAGAAGCTGATTACGGATACGAGAGGTCTGTCGGTGACCGTAACGTTGCCTTTGCCGGATTCCCAGATTGTATATGCCGGTAACAATAAGGTGGCAGGTGTTGTGAATAATAAGCTGGACAAGCTGAACTGTAAGTTCACAACCATCAACGGCGTATCCTGTGTGACCTTTACGGCGGAGCATTTTTCACCGTATGTGATTTATGCGGATGTAAGCAATCTGTCGGCAGGTCTGGTGCAGGACAGCACACCTAAGACGGGAGACGGTATTCACCCTAAGTGGTTCTTGGCCATGGGACTGGCTTGTGTATCCTTTGTCCTGTTTATGCAGAAGGATTCCGGAAAAAAGAAAAAAGTTAAGGTTAGAGTATGAGAAAAAGAAAGCGGCTCTGCGGTGTCCTGATTATGATAGCGGCACTGATTCTAATGACGCTTCCTGTATCGGAGGCAGATGCGGCGTCATCTGCTTCCGATTTTGTCATGGAAGGGAACATACTGGTAAAGTATAAAGGCACGGAGAAAGACGTGTCTGTTCCTGATGATGTGAAAGTCGTTGGTGAGAGCGCTTTTGAAAATAACACAGTATTAGAGCGGGTGGTTTTACCTAAAAGTGTGGAAAAAATCGAGCCCTACGCTTTTTGGGGATGTGATAATCTTGCAACGGTGACGTTGGGTAAGGGATTGACAGCGGTGGGTGATTTTGCCTTTACGGGCTGTAAAGGTCTGAAGGAAATGACGATTCCGTCGAAGGTAACCAATATAGGAATACAGGCTTTTGCGGATTGCGTGAATATGACGGATATCACGATTCCGAAGGAGACCACAATCATCCATGAAACAGCCTTTGACGGCTGTGCAAAGTTAAAGATTCATTATGAACAGGGTAGTGTTGCACATGGCTATGCTTTGAATTTTTATGAGAGGCAGAAGGAAATGCCGGAGTATGAGGATGTGGCGGGATATGGTGACGGACAGAATACAGCTACACCTGAGCCTTCCCCTACAGATGCACCGATGGCTACGCAGCCGCCCTATGTAGTGGATGGGCAGGTGCTTGGGTCCACTCATATAGTTGGAAATCAGGCAGTATTTTTCATGGATGCCGGGACGATGAGGTCCAGGCAGGAGCAGGTACTGCAGCAGTCAGATATGAATACAACCACAGGCATTCCGAAATATACCGTTGTGGACGGCAAAGTGGTGGCAGACCAGGCATACTACAAGAATGATTCATTGGATAAGCTTTCTTTACCTTCCGGCGTTGTCGAAATCGGGCAGTTTGCCTTTGCAAGAAGCTCCCTTTCGGGAATCGGAATTCCCACAGGCGTTACGACGATTTCCTATGGAGCATTTTATCACTGCGATGCATTGACAGAGGTTGAACTGCCGGATACCATTCAGAACGTAGAACCTAAGGCGTTTGCTTACAGCAGATGGGTGACGGATTTCCTTGCAGGAAGCGGAGAGGATTTTCTGGTAAGCGGCGGAGTGCTGGTGGCGTATAGAGGAAATGCGGAGAAGGTTACGGTGCCGGAAGGAGTCAGAGTAATTGCGGCGGAAGTCTTCCAGGGACATACGGAAATCGAAAGCCTTGTTTTGCCGGATAGTACGAGGGTAATCGGTGAGGCAGCTTTTGAAGCCTGCTCGGGCCTGCGAAGAGTACAGTTAAATGAGGGACTGGAAGAAATAAAGGACAGAGCCTTTTGCGGTACGGCACTGGAAAAGCTTTCCCTGCCTGCGACGGTGAAAGAGGTAGGAGTGCGTGCTTTGGAGGAAATTGCGGTACAGTATGCGGGAGATACTCCGAAGCAGACCTATGAATCATCGGCTACCAGATTGTCCAATGAGATTTATCGAAATCCCGGCAGAGTATCGAAGAATGAAGTACCCGGTGTGACTGTGTTTATCCGGGAGGGTGCAGATGCTGCAGAGGATGCTGTGAGAAGTCAGATGGAAGGTGCAACTGCCACATTAGAAGGGGCGTCAAGGCATTATGATTTGACTTTTTCCAAAATGACAGATAAAAGTACGATGGAGAAGGCGTGGATGCGTGCTTTTTCCGAGCAGCTTCCAAGGGATATGGTTTGTTATGATGTAACCCTTACGGACGCCAGTCGGCTTCCTGTTTCTAAGCTTGGACGACAGATGCTCACGGTAACCATTCCCGTTCCGGAAAGCCTTCTGGGTCAGCAGCTGAGGGCAGTTGCTGTGGATCGTAACGGTCAGCTGGAAAAGATAGAAATAAGTAAAGGCTTGCAGAACGGCAAAGAGGTACTGAGAATACAGACCTATCAGGTGTCGTCCATAGGAATATACGGAATCGGTGTTGATGCAGGGGAACTGCAGGAGCTTTCCGTTTCTGTTCAGGCAGCGGCATCTTTGGGTGAGCAAAATCAACAGAACACAATTTCATTAAGAGCGGTTCAAAGACCGCTCGGCATAGTTTTGCTTTTTGCGGGAGCAGCATTGTTTTTTGCAGGCAGAAGAAAAAAGAATAGAACGTAAAAAAGGCCCCGGCATATGATAAAAATAAGTATGCGCGGGGCTTTTTTATGGACAGAGTCAGAAAACAGTTGGAGGATGTAGCGGAAGACTTCATGACAGACGGAAGCGGAGTCACGGTTGCTGTTCTGGATACGGGAATTGCGTTACATCCTGATTTGATTGGAAGAGTAGTGTGCTTTCGGGATTTTGTAGAGGGCAGAAACCGGCCCTATGATGATAACGGACACGGAACACATGTCAGCGGTATTATATGCGGAGACGGACGCTTATCCGGCGGCAGGTATCGGGGGATTGCACCCGGTGCCCGGCTTGTGGTGGGAAAGGTACTGGATGAAAATGGGGACGGATGTACGGAGCATATGTTAAATGCCTTGGACTGGGTTCTCGCGGAGCGGGAAAAATATGGAATTCGGATTGTGAATATCTCTGTGGGAATTGGTTCCATGGATAAAAAGAAAAAGGAACAGGCATTAAAAGATAAAATAGAGCAGCTTTGGGAGGAAGGGATTGTTGTGGTGTGCGCTGCGGGAAATAAAGGACCTGCGGACGGTTCCCTAGCCTGCGTCGGAGGCAGTATGCGCATCATTACGGTAGGCTGTCATGACGGAGAATATTATAGGAAAGAACCCGGACGCTGTGAAAGCTATTCGGGAAGAGGCATAGCCGGAGCAAAAATCAGAAAGCCGGATGTGGTTGCGCCGGGAACAAACATTGTTTCCTGTAATTATGCATTCATACCGCCAAGGCTTTGGAGGAAGGAATGCGGAGCAGAAGGGGAAAGAAAAGAGATTCTCAGAATGGGAAAAAATGCTTATGTGGCGAAAAGCGGAACCTCCATGGCGACACCTATCGTGTCCGGTGCGGTTGCGTTAACCTTACAAAAATATCCTTCCATGACAAATGATGAGTGCAGGCAAAAATTGCAATATACTGCCACGGACCTTGGAATTCCGTGGAATCAGCAGGGGTGGGGGATGATAAATATCAGGAGATTATTGGAATGATTCTTGATGTTTTTTATATTTTTTGCTGAAATAAGTTGACAGGGACGGTATGATTGTATACACTAATACAAGAATAAGCGGAAAGGCATGGTTACTTGTTTATGAGAGAAAATGAAGCATTTCAGAATCGCCCCGTCACGATGAATCAAAAAAACAATCTGTTGGAGATTGAGGAGCATATGTATATCCTGGATGACGTTAAGAAACCTAACGTTTTCCGAAATATGTTCCCCTATTCAGAGGTACCGAAAATTCCTTTTAATGACAGAATTGTGCCTCATAATATGCCGAAGGAGATTTGGATTACGGATACCACCTTCCGCGACGGACAGCAGTCCCGCGCACCCTATACAGCGGAGCAGATTGTGACCATTTACGATTATCTGCATAAGCTGGGTGGTCCCAACGGCATGATTCGCGCCAGCGAGTTTTTCCTGTACAGTAAAAAGGACAGGGATGCTGTTTATAAGTGTATGGAAAGAGGCTACGAATTCCCGGAAATTACCAGCTGGATTCGTGCAAGCAAGGAAGATTTTAAGCTGGTAAAGGAGCTTGGCATGAAGGAGACGGGTATCCTGGTAAGCTGCTCCGACTATCACATTTTCCTGAAACTGAAAATGACAAGAAAACAGGCAATGGAGCATTATCTGAGTGTCATCCGCGATTGTCTGGACGAGGGTATCAGTCCCCGTTGTCATTTGGAGGATATTACAAGAGCGGATATTTACGGTTATGTTGTACCTTTCTGCTTGGAACTGATGAAGCTGATGGAGGAGTACAAGATTCCGATTAAGGTACGTGCCTGCGATACCATGGGCTATGGTGTCAATTATCCCGGTGCCGTAATTCCCAGAAGCGTACAGGGTATTATTTATGCGATTCATACCCATGCAGGCGTGCCTCACGAGTTGATTGAGTGGCACGGACATAACGATTTCTATAAGGCAGTGTCCAACTCCACGACTGCGTGGCTTTACGGCTGTTCCGGTATCAATACTTCGTTGTTTGGTATCGGAGAGAGAACCGGAAATACGCCTCTGGAGGCGATGGTATTCGAATACGCCCAGCTGAAGGGTGACTTAAACGGCATGGATACTACCGTAATTACAGAGCTTGCTGAGTACTACGAGAAGGAAATCGGCTACCAGATTCCGCCCAGAACGCCGTTTGTGGGCAAGAACTTTAACGTACAAGAGCGGGTATTCACGCAGACGGTCTGCTGAAGAATGAGGAAATCTATAATATTTTTGATACGGAGAAGTTCTTAAACCGACCCGTGCTTTGTGCAATTTCCAACACCTCCGGTCTTGCGGGAATCGCGCATTGGATTAACACCTACTATAAGCTCAAGGGTGATAAACAGGTGGATAAGAACTCCGAGCTTGTGAAGGAAATCAAGCTTTGGGTAGATGAGGAATACGCAAACGGTCGTGTGACGGTTATGACAGACGATGAAATTGTAGCCTGCCTGAACCAGGTTTGTATCGAGAAAAATATTAGCTTTTAAGCAGCATTTACAGGAGTGGCAAAATGGGTCATTATGATGTAAAGCAGGAGGTTACGGATAAGTACTCCTTGCGCGGCAGGGTATTTCATAAGCTTCGTGACGATATTTTAAGCGGAAAATATGCGGAGCATGAGGAATTAAAGGAAGTGGCAATCGGAGAGGAGCTTGGTGTCAGCAGAACTCCTGTCCGTGAGGCGTTCCGACAGCTGGAGCTGGAGGGCTTAATCCAGATTATTCCCAATAAGGGAGCTTATGTAACGGGAATTACGGAGAAGGACGTAAAGGATATTTATATGATTCGTTCCCTGCTGGAGGGTTTGTGTGCCCGCTGGGCGACGGAGCATATCACAAAAGAACAGATGGAGGAGATGGAAGAGAATGTCTATCTGGCGGAATTTCATGCCGGTAAGGGACATTTGGAGCAACTTGCGGAGCTGGATAATCGCTTCCATGAAATCCTTTATGAAGCTTGCAACAGTAAGATTTTAGAGCATCAGTTAAAGGATTTCCACCAGTATGTCCTGCGTGTCCGTAAAAAGACCCTTTCCAATGTAAACCGCGGACCTAAGTCTAACGAAGAGCATAAGAAGATTATGGAGGCGATTCGTGACGGAAAGAGTGAGCTGGCAGAGCAGCTGGCGCATCAGCATATGATAAATGCCTATGAAAATATGGTAAAGAACGGGCTGCACGAGGCCTATGAAAAGGAGAGCAACTATGGAAAAAATTAAAATGACCACGCCTTTGGTAGAGATGGACGGAGATGAAATGACCAGAATTCTCTGGCAGATGATTAAGGATGAGTTGTTGACCCCGTATGTTGATTTAAAGACAGAGTATTACGACTTAGGGTTGGAAAACCGTAATGCCACCGATGATCAGGTTACCGTAGACAGTGCAAATGCAACCTTGAAGTATGGTGTTGCCGTGAAGTGTGCAACCATTACGCCCAATGCGGCAAGAATGACAGAGTATAATTTAAAGGAAATGTGGAAGAGCCCTAACGGAACCATTCGTGCGATTTTGGACGGAACCGTATTCCGTGCGCCTATTTTGGTAAAGGGTATCGTTCCTTATGTAAAGAACTGGGCAAAGCCTATCACAATTGCCCGTCATGCATATGGTGATGTTTATAAGAACGTAGAAATTAAAGTACCCGGAGCAGGCAAGGCTGAGCTTGTGTTTACCGCAGAGGATGGTACGGAAGTAAGAGAAACCATACATACCTTTAACGGTGCGGGAATCCTGCAGGGTGTTCATAATACGGAGAAGTCCATTTCCAGCTTTGCGAGAGCATGCTTTGCGTATGCGGTAGATACAAAGCAGGATTTATGGTTTTCCACAAAGGATACCATTTCCAAAAAGTACGACCATACCTTTAAAGATATTTTCCAGGAAATCTACGATAAGGAGTATAAGGAGAAGTTCGAGGAACTTGGAATCACCTATTTCTATACGCTGATTGATGATGCAGTGGCAAGAGTAATCCGTTCCGAAGGCGGCTTTATCTGGGCTTGTAAGAATTATGACGGTGATGTAATGTCCGATATGGTGGCGACTGCATACGGTGATTTGTCCATGATGACCTCCGTATTGGTATCGCCCAGCGGTGTTTACGAGTATGAGGCGGCGCACGGAACAGTGCAGCGTCATTATTACAAGCATTTAAAGGGTGAGGAGACCTCTACAAACTCCATCGCAACGATTTTTGCGTGGACAGGTGCGCTAAAGAAGAGAGGCGAGCTGGACGGCAACGCAGAGCTTTCCGCCTTCGCAGAAAAGCTGGAAGCAGCATGTATCCGTACCGTAGAGGAAGGGAAAATGACAAAGAGCCTTTCTCTGATTTCTACCTGCGAAAATCCCGTTGTATTGAACAGCCTGGAGTTTATTCAGGCAATCCGGGAAACGCTGGATAAAATGTTGTAAGAAAAAGCGGCTTTTTGCATTGAACTTTCGACATTTTCTCGGGACAATTCATTGACATTTTTTTAACGACCTGTTAAACTTAAATACAATAGAATGTGTTTGGAGGAAATACCGTTGGAAGAAAAAGAAATTTCACAGGCGGTCATCGGTCGTCTGCCCAGATATTTTCGTTATCTGGGGGATTTAAAGGATGCAGGAGTAGAGAGAATTTCATCGCAGGATTTGAGTGAGCTGATGAAGGTTACAGCTTCCCAGATTCGTCAGGATTTTAATAATTTCGGTGGCTTCGGTCAGCAGGGTTACGGTTATAACGTGGCATACCTGCACAGTGAAATCGGAAAGATTTTAGGTCTGGACAAGCAGCATAATTTTATCATTATCGGTGCAGGAAATCTGGGACGTGCTTTGGGTAATTACATGAATTTCGAAAGGCGTGGCTTTATCTTCCGCGGCATGTTCGACCAGAACCCGGCTCTAATCGGGCAGGAGGTAAGAGGTGTTCATGTGATGCCCATGGAAGAACTGGAGAAGTTTGTACGGGAGAATGAGATTGATATTGCCGTACTTACCATCCCTAAGACCAGTGCCGTGGATGTTGTTGAGACACTGGTGCAGAACGGCATCCGTGCCATCTGGAATTTTGCACATGTGGATTTGAATGTGCCGGACGGTATTCAGGTGGAAAATGTACATCTTTCCGACAGCCTGATGAAGCTGTCTTACAACATTAATCGTTATATGAAGGAGCAGGAAAAGGGCTGACTGGGAGGTGACCATGAAGCACGAGTTCGAGGAAGCTCTTAGGGGGAAACAGATTCCCGTATTGACGTTGGATAATAAGTGGTATAAGCTGTTGGATGAGAGAACCCGGAAGATGCTTTCCGGTAAGGAAGAGCAGCTGAACGATTTGTTAAAGCGTCAGGGCAAGCTAAATACGGAAACAAAGGACATTAAGCGGCTGAAAAGGAAGCTGATGAACGAGATTGTCGCCATGGCAGATGAAGCAGAGCAGAGCGGTAATCCGGAAATCGAAAAAAAGCTGGAGCAACATAAAAGGCTTGTGGAGGAATGCAATGATCGTATGGAAAGCTATCAGGATGAACTGCTGGAGCTTCCGCGAGAGATCAACAGGCTGAATATGGAGCTGATGCTGGCGACCATGGACTGCTGCTATGATACCATGCAGGACAATCGGGAAGAAATCAAAGAGATTGCCGAGTGGGTTACGGAGATTCGTATAGAGCTAAAAAAGCGACTGATAAGAAAACAGGAAATGGAACTGCAAAACCGTAGGATTTATTCCTATATGCACGATGTTTTCGGTGCCGAGGTGGTTAATATGTTCGATATGCAGAATCATCCTGAAGAGTAACAGACTGCAACGGGGCAACCTGTATGCGGTCTGTTTTAACGTGTGAAGAAGCTTTGGATATCAGGTTGTCAGTGTGATTGCCCTTGCGGATTGTTCGGGAAGAAAAGATGCTTGGAGTGGAGACTGAGATGAAATATATTGTGTCAGCGGATGAAATGAAATTATACGACAGAAATACAATAGAGAAAATCGGTATTCCCGCAATTGTACTGATGGAGAGGGCAGCGCTTAGTGCTTTTAAACGAATCAGAGAGCGTCTTTCCGATTGCGGCTGTAAAAGCGGTGAGGGAAGCGTTCTTGTTATGGCTGGAATGGGGAATAACGGAGCGGACGGTCTGGCATTGGCACGACTTCTTGCGGAGGACGGTATACACACAGAGGTCTGGTGTGTGGGAGAGGAACAGAAAGCCACGGAGCTTTGGAAGCGTCAACGGGAAATTTTAACACATTATTCTGTGGAATTTAGTGCCAAACCCGGAAAAAAGGAATATAATATACTGGTAGATGCTCTGTTCGGCGTGGGACTTTCCCGAGACCTTGCGGGAAACTACAAAGACGCGGTAGAATGTTTTTCGAAACTGGGCGGCTATCGGCTTGCACTTGATATGCCCAGCGGAATTCACGGAGATACCGGAAGGATATTGGGAACCGCGGTTTATGCAGATGAGACGGTTACCTTTGGTTTTTGTAAGAGAGGACTCGTGTTATATCCGGGCTGTGAGGCGGCAGGAAAAGTGACAACTGCACAAATCGGGATAACTGAGGCGGCTTTTTTCGGCAGGAATCCGGAATGGTTTACTTACGATGAGAAGCCCGCGGATTTGCTCCCGAAAAGAGACAAGGCAGGCAATAAAGGGATCTTCGGAAAGGTACTGTTAATTGCGGGAAGTGAGAATATGTCGGGAGCCGCAACCCTTGCGGCAAAGGCCGCGTATCGCACCGGAGCCGGCATGGTGAAGGTGGTAACTTTGCCGGAAAATCGGGAAATTTTACAGCAGACCGTGCCGGAGGCGTTACTACAGACCGGAACGGATTTGACAGCGCAGTTGCAAGGCTGGGCGGATGTTGTGGTTATCGGTCCCGGAATCGGAAAGGACAGCCGGGCATATCAGCTGTTGGAGCAGGTATTGAAGAATTGCCGGTTGCCGATGGTAATAGATGCGGACGGTCTGAATTTACTGGCAGAGCATGTGGAGTTGCGTGATTTGTGCCGGGAGACCGGAAAAGCAGGCAGAAATATCATTCTTACCCCTCATATGGGAGAACTGTCACGATTGACCGGTAAGTCTGTTACGGTGTTGAAGGAATCTCCGGCAGACTGCGGAAAGGAACTGGCAGAGGAACTGGGAGCTGTGGTGGTTGCGAAGGACGCAAGGACGCTGGTATGTGCATGCGGAGAAAAGGTGTACGTTAATCTTACCGGAAACAGCGGTATGGCAACAGCAGGAAGCGGTGATGTGCTTGCGGGAATGCTTGGAGCGTTACTGGCACAGGGAATGAAGTCTTATGAAGCGGCCTGTGCAGGCGTATATCTTCACGGGGCGGTGGGTGACCGCGCGGCGAGGGAGCTTGGAGAATACGGTTGTATGGCGGGCGATTTAGTGGCTCTGTGCGACGTGATGAAAGAAAGAGATCTTGGAAAGGATAAATAAAAAGATGGCAATGCAGGAAAAAATTCCGCAGGATTGCAGAAGAGGATATGCGGAAATAGATTTGGACGCGGTAAGAGAAAATGCCCGGTGTATGGTGAAAAATCTGTCGCCGGAAACAAAAATGCTTGCGGTCATAAAAACAAACGGTTACGGTCACGGCAGTGTCCCGGTTGCAAAGGCGTTGGAACCCTTGGAATTTATGTTTGGTTTCGCAATTGCAACCTTTGAGGAGGCGGTAGAATTACAGGAGGCCGGAATCACAAAGCCTTTATTGATTTTGGGGCATACTTTTCCTTATGCCTATGAGGCAATGGCGGAGAGAAAAATTCGCGGTGCGGTTTTCCGTAAGGATACGCTGCCTTTGCTGGATGCGGCGGGACGTAAGACGGGTAAGCCGGTAAAAGTGCATATTAAGGTAGATACCGGTATGAGTCGTATCGGCATTACACCGGATGAAGAGGGGCTTGCTTTTGTACGGGAGCTTACATCGTATGAGGGCATCGAAATAGAGGGTATTTTTACCCATTTTGCAAGGGCGGATGAAAAGGATAAGACCTATGCGGAGGCGCAGCTTTCAGGATTCCGGGAGTTTATTCGAAAGATTGAGGAAGAATTGGGACTTAAAATTCCTGTAAAGCATTGTGCGAACAGTGCAGGTATTGTGGAACTGCCGGAGGCAAAAATGGATGCTGTCAGAGCGGGCGTAGTTTTGTACGGCCTGGTTCCATCCGAAGAGGTGGCGGAGGATTTTTCCATGCTTCGACCTGCCATGTCTCTGTACAGTGAAATTGTGTACTGTAAGACCATTCATGGGGGGCAGTCCGTAAGCTACGGAGGTACCTTTACGGCAAAGAAGGATATGCGTGTAGCTACTGTGCCTCTGGGTTACGGCGACGGTTATCCCAGGAGCCTTTCCGGTAAAGGCTATGTGTTAATCAGAGGAAAGAAAGCACCGATTCTGGGAAGAATCTGTATGGATCAGTTTATGGTGGATGTGACGGATATTCCCGGTGCAACGGAAGGAGACAGAGTGACGCTGCTCGGATGCGACGGCGCGGAGCAGATTACGGCGGAACTTTTGGGGAAGCTGTCGGGACGGTTTAACTATGAGCTTGTGTGTGATATTTCCCTACGGATTCCAAGGCTCTACAAGGAATCCTGATAATATGTGATAAAGGCAGATTGCAAGGTATACATCTGAAAAAGACGGTAATACTTTTCCTGAGTAAATTAGCTTTTTTGGAGGGAAAATGAGACGAGGAGATGTATATTATGCAGACCTAAGACCTGTTGTAGGGTCGGAGCAGGGAGGTATCAGACCGGTTCTGATTATCCAGAATGACGTAGGGAATAAGCATAGTCCTACGGTCATCTGTGCTGCCATTACGTCTAAGATGAATAAGGCGAAGCTGCCAACCCATATTGAGCTGGATGCATCCCTTTATGATATGGATAAGAATTCGGTAGTGCTTTTGGAGCAACTGCGCACCATTGATAAAAAGCGATTGAAGGATAAGGTGTGCCATCTGGACGGTGAAATTATGCGAAAGGTAAACAGAGCACTGATGATTAGCCTGGAACTGGATACATAAGATATTGACGCGCTTCTTGACGAATATGTCGAGGAATGGTATATTTATGGATGTTACTGAAGAATTTCAGAATATAAGAATTTTGGAGGATGAAACCTAAGATGGACGACGGTGGGCCTACTGCCAGTATTATTTTTTTTATTGTACTTTTATTGATTGATATCTTTTTCTACGGCTTCAAAGCGGCTTTTGAGTCTTTGAGCGAATCAGAGATTGAAAGGAGGGCCGAGGAAGACAAGGATAAGAAATCAGTCAGATTAAAGAAAATAATCGACAATCCCGCGAAATATAAAAATACGGTTTGGCTGATTACGACGCTTTCCGGATTGACTATCGGAGCATTATACATGGAATTGCTGCTTCGGTACAAGCCGGATGTCATAACCGCGGTGCTTTTTGCACTGTTGGTTTTGTACATAACGATGGCGTTGGGTGTCCTGTTCCCTAAGAAGCTGGGAGCAAAGAAATCAGAGAAATGGGCATATGCAGGTGTAAATATCGTATGCTTTTTTGCAACCGTTTTATCACCGGTTACATGGATTATGTGGTTTACCGCAAAGGGACTGCTTCGGCTGTTCGGTATTAACGGTAATACCGAGGAATGTGATGTGACGGAAGAAGAAATCATCAGCATGGTAAATGAAGGTCATGAGCAGGGAGTGATTCAGGCCAGCGAAGCGGAGATGATTTCCAATATCTTTGAGCTTGGAGACAAGGAAGCACAGGATATCATGACCCACAGACGGAGTATTGTGGCTGTGGACGGAGCTGCCAGCCTGCGCGAGGTTATGCGCTTTATGCTGGAGGAGAAGTACAGCAGATATCCGGTGTATGAAGAAAATATTGACCGCATCGTAGGTATTCTGCATCTGAAGGATGTAATGCGGTTCCATATGGATAGTGCAATGGCAGACCAGCCCCTGAGTGAGCAGAAAGACCTGCTCCGGGAGCCTTATTTTGTGCCTCAGACGAAGAATATTGATGAATTGTTCCGCGAAATGCAGGCGGAGAAGCTTCAGATGGTAATCGTTGTGGACGAATATGGCCAGACGGACGGAATTATCGCAATGGAAGACATTTTGGAAGAGATTGTAGGTAATATTCTGGACGAGTATGATGAGGATGACGAGCTCATTGAAGAAAAGGGAAATGACGAGTATGTAGTAGAGGGGCAGACCCGTCTGGACGAGCTGGAGGAGCGTTTTTCCATTTCCTTTGAGGAGGAAGAGTGCGACACCGTAAACGGCTTTTTGATTTCCAGACTGGATAAAATACCGGAGCCGGACGAGCAGTTTGACGTAGACTACAAGGGATATAATTTCAAAATCTTATCAGTAGAAAACAAGATGATTCAGAGTGTGCTTGTAACAAAGCTGCCTGAGGATGTAGCGGAAGACGCGGGCGAAGCAAAGGAAGAAGCACAATAGAATTGTTTTGCGGTAATATAGGAATTGAAAAAGGAGAATAATTATGTCAGGCCATTCAAAATTTGCAAATATTAAGCACAAGAAAGAAAAAAACGACGCGGCAAAGGGTAAAATTTTTACCATTATCGGAAGAGAAATTGCCGTAGCAGTAAAGGAAGGCGGTCCCGACCCCTCCAACAATTTTAAACTGGCTGCAGTGATTGCAAAGGCAAAGTCCAACAACATGCCTAACGATACTATCGAGAGAGGTATCAAGAAGGCTGCCGGAGATGTGGGTAACGTAAATTATGAGTATGTAACCTATGAAGGATACGGACCTAACGGTATTGCAATCATCGTTGATGCGTTGACGGATAACAAGAACCGTACGGCGGCAAACGTAAGAAGTGCGTTTACAAAGGGACAGGGAAACATCGGTACCCCTGGTTGTGTGTCCTTCATGTTCGATAAAAAGGGACAGATTATCATCGATAAGGAAGAGTGTGAGCTGGAGGCGGATGATCTGATGATGACGGCGTTGGATGCCGGCGCAGAGGACTTCGCGGAGGAAGAGGACAGCTACGAAATTTTGACCGATCCCGATGGCTTTGAAGAGGTTCGTAAGGCATTAGAGGAGGCAGGCATTCCGATGCTGAGCGCAGAGGTTACCATGATTCCCCAGAATTACGTTGAGCTTACGGATGAAACCGCAATCAAGAATTTGAATAAGACCCTTGATTTGTTGGATGAAGATGATGATGTGCAGGCAGTTTATCACAACTGGGATGAATAATTTGCTGGATTGGTAAAGGAGAGTTGCTATGGAGAAGCTGGCAATCGTAGTGCCCTGTTATAACGAGGAAGAAGTACTGAAAATTGCTTCTGAGGCATTGCGGGGAGTTCTGAACGACTTAATCGCGAAGGGAAAAATTGCAGAGGACAGCTTTATTCTGTTTGTAAATGACGGTAGTAAGGACCGGACATGGGAGTTGATTGA